>NC_012691.1:172500-541250 GCF_000023065.1 Tolumonas auensis DSM 9187
CCGCAGTGACCAGGTGGCTGGGACTGTTTAACAAAAACACAGCACTCTGCAAACACGAAAGTGGACGTATAGGGTGTGACACCTGCCCGGTGCCGGAAGGTTAATTGATGGGGTTAGCGCAAGCGAAGCTCTTGATCGAAGCCCCGGTAAACGGCGGCCGTAACTATAACGGTCCTAAGGTAGCGAAATTCCTTGTCGGGTAAGTTCCGACCTGCACGAATGGTGTAACCATGGCCACGCTGTCTCCACCCGAGACTCAGTGAAATCGAATTCGCCGTGAAGATGCGGTGTACCCGCGGCTAGACGGAAAGACCCCGTGAACCTTTACTATAGCTTGACACTGAACATTGAACCTACCTGTGTAGGATAGGTGGGAGGCTTTGAAGTGATGACGCCAGTTGTCATGGAGCCGACCTTGAAATACCACCCTGGTATGTTTGATGTTCTAACCTCAACCCATTATCTGGGTCAGGGACAGTGTCTGGTGGGTAGTTTGACTGGGGCGGTCTCCTCCCAAAGAGTAACGGAGGAGCACGAAGGTGGGCTAATCACGGTCGGACATCGTGAGGTTAGTGCAATGGCATAAGCCCGCTTAACTGCGAGACGGACAGGTCGAGCAGGTGCGAAAGCAGGTCATAGTGATCCGGTGGTTCTGAATGGAAGGGCCATCGCTCAACGGATAAAAGGTACTCCGGGGATAACAGGCTGATACCGCCCAAGAGTTCATATCGACGGCGGTGTTTGGCACCTCGATGTCGGCTCATCACATCCTGGGGCTGAAGTTGGTCCCAAGGGTATGGCTGTTCGCCATTTAAAGTGGTACGCGAGCTGGGTTCAGAACGTCGTGAGACAGTTCGGTCCCTATCTGCCGTGGGCGTTGGATGATTGAGTGGGGTTGCTCCTAGTACGAGAGGACCGGAGTGAACGAACCGCTGGTGTTCGGGTTGCCATGCCAATGGCACTGCCCGGTAGCTAAGTTCGGAAAAGATAACCGCTGAAAGCATCTAAGCGGGAAACTTGCCACGAGATGAGTCATCCCTAGGACTATAAGTCCTCTGAAGGGCCGTTGAAGACTACGACGTTGATAGGTGGGGTGTGTAAGTGTAGTGATACATTGAGCTAACCCATACTAATGACCCGAGAGGCTTAACCATACAACACCCAAGTAGTTTTGAAGCGCTTGTTTGATTGATGAACGAAATAAAGACCGCGAGGTCACAGCTTTCCAAGACTTATTGCTAACGAGACCCAATGAGTTAGTGATAAGGGACCCGAATATGCCTGGCGGCAATAGCGCGATGGAACCACCTGTACCCATGCCGAACACAGAAGTGAAACGTTGTAGCGCCGATGGTAGTGTGGCATTCGCCATGTGAGAGTAGGACACTGCCAGGCACCAAATTAATGTGAAGACCTTGGCCGGGTGACAACGGTTAAGCGAGCATAGACGAAAAGTGCGGAGTGGTAGTTCAGTCGGTTAGAATACCGGCCTGTCACGCCGGGGGTCGCGGGTTCGAGTCCCGTCCACTCCGCCAATAATTTAAAGAAAAGCCTTAGTTTCAGCTAAGGTTTTTTGTTAAACCAGATTTGCCTGGTAGCCATAGCACAGTAGAACCACCTGTTCCCATGCCGAACACAGAAGTGAAATGCTGTAACGCCGATGGTAGTGTGGCATTCGCCATGTGAGAGTAGGAAACTGCCAGGCTCTCAAATCATAAGCCCCGAACATGCGTTCGGGGCTTTTTGTTTTTGGTTTATTTTTTCCGCCAGACGGTTAGTTGAGACAATAAGTACTGATATTTCCGGGCTGTTTCCTGCAGCACAAATGGAATATCCTGTGGCTTCGTTATTTCCTCAAATTCTTTGCTTAGTATGCGCTGCAGTGCCTGATAAGTTGTTAGTGCTTCACCATTCTCCCGAATACCGCCCAACCAATAGGACTTAACTGTCGAGTCTTCCTGCCAAGTATGGGGTGAGCAAATCATTAAAATACCATCATCCCGTAACCGGTGAGCTAGATCCTTAAGAAAACGCGCAGGTTCGCGTAAACGATCAAGCATATTAGCGGCCAGAATCAGGTCATAATGCCGATATTTATTTTTCAGGTTGCAGGCATCACCTTGGGTGAAATGAATGTGATTTGCTAACTCTGGCGATAGCTGGCAATCGGTTAATTTGGCCTCCCGGTAATCCACTAGCTCACCTTCGTTGGTCATGGCGTAGCGGAAGCTATTTTGCTGAGCCAGAATCTGTGCAATATCAATAAAACGTGCGGAATAATCTACCGCATCCACATGCTGGAAGTATTTCGCCAGTTCGAAACTGGCACGACCAACTGAACAGCCGATATCCAGTGCGCGGATTTTATTCTGACAAAATTGATTGGCGATTTCGGCAAGCGTTTTACAGTGATTAGGTACACCGAAACGTTCAGCACCATAATGGGAATCAAGGTATTGTGCGATCAGTGGATCGGTTTCGTAGGGGTTAACCAGCATAGGTTCCTGATAACGTGAAACCACATAACGAAAGCCGGCATGCTGGAAAAAATGACGACGAAAAGCATAGCGTGCATTTTTGATCGCCAGATTACCGGTCGAGATCCAGGATCCTCCTTTGATCAGATTATGTTTCCCATCAAAAGTCGGTGTCGAGAAATCATCATAAAGTGGATGTACCCGAAAGCCATTAAACCCATCAATCGCGGTACTGGTCCATTGCCAGACATTACCAATCACGTCATAGAACTTTCCGTGGAGGAATTGATCTATCGGGCAGGAGGATGACCAGTATTCCAGATTGATATTACCTGGCGCCTTTATCCAGTCCGGCTGGTCAGCGGTAATGTTTTCCCGCAATGCCATCCATTCTGCTTCACTGGGTAACTGGATGGGTAATCCGGTTTTAGCCGCTTTCCAGCGACAGAAGGCGGCGGACTCCAGCTGATTGGTTTCGACTGGCCAGTCCCACGGCATGGGGATTTCCTCACACATCAGCCGCAGACGTAATGACGTTGTTTGGGTTGGATCACCGCACCAGAATGTTGGTTTATCGGCCTTAGTGAAATTTAACCAGCCCAGACCTTCTTCACTCCACCATTGTGGCTGCTGATAGCCACCATCCTGAATGAATTCGAGATATTCAGCGTTACTGACGAGATATTTGCTGGCCTGAAAGGATTCCAGCGTAATACTGCGCTGGCCATATTCATTATCCCAGCCGTAGGTGGTGTCGCTCTCCGGTTTACCCAGTTGGATGGTTGTTCCGGCTACCGTGATTAATGCATTTTGCGGAACATCGGCAATGTTATTACGCTGCGTCGGACAGTATTGCCAGCGTGGTTGTGGTTGTACTCGTTCCAGTGGTAGCTGGCGAATTAACACCGATGAGGTTTCGAGGTGAATGCGTTCATGTTCTATACCCATCAGAATTGCCCAAGCCGGGTTTTCCCATGTAATCGGTAATTCCAGTGGCATATCCTGAATGAATTGAATGACGCGGGATCTGACTTGTTGCCGGTATTCCCTTAGTCGCTGAATCGTTGGCCAGCGGTAGTGTTTTTCATCCAGATCATCCCAGCTCATCTCATCGACACCGATAGCGACAGTGGCTTCGATGTCAGCATCAATACGTTGCTGGATGAACTGACCTGCTAATAGTTTATTGATGAAGAATGCCGCAGTATGGCCGTAGTAGAAAATAAGCGGGTGACGGAGTGGAATGGCTTTCTTATACCAGGCATCGTCACAAGCCAGACAATCAAACAGCGAGTCGTAGAGGTCGTAGGTCTGAATAAAATAATTCAGCAGTTCCTGCCGTTTGGCGGCGACATCTGTGCCATGTAGCCATAGCGTATGGGTGGGTGCGGGTAAGGCACTGGCTGAGGCTATTTGAGTATCACTGAGTGAAAACTGATTTGGCGTATCCACAGGTTGTTCTCCCCGTACTGTCTATCTGAAACTATAGCTGTTCAAATACAGTACGGGAGAAATCAGTTTCAGATCAGTGATCTTTATGCGTTTAGCTGGGTCTGACTGAAAGAGAATGGCAGCAGATCTTTGATTGGCATTTGCTGCAACTGGCCTTGCCAGTGGAACAGGATCTGAATATCCGGACCAAACTCCGAGATGAACTGGCGGCAGACACCACAAGGGCTGATTTCGCCTTTTGGGGAAAAAACCGCGATAGCTTTAAATTGGGTGTATCCCTGGCTGATGGCATTACCGAGTGCTACCCGTTCGGCACACATACCGGCAGGGTAGGCGGCATTTTCAATATTCACACCAGCAATAATCCGGTTATCTGCGGTTAATACGGCGGCCCCGACCGGGTAATTGGAATAAGGCATGTAGGCATGGCGGATGCTGGCTTTGGCGGCATCCATCAGTTGCATGAGCTGGGTGTCATCGATCTGTGGCATAACAAATCCTTATACGGAAAGTATGCAGAATTTTTTAACACGCCAGCCGGTTATCAACAAGCTGGCGTGTTTTTATTGCGTCATGAAATAGCCGATTTATTTGTTGAGCCAGACCATGACTTCATAGGGTTGTAGTTCACGGGAGCAAAGTGCCGGTGTCGTTTCACTATTGTGGATCAGGCATTCACTTGTAGTCTGCCGCCACTGTTCAGGTAGTACAAATGGCGTGGCTGTAATACGTAGGTTGGCGACGATAAGTAACTTATGCTGGCCATCGTCACGTTGATAACACCAGAGATCCGGATTGTCCGGCTGCAGATCCTGATAATTTCCGTTAACGATCACGGGCTGCTGTTTGCGTAACTGGATCAGGCGCTGATAGTAGTAAAACACGGAGTTTTTATCCGCCAGTGCCTTAGCCACATTAACCTCTCCTGCATTATCCCCGAGCTGGATCCACGGTGTAGCCTGACTGAAACCGGCTCCGGCAGATGTATCCCATGGCATTGGTGTGCGGCTGTTATCACGCGAACGGGCAGCCAGGATCTGCAGGGTTTCTTCGGCTGGTATCTTTTGCTGCTGATGAGCGAGATAGACATTCAGGCTTTCCACATCACGGTAATCATCGATCCGGGAAAAATGAGGATTGGTCATGCCGATCTCTTCCCCCTGATAGATATATGGGGTGCCTTGCAGCATATGCAATACGGTGGCAAGCATCTTGGCGGATTTTTCCCTGTATTGGCCTTCATGTCCGAAGCGCGAGACGATCCGCGGCTGATCGTGGTTACACCAGAACAGCGCACTCCAGCCCTGCTGATGCAGACCATTCTGCCATTTGGCAAAGATCTGCTTCAGCTCAATGAAGTCTGGTTCTGCCAGTTGCCACTTTTCGCCATTCGGGTAATCCACTTTCAGATGGTGAAAATTGAACACCATCGAAAGTTCACGACCATCCTGTTGTGAATATTGCTGGCAGTGTTCCAGCGTGGTGGAGGACATTTCACCGACCGTCATGCAACCGCGGGGCTGGAAGACATCGCGGGATAATTCCTGCAGATATTCATGTACCCGTGGTCCATCAGTATAGAAACGACGGCCATCGCCAGTGAAGTCATCACAGAAATCCTGCTGTTTGGAGATCAGGTTAATCACATCAAGACGGAAACCATCGACGCCTTTATCTGCCCAGAAATGCAGTACTTTTTTGATCTCTTCGCGCACTTCCGGGTTTTCCCAGTTCAGATCGGCCTGCTGCTCACTGAACAGATGCAGATAGTATTGTCCGCTTTGCTGATCGAAAGCCCAGGCGTTGCCACCGAATTTGGATTGCCAGTTATTCGGTGCTTTGCCATTGACCGGATCGCGCCAGATGTAAAAATCGCGGAACCGGCTTTGTGGATCGCTGAGGGCGGTTTTAAACCAGACGTGTTCGGTGGAGGTGTGGTTGAACACCATATCCATGATGATATGCATGTTACGTTGTTTACAGGCAGCGACCAGCTGTTCAAAGTCAGTCATGCCGCCGAAAGCAGGATCAATCGCATAATAGTCGGCAATATCATAGCCATTATCGACCTGCGGTGAGCAATAGATGGGGGTGATCCATAAGGCATCTACGCCGAGTTGTTGCAGGTAATCCAGACGACGGATAATTCCCTGCAGATCGCCGGTGCCTTTATCACCTGAATCCTGAAAGCTTTTCGGATAGATCTGGTAAACCACGGCCTGACGCCACCAGTCATGTTGGGGATAAGACATCAAAACTTCTCCATTCCAAGAAAAGGCTGCGGCGTGATACCGCAGCGGAACTTATTGTTATTAGTTGATTAAGCGACTTCAGTCGCTGACAGTTCAGCTTGGGTCTGATTACGGAATTTATGTTTGTACACCGCCATGGTCAGCGTCAGAGGTACGGCAATCGCAATCAGCATGGCAACGGCATAGATCCCCCAGAATTGTGGCTGGATAGAGAGAATGCCTGGCAGACCACCGACACCGATACCATTGGCCAGTACACCGCTGAAACCACAAACCAGCGCTGCCAGTGCAGAACCCACCATTGCGCACAGCATCGGGAATTTGTAACGCAGGTTGATACCGTACATCGCTGGTTCAGTGACGCCGAGGTAGGCAGAAATTGCGGCAGGAACAGAAATTTCCCGTTCATTTTCTTTCCGGCTGATCAGGATGATACCCAGTACCGCAGATGCCTGAGCGATGTTAGACAACGCAATCAGTGGCCATATTGGTGTGCCACCCATGCTTTGTACTAACTGCAAATCAACGGCGTTGGTGGTGTGATGTACCCCGGTGATCACTAGTGGCGCATACAGGAAGCCAAACAGGGCGGCACCAATTGGCGCAAAACCACCAGTCATCACGGCTTTCGCAGCAAAGGCCACACCATCACCAATCCAGCGACCGAATGGGCCAATCAGGCTGTGCGCAAGAATGACCGCCAGCAGCAGGGAAACAAACGGTACAATGACCAGATAGAGATAGGCCGGGATGATCTGTTTCAGACGTGTTTCAATCAAAGCCAGCAAAGCGCCCGCCAGGATAGCCGGAATCACCTGCGCCTGATAACCGACTTTCTGAATGGCAAACAGACCAAAATCCCAGGCTTCCGGTGCTTGTTGTCCGATCAGATAAGCATTCATCAGTTGCGGGCTGACCAGCGTAATACCCAGCACGATCCCGAGGATCTCGCTGCCACCCATTTTGCGTACGGTTGCCCAGCACACACCTACCGGCAGGAAGTGGAAAATCGCCTCACCGACCAGCCAGAGGAAGGAGTGCACCATCGCCCAGAACTGGCTGATTTCGGTCAGACTCTTGCCGTCGAACATCTTGATATCACCGATGACGTTACGGAAGCCGAGGATCAGACCGCCGGTGATAATGGCAGGGAGTAACGGTACAAAGATTTCTGCCAGATGGGATATGGCACGTTCCAGCACATTCATGTTCTGACGGGCGGCAACTTTAGCCGCCTCTTTGCTGGCACCATCCACGCCGGTTTCCGCGATTAGCAGCTTGTAGAACTGATCGACTTCCGTTCCGATCACCACCTGAAACTGACCGGCGTTGGTGAAACAGCCTTTGACGGAAGCCAGTTTTTCAATGCCCTTGATATCAGCCTGTGCGGTGTTCTTCAGCACAAAACGCAGCCGGGTCAGGCAGTGACTGACGGTGGCAATATTGTCTTTGCCTCCGACCAGACTGATTAGACGAGTGACGTCCTGAGAGAATGATTTGCTCATGTGTGTCCCCTGGTAAACCAAACCATATTTCCGGGATGGAATATGATTTAAATATAGTTGGTAACGTTCCCAGTTAGTATGGGACTGATCATTTAAAACGCAAAAGGGAACGTTCCCAATTTGCGTGATTGTTCACAGATCCAGCGATAAGCAGGGATCCTTAAGGATCAGAAAGGACTTGTTTCGTATTTCGTTGCGGATCTATAAGTCGTGGGAAGGTGCTATTTGTGCACAGGGTTCCGCCTGCTGTTCCAACTGTAACAGCAATTGTTCTGCCGCCAGACGACCAGCCTGTTTGTATCCCGGATCTACCGATAGCACCTGTGGGAAGAGGAAATGCAGTAATGGATTATTTCCCACGCCGGTGAGCTGAATATCGTGGCGCTGTTGTTCCTGCAGATATTTGGCGGCTCCCATCGCCAGGGTATCGGTAGCGCAGACCACGGCATCGGTCGCAGGCGTAAGCAGTCTGGCGGTGAGATCATAACCGCTCTGTACATCCAGCGAACCGGTCAGATAACGGCAGGGAAGCTGATGTGCCGTGCAAAATTGCTGATACGCCTGCAGGCGCAGGGCACCGGTGGTGGCATCACTCTGATCGACACCAATGAAGTCGATTTGATGGCGCCCCGCGGCATACAGTTTTTCCAGGATCTGCTGAATGGCGCCCTCATCGTCGTAGCAGACTGAGGACATATCTGGCCAGGCCCGTGCCATTAATATCAGGTTATCCTGCCAGGAGCGCAGCCGTTCCAGATCCAGTGCACTGAAGGCAAACAGGATCACGCCATCCACGCCACGACGGGCAAGTAAGGCTAAGTGTTCATCCACTTTAGCGGGGTCGAATTCGCTCTCCATCAGCATCGCATCATAACCACGGGCATACAGCACTTCGAGCATGCCGCGAACGGCGCGGTTTTCGGAAGCCGAATCGAGCCGGGAAACGATGATTCCCACCAGCCGGGCGCTGTTGGTGCGCATTGCTCTGGCTGATTTACTGGGCTCAAAACCATGTTCGCGGATCACGGCTTCCACCCGATCACGGGTTTGCGGATTGACGTTGGGATCCTGATTCAGTACCCGTGAGACGGTGGATTTACCCACCCCGCTCAGTCTGGCGATGTCGAGAATGGTTAAGCGTTTAGTCATGGCTGGCCGGTAAAACTAACTTTTGGTTATTGTTGGGATTTTTCCCGGCTTAGGCAAGCAGGCAAATGCAGAATTGCCTGATTCTGGTTGTTCTCAGCAAAATACCCGCAGAAAACGGAATCAGGTTTGTGATCCTGCCGGCAGTTATTTATGCTGGTGGCAGTCAATGGCTAACCATCCGGTGCAGTGGTGCCGGTTTTTGAGGATAAGCTTGTTATGTTTATTGGTAACTTACAGGAACTGGATGACGTATTACTGCATCCGCTGATTGCGGCTGTATTGCGTGACTTTGTCGCAACTAATGCAGATGTACTGGAACTGCCAAAAGGCAAAATAGATCTGACGGTTCCGGCGCAGTTTGCTCCGGCCGATATGCCGAAAGACCCACTCTTTATGATTGTGTCGATGGATACCTCCCAACTGGTGACCGAACGTCGTGCTGAATTTCATGATACGTATCTGGATATTCAGCTATTGCTGTCGGGCGAGGAGTGGATTGGCATCGGACCTCATACTGTGGAACTGGATCGGGCGGATAATCCGCATCCTGATCTCTATTTCATGGACGAGCCGTCAACCACTTATGTTGGTCTGCAGCCCGGTGATTTTGTGGTCATCGCGCCGGGTGAACTGCATACGCCGCTGTGCACACTGACGGAGCCGGGTCAGTTACGCAAAATAGTATTCAAGGTACACAAAGCGCTGTTAGCGCCATCCGCATAATCTGAAGGAGGCGGTATGCCTGAGTTTCAATTGATTATTGGCAATAAAAATTATTCATCGTGGTCGCTGCGGCCATGGTTGTTGTTGCGAAAATTAGGCGTCAGCTTTGAGGAAACACAGGTATTACTGCAATCCGAAGATTTTAAAACACAGGCAATGCAGTATTCTCCGGCAGCTAAAGTACCGGTTTTACTGGATGGCGGGCTGGCCATTTGGGATTCTCTGGCCATCGCGGAATATCTGGCGGAGCAATTTCCGCAGGCCTGGCCTAAAGATAAGGCTGCGCGGGCATTTGCGCGTTCCATCTGTGCAGAAATACACTCCGGCTTCATGACATTACGCAGTAAGATGCCGATGAATTGCCGGGCGACAGGGCGCGAAGTCGTTGGTGATGACGCGTTGCAAAAAGATATTGAGCGCATTCAGGCCATCTGGAATGAATGCCGTCAGCGTTACGGTCATGCAGGCCCCTGGTTGTTCGGTGAATTCACCATAGCCGATGCGATGTTTGCTCCGGTGGTTTTTCGCTTTAATACCTATGGCATCAATGTTCAGGGACTGGCGGATGAATATCTGCAAACGGTGTTACAGGATGCGGATGTGCAGGCCTGGTTACATGCGGCACAGCAGGAACAAGCCGTTATCATGGGCTATGAAGTTGGTTTAACTGCGCAGTAACCGTTGTTTTTTGCATACCAAATAAAAGAGCGCCTTGATGGCGCTCTTTTCACATCAGCAGACCCGTTATCAGGCTTTCAGTGCCTGATCCAGATCTTCCAGAATATCTTCAATCGCTTCAATACCGACTGACAGACGGATCATTTCCGGTTTGACGCCGGCTTTCGCCTGTTCTTCCAGAGTCATCTGACGATGAGTGGTAGAAGCCGGATGACAGGCCAGTGACTTGGCATCACCGATGTTGACCAGACGTTTAAAGATCTTCAGCGCGTCATAGAAACGAACCCCGGCTTCATAACCCTCTTTCAGACCGAAGGAGAGGATCGCCGATGGTGTGCCATTCATGTATTTCTGCGCCAGCGCATGATGCGGATGATTTGGCAGACCGGCATAGCTAACCCAGGCTACTTTGGCATGATTTTGCAGAAATTCAGCGACTTTCCGGGCGTTTTCAACATGACGTTCCATACGCAGCGATAAAGTTTCCAGCCCCTGCAGCAGCAGGAAGGCGTTCATCGGCGACAGAGTTGAACCAGTATTGCGCAGCGGTACGGTGCGGGCGCGGGCAATGAAAGCTGCCGGACCGAATGTTTCGGTATATACGACACCATGATAAGACGCTTCAGGTTTACTGAATTGCGGAAAACGCTCGGCATGTTCCGCCCATGGGAATTTACCGGAATCGACAATGACGCCACCCAGCGAATTACCATGGCCACCGACATATTTAGTGATGGAGTGCACCACAATATCAGCACCAAACTGGATTGGTTTACACAGCACGGGTGATGCAACCGTATTATCCACTACCAGCGGTACGCCTTTGGCGTGCGCAACGCGGGCCAGCCCTTCCAGATCAACGATGTTACCTGCCGGGTTGCCGATACTTTCGCAATACACCGCTTTGGTTTTGTCATCAATCAGCTCAGCAATCGCTTCCGGCGAATCGTCACGGGCAAAACGCACATCGACCCCAAAACTTGGGAACATGTGCGCGAACAGTGTGTAGGTACCGCCATACAGTTGCGGCGTCGAAACAATGTTGTCACCGGCACGGGTCAGGGTCTGAATGGCGTAGTTGATCGCAGCACTACCGGCTGAAACGACTAATCCCGCAATACCACCTTCCAGTGCGGCCAGACGTTTTTCCAGCACATCATTGGTCGGATTCATAATGCGGGTATAGATGTTGCCCGGAACTTCCAGATTGAACAGATCCGCGCCATGCTGGGCATTATCGAATTCGTAAGCTACGGTCTGATAGATAGGAACGGCTACGGACTTGGTAGTCGGATCATTCTGGAAGCCATGGTGCAGCGCCAGTGTTGCGTCTTTCATGAGAAATCGTCCTTGTCACAATGAAATGAGAAATAATGCTCAATCTAACTGCTGCTGTTTGGCGCTGTAAAGTCATCAATCCGGGAAATGGTAGATTACGTTGAGCTGGCGCTTTTCCCGGTGCGCTCGCTGCACAGTTTTTTTTGATAGAAACCGGTGGGTAAGCATGGCGATAGTTGGCCTATCGCCTGATCACCGGCTCTTCTTCCGCAGAAGAAAGTGAATGATTTTTTTGGGGCAAGCGGCGGAAAATCAGCGTTGCCAGCATGCTGAGGCAACCCACCGTGATATAGGTATCATGAAACGCGGAGAGGATTTCTGCCTGCTGGCTGCTATTGGCCTGTAAGCCCTTCAGCACGGTGCCACTACCATAGAACAAAGCGAATAAAGTGGCTGATATTGCGACCCCCAGACTCATGGACAGTTGCATCACCACCGACAACAAACTGTTGCCGCTGCTGGCTTCTTCCCGCTCAAGTTCGCTTAAGGTCAGCGTATTCATCGCGGTAAACTGCATGGAATTGAATACGCCGAGCAAAGCGAGATAAAGCAGTAATAACGCATAGGGCGTTTCGTTGCTCACGGAAGAAAAACCGGCGATCAGGGCTCCGAGCAGCAGGGTATTCAGCATTAATACCGGCCGGAAACCCAGACGCCTTACCACCCAGTTTGCCAGTAATTTGGTACTCATTGCGCCGAGTGCAATCGGGACCATGGTGAGGCCGGCATGTGTCGGATTGAAGCCAAGTGCCACTTGTAAAAACAGCGGTGTGAGAAAAGGGATCGCACCACTGCCCAGGCGGGCGATCAGGTTACCCAGAATACCGATACGGAAGCTGGTGATTTTGAACAGAGCCCGGCTGAACAGCGCATGCGGATGACGCTGGCTGTGCCAGAAATAGGTATACAGCCCCAGTGCCCCCGGAATAGCCAGTAACAGGAATGAGGTGACGCTGGCGTCAGGTTCACCCAGCCGCTGAATAGCGATCGACAACAACACGACGCCACTGCTGAAGAACAAGTACCCTTTCCAGTCAAAGGAGGCGGTCTTTTCCCGGATATTGGGCATAAAGAAAAATGCCAGCACACAGCCTATCAGGCCGATCGGCAGGTTGATTAAGAAGATCCATTGCCAGGTCGCATGTTCCACCAGCAAACCACCCAGTAACGGGCCGATTAACGGACCAATCAGGCCGGGGATCACCACCATCGACATGGCGCTCAGAAATTCTTCTTTGGGAAACACGCGCAATATCGTGAGTCGCCCTACCGGCACCAGCAGGGCACCGCCAACCCCCTGGATGATGCGTGCTATCACCATCTGTGACAATGACGTGGATTCCGCACAGAAAAGCGAACCGGCGGTGAACAGAAAAATAGAGAACAGGAAGACATGACGGGTGCCAAAACGGTCGGCCAGCCAGCCGGAGGCCGGGATCAGCATGGCGACAGTCAGCATATAACTGATGATAGCAGCCTGCATCTGCAGAGGACTTTCGTGAAAATCTGCGGCGATAGCTGGTAAGGCGGTATTCAGAATCGTGCCGTCGAGTGCCTGCATAAAGAAGCCGACGGCCGCGAGCCAGGGGAGGATGCGTTTTTCTTTAGCTGTGACCTGATACTTCGTCAAAAACGCACCTCTGGAATCAAAAACGGATTAACGCGTTTTTCCACCGTGGAAGACTTTCTCCAACCGCGCCTGAATCAGTTCCAGCAGGAAAGAGAGAATCCAGTAAATCACTGCCGCCGTGATTAGCATTTCCATGTAGCGGTAGGCTGAACGGCCGTAGCTTTGGGCCAGAAACATGATTTCCCATAAGCCCATCACTGAAACCAGTGACGAGTCTTTCAGCATCGCAATGAACATCGCCATGCCCGGCGGGATCGCTACTTTCATTGATTGTGGCAGGATCACTTTCAGGAAAGTCTGGTGTTTTTTAAGCCCCAGCGCCATGGCGGCTTCCCATTGACCACGCGGGATGGCCACGATCGCAGAACGGAAAATTTCGCTCAGGTAGGCGCCATAACAAAGTGCCAGCGCGATAATGCCGGATGGTATTGCCGTCGGAATCGGGCCAATTTGCGGCAGCCCCTGATAGATCAGCAATACCTGCAGCAGCAACGGGGTGCCGCGGAAAAACGATGTATAGAAAGTTGATATTCCATAGGCGAGAGGATTCAGACTCAGACGCCCCAGCGCTGCCAATAAGCCGAGGATCACGGAAGCCAGCATGGCTATCACGCAGACATAAATGGTCAGCGGGACACCCTGAATAAAACCATCAGGGGAGAGATGCAGGCCCGCCAGGAAAGGCAGCTTTTCCCATACATAGGCCATATCGAGATCGAATTTGGCAATAAACCAGATAAAGCCGATCATCAGCGCCAGCCAGACCAGCGTTACCTGCCACTTAAATTTGCTGGTCATGATGGTGTTGCGGTTCAATGAGAAATCCTTTCAGGTGGAGTCTATAGGAAAGGCGCTAGTTTAGCGGAATACATCACAAAATGCAGTTAACAAAGCATAAACAAGGGCGAAAACTCGCCCTTGTTTCGTAGTTTGACTAGCGGTTTTAATTAGCGGGAAATATCAGTACCGATCCATTTCACGGTGATTTTTTGCAGTGTGCCGTCTTTGCGCATGTCGTCAAAAATCTTCACGACCGTATCACGCCACTCTTTGTCACCCTTGTCGATCGCTACCCAGTTCGGGTCTTCAAACAGTGGTTCACCGACAATCTTGAATTTGCCCGGCATTTTACTGATACGTTCATTGGCGGTAACCAGGTTGGAAACCAGACCGTCAATACGTTTGCCAGCACCCAGTGACAGATCCTGATATTCCAGATCTTCGCTGCCATATGGCATTACCTGTACGGCCTTGAATGGATAAGTCACCGGTTTGGCACCGTAGCCTTCCATTTTCAGTGTCTGATTCAGATAACGCTCATAAGAGCCGCCCTGCTGAGCTGCAATTTTTTTGCCTTCCATATCAGCAAGTTTGGTCAATGGATTGCCGTTAACAGAGGTAACCAGTACAGCTGGTGAACTGTAGTAATGTGTCACGAAATCCAGGGAGCGGGCGCGTTGTGCATCGGGCGTCATGGAGCAGATACAGATATCCCAGCGTCCACGCCAGTTACCCGCAGTTGTCACTTCCCAGGCCGGCGTTTCGATTTTGGCCTTAACGCCCAGACGGCGGGCAAATTCTTTCGTCAGGTCGACGTCCATGCCGTCCATTTCATTTTTATCATTCAGAAACGAGTAGGGTGGATAAGCCTGATCCATAACGCCGATCAGTTCGCCACGCTCTTTGATGCGATCCAGTGTTTCACCAGCTACCGAAGCATGGCTGATCGTCACAGATCCTGCCAGAAGCAGTAAAGTTTGCAGTGTTTTGTATTGCATCATTATTCCCTAAGGGTGAGTAAACGTACATAATCTGAAATGCATTTACAGAAGGCAATAGCAATGGTTACCGGAATCATGATTTATTCATTGGTATGACGATTGCTATGCAATTTATAAATGTCCGCTAAACGACCCGGCTCAGGTTCATATCCTGGTGTGTCGCGCGTTTACTGCTCTTAATTTACATATTTATTTTTTGCGGAGAGATTTATGGTTGCAAGTATGGCCAGTGCATTGGCTCGTAATTTTTTGGGAAGCACCCCCCGATGGTACAAAATGACCATCGTGATGTTTCTGATCATTAACCCTTTTATCGTTGCGTTAAATCCATTTGTTGCCGGCTGGCTGCTGGTGGCGGAATTTATCTTTACCCTCAGTATGGCATTGAAATGCTATCCATTATTGCCGGGCGGCCTGCTGGCGCTGGAAGCGGTGTTTTCAGGTCTAACATCGGCTGAGCAGGTGAAACATGAGCTCAGTGCGAACCTTGAAGTACTGCTATTGCTGATGTTTATGGTAGCCGGCATTTACTTTGTCCGTCAGTTGTTACTGTATGTTTTCACTAAACTGTTAATTTCTGTCCGCTCCAAAATTGCACTTTCGCTGGCATTTTCAGTGATGGCTGCTTTTCTGTCGGCGTTTCTTGATGCGCTGACGGTGGTTGCGGTGGTCATCAGTATCTCTGTCGGTTTCTATTCTGTTTATCACAAATATGTCTCAACTCATCCGGAACATGACATTAATAACGATGACAGTATTCATAAACAGCATCACGCCGATCTGGAGCAGTTCCGGGCGTTTCTGCGCAGTCTGCTGATGCATGCGGCGGTAGGTACGGCCCTGGGTGGTGTCTGTACGCTGGTCGGCGAACCACAAAACCTGATTATCGGTGAAATGGCGGGCTGGAATTTTAGTGAGTTTTTTATCCGTATGTCAGCGGTATCCATTCCGGTCCTTATTTGTGGTTTGGCGACATGTGTGCTGATGGAAAAGTTGAAATGGTTCGGTTATGGCACTGTTATCCCTGAATCGGTTTATCTCATTCTGAAACAGTCGGCCGATCATGATGATGCTCACCGGACAACGCAGGAACGGCTCAAGCTGGTATGTCAGGCCATTATCTGTGTCTGGCTGATTGTAGGTCTGGCATTCCATCTGGCGGCGGTCGGATTGATCGGGCTGTCAGTGATTATTCTGGCCACCACCTTTACCGGTGTCTCTGATGAACATGCCATTGGCCGGGCATTTACAGAGTCGTTACCGTTTACCGCACTGCTTTCGGTCTTCTTCGTTGTCGTTGCGGTGATCATTGATCAGGAACTGTTCAGACCACTGATTCAGATGGTGCTTTCAGCGCCACAAGAGATGCAGCTGACACTGTTCTATATTGCCAACGGTGTGCTGTCGATGGTGAGCGATAATGTGTTTGTCGGAACGGTCTATATCAATGAGGCGCATACCGCCCTGGTGAACAATGTCATTTCCCGCGATCATTTTGATTTGCTGGCGGTAGCGATTAATACCGGTACTAACTTACCGTCGGTCGCGACCCCGAACGGACAGGCGGCCTTTCTGTTTCTGCTGACTTCCACGCTGGCACCGCTGGTGCGGATGTCTTATGGCCGTATGATGTGGATGGCGTTGCCATATACGATTGTATTGGCGGGTGTTGGCTTGTTATCCACCATGTATCTGTTACCGGATATGACACAATGGTTCTATGAGTCAGGCTGGCTGCAGCACAAAGCTGCTATTCCTGTCATCACTCCTGCTTCACATTAAGACCTAAGACCCAAACCGGAGGCTGGTTCGGCCTCCGGTTAGTCTATACAGCTGGCATGAGGAGAAATCGTGAGTAAAGTACAAATTCTCGACGGTGGCATGGGACGTGAACTGAAGCGTATCGGTGCGCCATTTCAGCAGCCGGAATGGTCTGCACTGGCGCTGCTGGATGCGCCGGAATATGTGACGATGGCGCACAATGCCTTTATCGGCAGTGGTGCCGATATTATTACTACGAACAGTTATGCTGTCGTTCCGTTCCATATCGGTGAAGTTCGTTTCACTGAACGCGGACATGCGCTGGCACAGCTGGCTGCGGAAATTGCCCGCGCCTGTGCGGACAAGGCTGCTCATCCCGTGACAGTGGCTGGCTCCTTATCACCAGTCTTGGGTTCGTATCGTCCGGATCTGTTTCAGATGGAAGCTGCTCTGCGGATCTATCGTGTACTGATTGCGGCACAGGAGCCGTTTGTCGATCACTGGCTGGCAGAAACACAAAGCTCAATTGCCGAGGTTAAGGCTGTGCGTCAGGCTTTGGGTGATAACAGCAAACCGCTCTGGGTTTCGTTTACGCTGGATGATGAACCCGCTGGTGGACAAGCCTTACTGCGTTCCGGTGAGACCGTGACGGATGCCGTGGCGGCAGCAATCGGGCTGAATGTCTCGGCCATTCTGTTTAACTGCAGTCAGCCGGAAGTGATGACGAATGCAGTACACGATGCCGTGGCCGAAATCCAGCGTCAGGGTAAAGCTATTCCGGTCGGGGTGTATGCGAATGCGTTTCCGGCACAATCCAAAGAGGCGGAAGCAAACGCCGAACTGGACGAGATCCGTGCTGATTTAAATCCTGATGCCTATTTGAACTGGGCGAAGAAGTGGATAGCCGCAGGGGCCACCATTATCGGCGGTTGCTGCGGCATTACGCCGGAGCATATTGCTCAGTTAGCCAAAGATCTTAAATAAAGACAACAGTCACCGAATCGGCGCTAACGATCAGGTGACTGACTATACCTATGAACGGTATAGCACTTTAATGATGTGATAACCAAAGCGGGTCTTAACCGGACCTACGGGCTGGAGCAGTTCGCAGGAAAACACCGCATTATCGAATGATGCCACCATATCACCCTTTTTAAATTCCCCCAGATCGCCACCGCGTTTTTTCGACGGACAGGTAGAGTATTTTTTTGCCAGTTGCTGAAAATCAGCACCTGCCGCCAGCTGTTTCATAATATCCAGTGCCTGAGCTTCTGTTTTTACCAGAATATGCAGTGCGGATGCGGTACGGGCCATGATGATAAGTTCTCTTCGATCAAAGGGGCGGGGATTATAGCGGAAGGTGCCGGATTTTCCAGCCAAGAGACCACGGATGATCGCAGCCTCTTGGCAAAGGGGGTTACGGTATGGTCAGCCAGTTATCACCCTCGAAACGCAGTTGCAGCAGCGTATTCGGATCGGGCTGTGGCTGATTGCTGACAGCCGGGCGTGACGGATAGGCACTGCCATCATGTTCCAGCGTCAGGTAGGTATTGGCCTGTTCAGCAGAAGGTATCAGCAGATCAAACCAGCCATTGTGGGCTGATGGTGCCACCATCACCGTCCCACTGAAGCCTTCTAACCGGCCGACCTGCTGATACTGACCGTTGTTGCCCTGCAACACCAGCCAGACACAACCGGATTTATCACACCAGTTCATTTCTGCCAGTGCATCCAGCGAACCATCACCGTTCAGATCGGCTTTCACATAGCGATATTGCGTACCACTGGCCTGACTGCCGCTACTTTCCAGAAACTGACGCAGAGCCTGTTCAATGGTGTTATCCGCTTGCACGGACGCCTGCAGTATACCGGCAGAGAAACTCGCCAGCGTAGCCGCAGTAGCCGTTCCCGACATTACAGCCGAACTGTTATTTGCCATACCGGAGGTCATACTGGTTGCCGCAATTGCAGCGGCACCATTCAGTACTGTTTCATTCTGTGCAAAACTGCTTTCACCGGCTGGAATTTCCTGTGTTGCCGGTGGTGCAACGACCACTGCTGCTGAACCTGTGGGAAGGGTAGCGGAATCAGTTGTTACGGTATTTTCACGGCCATCTTTCGTGGTCAGTACCAGTGGTTTATCAAAATAGGCCTTGCCGGCTTCCAGCTCGCGGTAATCTGCGGTCAGCGTGTTATCTTTCCAGTGGAAGGTGATGCTTTCATTGATCGGTAAGCCCATGCGCTGATTAAACATCACCCGGATGGTCTGATCGTTCTGTGGCTGCCACGCACCGTCGTAGATCACTTCCGGCCCGGTTTCACGGGTATGAATCATCTTCGCCTGATAATTGCTTTCCAGCACCAGACTGATATCTGCTTTTTGCGTATCGTCATGGCCTTGCCAGTCATGCGCCGGTTGTTGCTGCGTCAGTGATTTTCCCTGTTCCGCACAGCCGGAGAGCGTCTGACCATCATCCAGTTCCAGTGTTACTACATAACCGAGCCATTGCTGACTGTCAGCATCCTGGCAGTAACCAGGCCGCAGATTCAGCGTCGCTTGTTTGCCGGACTGATTATCCAGTGCCAGCTGTAACTGTTTTTCTGCCGGACGGGTGACGTCAGTCAGCTGGTAACTATCAACACCATCGGGGGTCGTCAGCGATGCCTGCTGACCATCAATGATCAGTGACCAGAATGGCTGATTGTTGCCAGCCTTCAGCAGGTAATTTTCGCTGCTGTTCTGACAGATACTCTGATCGGTGGTGATACGGGAAACGTGTTTGGCTTCAAGGCTGAAGGGCGCTCCGCGGCCGGCACCGGGGGAGAGCTGACCACTCAGACTGGCCTGTAAGGTCTGCGGTGAACCGAGTTGTTGCCATTGCTGCCAGAAACTGTCATCCATCACCAGTTGCCACTGCTGGTTACTGCCACAAGGCGTGAAGACAGCCTGCTCTGCCTGCCGCTGGATGGTACCGCTGAACAACGGAGAGAGTTCTTGCTGCAATCTGGCTGACATGTCGGAAGCAACAAGTGTCTGGGTATTTTTCCCGGGAACACTGGTAGTGTTACATCCTACCAGTGCAATCAGCAGACCAGACAAGACAAAACGTGACAACGGCATAAGGTTTCCCGTACAGAAAATATTCTGTCCAGTTTATACGATCTGTCGCTGGTGGCGTTAAAAAAGCTACTCGGCCAGCAGCAATTGCTGCAGATATTCGGCTACCCCGTCTTCATCATTGATCCCGGCCCGCGGCAGATCCGGCAGTGCCATTTTCAGACGATCGTGTGCATTGCCCATGACCACACCATGTCCGACCACTGACAACATTTCGTAATCATTCATACCATCCCCGAACGCGATGGCCGAGCTGAGCGGAATATCGTGCTGTTCCAGAATGGAGGTAATCGCCGCGCCTTTATTGACACCCAAAGCCATTACTTCCAGACAGTCTGGTTGTGAAAAGGCAATGCTCAGCTGACCGGCATAACGTTCCAGCAGGGTGTTTTCCAGTTCCAGCAGTGGTTCATGTTCGGCGATAAAAAAGAATTTATTGATGCTGCTTTTGTCCAGAACGACTAAATCCGTCTTGGTATAGCAAAAGCCGGTGTCTTTGTGATATTCCAGATATTCCGGCATCTCTTTATTGGTAAACCAGGCGTCCGGTGTATAGATATTAACGGCAATCTCAGGATCTGGCAGCGGCATTTCGGATAACTCCTGCGCAATATCCGCCGGCAAAGTGCGGTTAAAGATCATTTCATCCTGCTTATCGGTCACTACCGCACCATTTGATGTCACCAGATAAATATCCAGTCCCAATGCAGTCCGGATCGCTTTTACATCAATATGATGGCGGCCGGTCGCCACGATAAATTTGGTCCCTTCGGCGACCAGTTGCTTTAAGACTTTTCGGGTATGCGTTGAAACATGATGCTGGTTATTCAGCAGGGTACCATCCAGGTCAGAGATAACGACTTTATACATACTGGAACCTCGTTACAGCGGCTAAATAGCGGATTATGGGAGCGGTTACAGTATAACGGAGGAACGATAACAGCGCATTAACATTCACTTGAAATGCCATTTATTGCGAATGAAAGCAGTCGGACGTGGATAACCACCTGCAAATAGCAACCGTTGTTGTTCGCCGTGCGGCAACAGATAGCCGCACGGATAAAAACTGGCTTGCTCTCCAGGATTTATGCGTCGGCCTCTTTGGTCCGCAACCGGCTGGTGGTGCGGTTCACGCGTAATACGTCCGGCATTACTCTGATTTTCCGCATAATGTCCGCCAGATGGACCCGATGTTTGGCCGTAATCAGCAGGTTTACCTGATACACCCGCGCATCTTTTTCTTCGGTACTGATGCTGTGAATATTGGCGCCTGTTGCGGAAATCACGTTGGCCAGTTGTGCCAGTACCCCCTGGTGATTAACCACTTCGACCTGGATACCGGTTTTAAATTCCTGCTCGCCTAAATGTTCCATATCCCATTGTACCGGCTGATATTTATCCGGTTCCCGGTTATAACCGCGGATGTTCGGACAGCCTTCCTGATGTACCACCAGTCCTTTACCCGGACTGATATGGGCAACGATGGCATCACCGGGAATAGGGCGGCAACATTTGGCAAAACTCACCAGCATGCCGCTGGCACCCCGGATGGGCAGTTTGCGGTAAGCCGGCGATGTTTTTTTCTCCGGTTCCTGTTCATGCTGTCCCAGCAGACGCCGGGCGATGACCACACTCATCTGGTTGCCGAGGCCGATATCAGCCAGCAAACCATCCAGTGATTCATGTCGGGTATCCTGTAATACCTGCTGCAGGTTTTCCGCCGGTATCTCTTCGAATTTTTTCCCGCCCAGAGAATGGCTGAGCAAACGTCGACCGAGAATAATGGACTCTTCGGCACGCAAGTTTTTCAGGAACTGGCGGATTTTGGTTCGGGCCCGCGAGGTCACCACGAAGTTCAGCCAGGCCGCATTCGGACGGGCTCCGGGTGCGGTAATGATTTCAATGGTTTGTCCGGAGGTCAGCGGACGGCTGAGCGGGAAGGGCTGGCGTTCTACACGGGCACCAACGCAGCTATTACCGATATCGGTGTGTACGGCATACGCAAAGTCAACCGGGGTTGCTCCCGCCGGCAGTTCCAGAATACGGCCTTCCGGTGTGAAAACATAAATTTCATCCGGGAAGAGATCCGTTTTTACGCTCTCAATAAACTCAAACGAGCTACCGGCACTTTGCTGCAGTTCCAGCAGATTCTTCATCCAGCGTTGTGCGCGGATCTGTGCTGTGCTGCCAGTGATATCTCCGTTACTCTTGTAAGCCCAGTGTGCCGCCACCCCTTTGTCTGCCATCTGATCCATATATTCGGTACGGATCTGGATCTCTACCGGCACACCGTGCGGACCGACCAGCGAGGTATGCAATGACTGATAGCCGTTGGTTTTAGGGATGGCGATATAATCTTTGAAACGACCGGGGCGGGGTTTATACAGGCTGTGCATCTGACCGAGCACCCGGTAACAGGTATCTATATCATCGACAATCACGCGGAAGGCGTAGATATCCATGACTTCATAAAAGCGGAGCTCTTTTTTCACCATCTTGTTATAGATGGAATAGAGATTTTTCTCGCGGCCGCAGACTTCCGCTTTGATGCCAGCGTCCTGCAGACGACCCGCGATCTCCTTATAAACGGAATCAATCACCTCTTTACGGTTACCGCGCGCACGTTTTACCGATTCGCGCAGAATACGGGCGCGCATCGGGTAAAGAGCTTCAAAACCAAGCTCTTCCAGCTCACTCTTAAAGGTGTGAATACCGAGGCGGTTGGCGATGGGCGAGAATATTTCCAGTGTTTCGCGGGCGATACGACGACGTTTATCCGGACGTAAAGACCCCAGAGTCCGCATATTGTGTGTGCGGTCGGCGAGCTTGATCAGGATAACGCGAATATCCTGCACCATGGCCATCACCATTTTGCGGAAGTTTTCTGCCTGTGCTTCTTTATGATCACGAAATTTGAGTTTATCGAGTTTGGATACGCCGGAAACCAGTTCAGCTACCGCCGGACCAAACTGCAAGGCCAGTTGTTCTTTCGTAACCGGGGTATCTTCGATCACATCATGCATTAAGGCTGCAGAAATGGTCTCATAATCCAGATGCATTTCTGCCAGGATCGTCGCCACTGCAACAGGATGGGTGATATAGGGTTCGCCACTGGAACGGGTTTGCCCTTCATGAGCATCGCGTGCGACCAGAAAGGCATCCTGGATCCGGGTCACCTGTTCTTCGGGCAGATAGCTGCCCAGTAATGTTTTCAGATCTTCAAACAGATACAAAAGTGACCCCGCTTCACGACTCATCGGCGTACAACCATATCCCGCAGTTTGCGATTATTCCGCACACTTGTAAATAATGACAAAAACGGCACCACTAGGGTGCCGTTCGTAATAAGCAACAAATGAATGCTTAGAATCCGTAATCGCGATCCTGAGTCAGCGCTGCTACGGCAGCCAGTTCACTCGCTTCCTGCTGCTGCTGTTCGATACGCTCTTGCGCATCCATGAACTGATTAGAAATCAAACCTTCTTCGATCTCGCGCAATGCGATCACGGTTGGTTTGTCATTTTCTTCATCTACCAGCGGTTCTTTGCCCTGAACGGCAAGCTGACGAGCGCGGCGAGCGGCCACCAGCACCAAATCAAAGCGGTTGCCAACTTGTTTTACCGCATCTTCAACAGTAACGCGTGCCATAGCAAACTCCCATATAAATCGAGGGTGAAAATTCTACTTGGTTTTAATTTATCCCGCCAGTAGCTGATTCAGCAGTTCGGCGTGACAAATAGCCTGCGGACGCAGTTTTGCGCGACCCGCGAGTACGATGGCATGCAATTGTTGCAATGCCTGTTCAAAATCATCATTGATGATCAGATAGTCATATTCAGGATAGTGCGACATTTCTGAAACCGCCTGCGCCATGCGCTTGGCAATCACTTCAGTGCTGTCCTGACCGCGGCCAATCAGTCGTTGTTCCAGGATTGGCAAACTTGGCGGCAATACAAAAATAGATTGGGTTGCGCTATACAGTTCGCGGATCTGACGTGCGCCCTGCCAGTCGATATCAAGGAATACATCAATACCTTTAGCCAGCGCCTGTTCTATCAATTCTTTGGATGTGCCGTAATAATTACCAAATACCTCTGCCCATTCAAAAAAAGCATCGCGGGCAATCAAAGCCTGAAACTCTTCTTTGCTGACAAAGTGGTAATGCACACCATTTTCTTCACCGGGGCGCATCGCCCGCGTGGTATGAGAAACGGAAAGTGCCATCCGGCCATCGCTGTTATAGCGTGACAATAACGCTGTTAACAGACTGGATTTTCCTGCTCCGCTGGGAGAGGAAATAATAAATAGCGTACCTGCAGCAGCCATGATGCGCTCCTATCAAGTAACAGGAAAATAGTTTTGCCGGTCAGGGTATGGTGACGGGCTGATAACAAAAAACCCGGCACAAGACCGGGTTTTTTAGAACGCCAGACCAATTACTTGATCTTGCCTTCCTTGTAAATTACATGCTGACGAACAACAGGATCAAATTTTTTGATCTCCATTTTCTCAGGCATGGTGCGCTTGTTCTTGGTCGTAGTGTAGAAGTGACCAGTACCGGCGCTGGAGTTCAGACGAATTTTTTCGCGAGCACCTTTAGCCATGATTTATCTCCTTACACCTTTTCGCCACGAGCACGGATATCAGCCAATACAGCTTCAATACCCAGCTTGTCGATGATACGCATACCCTTCGGTGTTAAACGCAGGGTAACAAAACGCTTCTCGCCTTCAACCCAGAAACGGTGAGATTGCAGGTTAGGCAGGAAACGGCGACGGGTCGCGTTTTTAGCGTGAGAACGGTTGTTCCCCACTGTCGGACGCTTACCGGTTACTTGACACACTCTAGACATGTTGTCTCTCCAAAAATCTTACTTCTGCTCGCGCATTTTCTGTTGCCCCGCTGCCGTATAGCAGAGCACAAGATAGAAGGCGGCATTTTATACAGCATCGCCCCGACAAGATCAAGCAAAAAGCCCTTATCAGGATCGTTTTATAACCATCCACGTTCGGCAAAAGAGACGGGATCCCCATCTCCTATCACAAAGTGATCCAACACCCGCACGTCGATCAGACGTAAAGCGTCGCAAATACGCTCAGTGATATGGCGATCGGCGTGACTTGGTTCGGCTACGCCGGACGGGTGATTATGACAGAGAATGACTGCGGCAGCATTATGTTTTAATACTGTCTGTACGATTTCCCGTGGATAGACACTTGCCGCATCAATTGTACCAAAAAATAATTCACAAAACCTGAGAACGCGATGCTGATTATCCAGTAACAGCATCGCAAATACTTCCCGTGGCCGATCGCGTAATTGTGCTTGCAGATAACGCCGGACTAGCTGTGGGCTGGTCAGTGAGTCGCCACGTTGCAGACATTCCGACAGATAGCGGTTGCTCATTTCTAACACCGCCTGCAGTTGCACATATTTAGCTGGCCCCAGACCGTGCGCCTGACAAAATTGTGCCTGTTCTGCTCCCAATAATGCCCGTAACGAGCCGAATTCCTGCAACAGGTTTCTTGCCAGCTCAATGGCATTGCAACCAGCCACCCCGGTACGCAGAAAAATCGCCAGTAATTCAGCATCACTTAACGCACTGGCACCACGTTGTAATAACTTTTCCCGGGGACGTTCATCTTCCGGCCAGTCACAGATAGCCATACTTTTCCTTATTTTTGGCGCAGAAAAGCTTACTTTAAGCGATGTTTGTGGTTGCAAATGCCTGTGATCACCGACAGGCATTGTGTACTATCTTTGCCAGTTTTTATGGATCTGGGGTGCATACTGATGCAATTACAAAATAAACGGATCCTGCTGGGGGTGACTGGTGGGATCGCTGCATACAAAGCAGCAGAAATTATTCGCCGTTTGCGTGAGCATGGCGCAGAGGTCCGCGTTGTAATGACTGATGCAGCGAAGGAATTCATCACACCGCTGACATTACAGGCAGTATCCGGTCATATTGTTGCCAACAGTATGTTTGATCCGCAGGCCGAAGCCGGCATGGGGCATATCGAGTTGGCGAAGTGGGCTGACCTGGTGCTGGTGGCTCCGGCAACAGCTAATGTGATTTCCCGTCTTACCACAGGGATGGGTGATGAGCTGCTGACGACACTCTGTCTGGCCAGTCCGGCACCATTAGCGATCGCGCCTGCGATGAACATGCAGATGTATCTGCACGCGGCGACACAGAATAATCTGAAAGTGCTGGCTGAGCGTGGTGTGCAGATCTGGGGGCCGGGTATCGGCAGTCAGGCCTGCGGCGATGTGGGGCCGGGACGTATGCTGGATCCGCTGGATATTGTGGAAGAAGTAATCCGTTTTTTCCAACCGGCACCCCATTCTGAACTCTCTTTTCTGATCACTGCCGGACCAACGCGTGAAGCGATCGATCCGGTGCGTTATATCAGTAATCACAGCTCCGGTAAGATGGGCTTTGCTCTGGCGGAAGCGGCAGCAGCATTAGGTGCTAAAGTGACGCTGGTTGCTGGTCCGGTCAATTTACCGACACCAAAAGGCGTCAACCGGGTTGATGTCGAAAGCGCATTGGATATGCAAGCAGCGGTTGACGCAGAAGTGTCCCGGCATCAGATCTTTATTGGCTGCGCCGCGGTGGCTGATTACCGCACGGAATCGGTTGCGCCACAGAAAATGAAGAAACAGGCTGACAGCGATACGCTGACACTACAACTGGTGAAGAATCCCGATATTATTGCCGGTGTTGCGGCGCGCGCAGATAAGCCTTTTGTGGTAGGCTTCGCCGCCGAAACACAGGATGTGGCTCGTTATGCGCTGGATAAGCTGCAACGTAAAGGGCTGGATATGATCGCCGCCAACGATGTCAGCCGCACAGAACAGGGGTTTAATTCTGATCAGAATGCACTGACGGTATTCTGGCAGAATGAGCAGCAGGAATTGCCTCTGGCCAGCAAACAACAAGTCGCCCAACAACTCATTTCATTAATCATACAGCGCTATCAACATGAAACAGATTGAACTTAAGATCCTCGATGCCCGCATCGGAAATGAATTTCCACTGCCTGAATACGCGACACCCGGTTCTGCCGGTTTAGATCTGCGCGCCTGTCTGGACGCTGCGGTTGTATTGGCCCCTGGTGAGACACAACTGATCCCAACCGGGCTGGCCATCCATATCGCTGATCCGGGTTTGTGTGCCACCATTCTGCCGCGTTCCGGTTTAGGCCATAAACACGGCATCGTATTGGGGAATTTGGTCGGTCTGATTGACTCTGACTACCAAGGTCAGTTAATGGTGTCAGTATGGAATCGTGGTAATACTACTTTTACTATCCAACCAGGTGAGCGCATCGCGCAATTAGTGTTTATGCCAGTAGTGCAGGCCAGTTTCAACATCGTTGATGATTTTGATACGTCAGAACGTGGTGAGGGCGGTTTTGGCTCATCCGGCCGACATTAATTCTTCCTGCTGAAATGTAAAGAGGAGTGATAAATCACTCCTCTTTGTCGTATTTGCGTGTATCAGCAAAGAAATCAGACGCCGTAACTGGCGCGGTATGCTTTCACTTTTTCCAGATATTCAGTCATTTCCGGCTGAGTTTCCAGATAACGGATCAGATCACCCAGTGTAATGATTGCAATCACCGGCGCATTATAGTCACGCTGTACTTCCTGAATGGCAGATAACTCGCCTTTCCCTTTTTCCTGACGATCCAGCGCGATTAACACGCCAGCCAGTTCCGCGCCATTAGCCTGGATCAGATCCATCGATTCACGGATTGCGGTACCAGCGGTGATCACATCGTCAACCAGCATGATGCGGCCTTTCAGCGGACTACCAACCAGATTGCCACCTTCACCATGATCTTTGGCTTCTTTACGGTTAAAGCACCATGGAACGTCCTGATCATGCAGTTCTGCAAGCTGTACCGCCGTCGCAGATGCAATCGGGATGCCTTTATATGCCGGGCCAAACAGTACGTCATACGCAATACCGCTATCTACCAGTGCGGCTGCATAATAACGGCCCAGTTTGGCCAGATCGCGGCCGGAGTTAAATAAACCGGCATTGAAGAAATAAGGGCTTTTACGACCCGATTTCAGGGTGAATTCGCCAAACTTCAGTACCTGTTTTTCCAGAGCAAATTCAATAAACTCGCGCTGATATGCCTTCATCGTGATTTTTCCCTTGTTACCTGAATCTGAATATCAGGCCAGTGCCTGACGCTGATGCTGAATGATTTGCTGAATACCCTGCTTGCCCAGTTCCAGTAACTGCATGAGTTCTTCCTGAGAGAATGGTTCACCTTCTGCGGTACCCTGGATCTCAATCATTTTTCCAGTTTCAGTCATCACCAGATTCATGTCAGTTTCTGCGCTGGAATCCTCGTCATAATCCAGATCGCAAACCGGAGCTCCTTCATAAATGCCAACTGAAACGGCAGCAACCATGAAGTTCAGCGGATTCGTTTTCAGTGAGCCTTTTGCTAACATCCAGTTCAGTGCATCCGCCAGCGCCACACAGGCTCCGGTGATCGAGGCAGTCCGTGTTCCGCCATCAGCCTGCAATACATCGCAGTCAACGGTGATGGTGTTTTCACCCAGTTTAGTCAGATCGACGGCCGCACGCAGTGAACGTGCAATCAGGCGCTGAATTTCTAAAGTCCGGCCACCCTGTTTGCCAGACGCGGCTTCACGGTGCATGCGGGAATGAGTGGAACGTGGCAGCATGCCATATTCTGCAGTTACCCAGCCCTGACCTTTTCCTTTCAGAAAACGAGGGACACCTTCAGTGACTGTCGCTGTACACAGTACTTTAGTCCGGCCGAATTCAACCAGTACTGAACCTTCAGCATGGCAGGTATATTGACGGGTAATTGTTATTGGACGCAGTTGTTCCGGCGTTCTTCCGCTTGGACGCATGATGATTCCTGACTGTATTAAATTACCGCGAATTATACGTGATCTATGCCTGTATTGCATGGCTACTGACGTCACGGGATGGGTTGAGTATAATCGGTACAATTCCTCGCTACTAAAGAGCACGCCATGATCCATAGTATGACCGGTTACGCCCGCAAAGAATTCAAAGGTGACTGGGGAACGGCAGTCTGGGAAATCCGCTCCGTGAACCAACGCTATCTGGAAACCTATTTCCGTCTGCCGGAGTCCTTCCGTAATCTGGAGGCGGTATTGCGAGAGCGTTTCCGTCAGGGATTAGAACGCGGCAAAATCGAATGTAATCTGCGGTTTGAAAGTCAGGTTAGCCAGGGGCAATTACAGATCAATGAAGCTCTGGCTGAGCAGTTGATTGATAATGCTTTATGGGTGATTGATCGTGCCGGACAAGGGCAGCTTAATCCGGTAGATATCCTGCGCTGGCCTGGTGTGATGGAAGGTGAAGAACAGGATATGGATGCCCTGAATGTCATTCTGCTGACAGCATTTGATGAGGTATTCAAAGAGTTTATTGCTGCACGTCGTTCCGAGGGCGATAAACTGAAAGCTTTACTGGAACAACGTCTGGAAGGTGTTGCGGTTGAAGCAGCGAAAGTGCGGGAACATATGCCTGCAATTCTCAACTGGCAGCGCCAGCGCCTGCTTGATCGATTGGCAGAAGCCAAAGTTGAGCTGGAACCTACCCGTATTGAACAGGAAATTGTCCTGCTGGCACAGAAAATTGATGTGGCAGAAGAATTAGACCGGCTGGATATGCATGTGACTGAAACCCGTAAAATCATCGGTAAAGGTGGTGCATGTGGTCGCCGTCTGGACTTCATGATGCAGGAATTCAACCGCGAATCGAATACGTTGGCATCAAAATCAATTAATGCAGAGGTGACACAGGCAGCTGTGGAGCTGAAAGTGTTGATTGAGCAGATGCGTGAGCAGATCCAAAACGTTGAGTAACCATAAGAAGCCCGCAGCAGCGGGCTTTTTTCAATACCATTGGATCTCTGATTAGCCAGTCGCTTGTTCTTCTACCAGAACTGAATCGCCCAGCAGATCGTCATCATCTTCAATTGACTCGGTCAGCTCACCTTCCAGCTTAGCAACAACAGACGATGCGATGGCATTCCCCATCACATTAGTTGCAGAGCGTGCCATATCCAGGAAATGATCCACACCCAGTAACAATAACAGGCCTGCTTCCGGAATATTGAATTGCGCCATAGCTGCCGCGATTACCACCAGAGATGCACGTGGAACGCCCGCCATACCCTTTGATGTCACCATCAGCAGCAGCAACATAGTGATCTGCTGTGCAATGGAGATTTCCATACCGTAAGCCTGTGCGATAAACATCGTTGCAAAGGTGCAGTACATCATGGAGCCGTCAAGGTTAAATGAATAACCGACTGGCAGTACGAAGCTGGAGATCTTTTCTGAACAGCCGAAACGTTTCAGACCTTGCAGTGTTTTTGGATAAGCTGCTTCTGAACTGGCAGTAGAGAATGCCAGCAGAATTGGTTCACGGATAAACTTCGGCAGACTTAAAACACGACGGCCCAGAAACAGGCTACCCATCAATAACAGCAGACACCACAGAACAAGGATCGAACCATAGACTTCACCAACAAAAGTACCGTAAGTCAGCAGAATCCCCAGTCCTTGTTTAGCAATCAACGCCGTAATAGCACCAAAAACGGCAAACGGAGCAAAGTTCATCACATAACCGGTGACTTTCAGCATGATGTTCGCGATGCTTTCCATCACATTAACAACAGGCTTGGCTTTTTCACCCATACCTGATGCAGCCACACCGAAGAACAGAGAAAAGATGACCAGTTGCAGGATCTCATTCGTTGCCATCGCTTCTACAACACTTCGCGGAATTGCATGAGTTACAAAGTCTTTTAGCGTGATGGCGGTAGCACTGATACCTGATTTAGCTGTCACGTCCGGTAATGGCAGATTCAGACCAACACCGGGTTGCAGCAGGTTGACCATGATCAAGCCCAAGGCCAGTGAAACCAGTGATGCAGTCATAAACCACGCCATGGCTTTAATACCAACACGGCCAACAGTCTGGCTGTCGCCCATTTTAGCAATACCCACGACCAGTGTAGAAAACACCAGCGGTGCGATAATCATTTTGATTAAGCGCAGGAATATATCGGTCAGAATTGAAATATTTGAGGCAAAAGCTGCGATAGATGCAGGATCAGTCACGTTCGAACGATACAGATGTCCAGTGAGAATACCCACTAACATACTGATCAGGATCATGGCCGTCAGTTTATTCATTTTCATTATGTTTTTGTTCCTAAGTAGATGTAAACAAAGCGAAGAGACATCATGTCAATGGGATTCTTCCATGCAGCGCATCTTTGAGTAGACGCATATATCAGATGCATACATACCTAGTGGTATGAGAGAGCGGGTGAAAGCAGGAATTAGCAGCATCAGAATATTTGGCTGAATTTACTACAAAACGTCATGCATTTGCATGTTTTGTCAGGTTGTTGCTCAATAAAAAACCAAATAGAGCAATAAATTAAGAAGAAGTGACGGTTGCTTTAGCGGGATGTTACAGCAATGAGGGACAAAATGATTGTTTTTAACATTCGCCGGCGTCTAAGCCGGCGATGTAGTCGCAAAATCGACCGATGCGAGTTCGATCCGGTTTCCTCCACTCTGTTTACCGTGCTGTAACGCTGTATCCGCACGGATTAAACATTGATCAAAACTTTCATCAGGTAACAATTCTGCGACGCTGAATGTCAGAGAAACAGGAAGTGATATACCTTCTTTCCGTAATGGCGCAGCAAGTAGTTTTTCCTGTACCCGTTTTGCGATTTGTTCTGCAGACGTTAATGATCCACCGGGCAAAAGAAGCAAAAATTCACCACCACCCCAACGGGAAGCACGATCATTATGCCGAATTGAGTCATGTAAGATCTGAGCTACATGAATGAGAGCCGTATCGCTAATACTCTGTCCATATCGTTCATGCATTGATTTGAAGTGATCCACCTCTGCAATAATAAGAGCCATTGGTTGTCTGGCATATGGTGACGTAGCGAATATCTCATCAATCCTTGACAATATCGCGCAGCGGTTATCCAGACCGGTTAACTGATCAGTAGTGGCTGATTCCGGTATGGGCGATTCATCCTCTTGCAGCAAGAAGTTATAGACATAGAGCTGATAACTCAAACCTATAAAGAAGATCACCAGGTTAATATAACGAACCAGCATGCTGTAAAAGGAAGGCAGTTCGAACATAACCGGACTGCCATAGGAGTGATAGTCCAGCAATAGGTAAATAACAAGCACAGCTTCAATGAAAAATATTCTCTTTGCCTGCGATTTGAACGCGTATAGAAAACTCATTGGCACCAGTAACAGCAAATAAAAATGGAATCCACTCTGCCAGCCCAATACCTCGCTTGATATAAGCGAGTGTCCAATCAAATCTATCCATATCAATGCGGCAATAGATTTGAATGAACGTGCACGCAGCAGCCACAACGCAATGATATAAAGCAGAAGACTGCCAATGTTGGTCACAATCAGTACAGGTATGCTGAAATATACAAATACTAAGAGAAACAGCACATGCACTGATATCGCCGCGAGTATGGCCTGACGAACAAAGAGCTGAAAGCAAGGTGATTCCACTATCAGTTGTCTCATAACTATATGACCCATAAAAACAACATAAATGTATTTTAAGAATGGCACACTTTACTCTGACGTCTATCTCTCATTTCTCGGAATCGGAAAAATTGAGAGATATACCTAGGAGCATTTATCGTGTTGAGTGATTCGTGCACGCCCTTTGCTGGTTTTCTGCACGTAGTGATGCAAAACCAAGCACTCAGCAAAAATCCGCAATAAAGCGCTTGCCTAAAAAGTTCGGCTCCCTATAATGCGGCCCCACTGAGACGGCAGACGCCGCGACAGAGCAAGTTAAGTGGTTGTGACGAACGACACTTGACAAGCCAGAGGGAAAGCGTAGAATGCGCCTCCCTGACCCAATGCGGTCACGCTCTTTAACAATATATCAAGCAATCTGTGTGGGCACTTGCGTAGATTGATTAGATTGAAAAAATTTAATCAATGATGCGAGTGACTATTAAGAAACAAGTATTCATTGAGTCAAAAAACTTTAATTGAAGAGTTTGATCATGGCTCAGATTGAACGCTGGCGGCAGGCCTAACACATGCAAGTCGAACGGCAGCGGGGGGTAGCTTGCTATCCTGCCGGCGAGTGGCGGACGGGTGAGTAATGCCTGGGGAGCTGCCCAATCGAGGGGGATACCAACTGGAAATGGTTGCTAATACCGCATACGCCCTGCGGGGGAAAGGTGGGGACCTTCGGGCCTACCGCGATTGGATGCACCCAGGTGGGATTAGCTGGTTGGTGAGGTAACGGCTCACCAAGGCGACGATCTCTAGCTGGTCTGAGAGGATGACCAGCCACACTGGAACTGAGACACGGTCCAGACTCCTACGGGAGGCAGCAGTGGGGAATATTGCACAATGGGGGAAACCCTGATGCAGCCATGCCGCGTGTGTGAAGAAGGCCTTCGGGTTGTAAAGCACTTTCAGTAGGGAGGAAGGGGTGATGTCTAATACGCATCATCATTGACGTTACCTACAGAAGAAGCACCGGCTAACTCCGTGCCAGCAGCCGCGGTAATACGGAGGGTGCAAGCGTTAATCGGAATAACTGGGCGTAAAGCGCACGCAGGCGGTTAGATAAGTCAGATGTGAAATCCCCGGGCTCAACCTGGGAACTGCATTTGAAACTGTCCGACTAGAGTCTTGTAGAGGGGGGTAGAATTCCAGGTGTAGCGGTGAAATGCGTAGAGATCTGGAGGAATACCGGTGGCGAAGGCGGCCCCCTGGACAAAGACTGACGCTCAGGTGCGAAAGCGTGGGGAGCAAACAGGATTAGATACCCTGGTAGTCCACGCTGTAAACGATGTCGATTTGGAGTTTGTGCCATTATGAGCGTGGGTTCCGAAGCTAACGCGATAAATCGACCGCCTGGGGAGTACGGCCGCAAGGTTAAAACTCAAATGAATTGACGGGGGCCCGCACAAGCGGTGGAGCATGTGGTTTAATTCGATGCAACGCGAAGAACCTTACCTGGCCTTGACATGCTGAGAAGTTTGTAGAGATACGAATGTGCCTTCGGGAACTCAGACACAGGTGCTGCATGGCTGTCGTCAGCTCGTGTCGTGAGATGTTGGGTTAAGTCCCGCAACGAGCGCAACCCCTATCCTTTGTTGCCAGCGGGTAATGCCGGGAACTCAAGGGAGACTGCCGGTGATAAACCGGAGGAAGGTGGGGATGACGTCAAGTCATCATGGCCCTTACGGCCAGGGCTACACACGTGCTACAATGGCGTATACAGAGGGAAGCGACCTCGCGAGAGCAAGCGGAACCCACAAAGTACGTCGTAGTCCGGATCGGAGTCTGCAACTCGACTCCGTGAAGTCGGAATCGCTAGTAATCGTGGATCAGAATGCCACGGTGAATACGTTCCCGGGCCTTGTACACACCGCCCGTCACACCATGGGAGTGGGTTGTACCAGAAGTAGTTAGTCTAACCCTTCGGGGAGGACGATTACCACGGTGTGATTCATGACTGGGGTGAAGTCGTAACAAGGTAACCGTAGGGGAACCTGCGGTTGGATCACCTCCTTACCTTAAACTAATTGACTATGTGAGTGCTCACACAGATTGCTTGTGTCCCCTTCGTCTAGAGGCCCAGGACATCGCCCTTTCACGGCGGTAACAGGGGTTCGAATCCCCTAGGGGACGCCAGAAGTTCTTTAAAAATTTGGAAAGCTGATAAAAGTTCAATCAAGACAAACAAGCGTCTTGGAAAAAACTTGGTATGTAAACCAGTATAACTGGTCACATATGCAGCGTTGAGTAGGAAACTACTTGGGGTTGTATGGTTAAGTGACTAAGCGTACACGGTGGATGCCTAGGCAGTCAGAGGCGAAGAAGGACGTGCTAACCTGCGTTAAGCTGTGAGGAGTCGGTAAGAGACGCTATTACTCACAGATATCCGAATGGGGAAACCCACTGCATTTATGCAGTATTGCATGATGAATACATAGTCATGCAAGGCGAACCGGGAGAACTGAAACATCTAAGTACCCCGAGGAAAAGAAATCAACCGAGATTTCCTTAGTAGCGGCGAGCGAACGGGAATTAGCCCTTAAGTTTCTTGGAAGTTAGTGGAACAGTCTGGAAAGGCTGGCGGCACAGGGTGATAGCCCCGTACATGAAAACGACCTTGAGATGAAAACGAGTAAGGCGGGACACGTGGTATCCTGTCTGAACATGGGGGGACCATCCTCCAAGGCTAAATACTCCTGACTGACCGATAGTGAACCAGTACCGTGAGGGAAAGGCGAAAAGAACCCCTGTGAGGGGAGTGAAATAGAACCTGAAACCGTGTACGTACAAGCAGTGGGAGCCTCTTTGTGGGGTGACTGCGTACCTTTTGTATAATGGGTCAGCGACTTACATTCTGTAGCAAGGTTAACCGAATAGGGGAGCCGTAGGGAAACCGAGTCTTAACTGGGCGACTAGTTGCAGGGTGTAGACCCGAAACCGAGTGATCTAGCCATGGGCAGGTTGAAGGTGCCGTAACAGGTACTGGAGGACCGAACCCACTAATGTTGCAAAATTAGGGGATGACCTGTGGCTAGGGGTGAAAGGCCAATCAAACTCGGAGATATCTGGTTCTCCCCGAAAGCTATTTAGGTAGCGCCTCGGACGAATACTACTGGGGGTAGAGCACTGTTTCGACTAGGGGGTCATCCCGACTTACCAACTCGATGCAAACTCCGAATACCAGTAAGTACTATCCGGGAGACACACGGCGGGTGCTAACGTCCGTCGTGAAGAGGGAAACAACCCAGACCGCCAGCTAAGGTCCCAAAGTACTAGTTAAGTGGGAAACGATGTGGGAAGGCTCAGACAGCTAGGATGTTGGCTTAGAAGCAGCCATCATTTAAAGAAAGCGTAATAGCTCACTAGTCGAGTCGGCCTGCGCGGAAGATGTAACGGGGCTAAACTAGTCACCGAAGCTGCGGATTTGCACGCAAGTGCAAGTGGTAGGGGAGCGTTCTGTAAGTCTGTGAAGGTGTGTGGTAACGCATGCTGGAGATATCAGAAGTGCGAATGCTGACGTGAGTAACGTTAAAGGGAGTGAAAGACTCCCTCGCCGGAAGACCAAGGGTTCCTGTCCAACGTTAATCGGGGCAGGGTGAGTCGACCCCTAAGGCGAGGCTGAAAGGCGTAGTCGATGGGAAGCGGGTTAATATTCCTGCACTTTTTGTAACTGCGATGAGGGGACGGAGAAGGCTAAGTAAGCCAGCGGTTGGTAGTGCTGGTGAAAGGTGGTAGGGATGTACGGTAGGCAAATCCGCTGTACTTTATTCCGAGAGCCGAGACGAAGTGACTACGGTCATGAAGTTACTGATGCCACGCTTCCAGGAAAAGCCTCTAAGCTTCAGGTTACGAAGAATCGTACCCCAAACCAACACTGGTGGTCAGGTAGAGAATACCAAGGCGCTTGAGAGAACTCGGGTGAAGGAACTAGGCAAAATAGTACCGTAACTTCGGGAGAAGGTACGCTGTTGTTGGTGAAGGAATTTACTTCCGGAGCGAATGACAGCCGCAGTGACCAGGTGGCTGGGACTGTTTAACAAAAACACAGCACTCTGCAAACACGAAAGTGGACGTATAGGGTGTGACACCTGCCCGGTGCCGGAAGGTTAATTGATGGGGTTAGCGCAAGCGAAGCTCTTGATCGAAGCCCCGGTAAACGGCGGCCGTAACTATAACGGTCCTAAGGTAGCGAAATTCCTTGTCGGGTAAGTTCCGACCTGCACGAATGGTGTAACCATGGCCACGCTGTCTCCACCCGAGACTCAGTGAAATCGAATTCGCCGTGAAGATGCGGTGTACCCGCGGCTAGACGGAAAGACCCCGTGAACCTTTACTATAGCTTGACACTGAACATTGAACCTACCTGTGTAGGATAGGTGGGAGGCTTTGAAGTGATGACGCCAGTTGTCATGGAGCCGACCTTGAAATACCACCCTGGTATGTTTGATGTTCTAACCTCAACCCATTATCTGGGTCAGGGACAGTGTCTGGTGGGTAGTTTGACTGGGGCGGTCTCCTCCCAAAGAGTAACGGAGGAGCACGAAGGTGGGCTAATCACGGTCGGACATCGTGAGGTTAGTGCAATGGCATAAGCCCGCTTAACTGCGAGACGGACAGGTCGAGCAGGTGCGAAAGCAGGTCATAGTGATCCGGTGGTTCTGAATGGAAGGGCCATCGCTCAACGGATAAAAGGTACTCCGGGGATAACAGGCTGATACCGCCCAAGAGTTCATATCGACGGCGGTGTTTGGCACCTCGATGTCGGCTCATCACATCCTGGGGCTGAAGTTGGTCCCAAGGGTATGGCTGTTCGCCATTTAAAGTGGTACGCGAGCTGGGTTCAGAACGTCGTGAGACAGTTCGGTCCCTATCTGCCGTGGGCGTTGGATGATTGAGTGGGGTTGCTCCTAGTACGAGAGGACCGGAGTGAACGAACCGCTGGTGTTCGGGTTGTCATGCCAATGGCACTGCCCGGTAGCTAAGTTCGGAAAAGATAACCGCTGAAAGCATCTAAGCGGGAAACTTGCCACGAGATGAGTCATCCCTAGGACTATAAGTCCTCTGAAGGGCCGTTGAAGACTACGACGTTGATAGGTGGGGTGTGTAAGTGTAGTGATACATTGAGCTAACCCATACTAATGACCCGAGAGGCTTAACCATACAACACCCAAGTAGTTTTGAAGCGCTTGTTTGATTGATGAACGAAATAAAGACCGCGAGGTCACAGCTTTCCAAGACTTATTGCTAACGAGACCCAATGAGTTAGTGATAAGGGACCCGAATATGCCTGGCGGCAATAGCGCGATGGAACCACCTGTACCCATGCCGAACACAGAAGTGAAACGTTGTAGCGCCGATGGTAGTGTGGCATTCGCCATGTGAGAGTAGGACACTGCCAGGCTTCTAAATTGAAAGAAGACAAAAACCCCGCTTACGCGGGGTTTTTGTGTTTTTATTTTTTAGTAGAAATTAATACTTAATTATTAATGTAATCCATTCTATTTCAGCCCCTGAATAGCATCTATAACCCTTTCTTGATCAACAAGTTCCCAGTCATCACGACGTGAGCGTGGTGATTTCTCGCCGATACTCACCAAATACTCCATAAAAAGATGGGCATTTTTGATTTCTGTTAAATGTGTATCCATATTGCGTTGGCTCCTATCTGTGATGTGAATGCATGAAAACTGCATTTATCGGAGTCTATAGCGTTCGTCGTAAAGCAGCCATTCTATGACGTACGATCTATGTGGAGCTAAGCTAAGATAGTTCGATTATACATAATGACTTAAAAAGGTTATTTGTCGCTGATTGCAGCAACTGATGCATCCAGTAGTTGAACCAGAGCCTGAGGTGAAATTTCTACAGATACACCTCGCTTACCACCGCTAACTAAGATTGATGGATACAAAAATGCACTTTCATCTAATAATGTCGGTAATACTTTTTTTTGAGCAAAAGGACTAATCCCTCCTAATTTATATCCCGTAACACGTTCAGCATCTTTTGGATTCATCATTATTGCATGTTTAAGATGAGCTGCTTTTGCGGAGGCCTTAAGATTCAGATGCATATTTACTGGAATAATAGCAGTTACGGCTTGTGTACCATGCTGAATCAGTAATGTCTTAAAAACTTTGCCTTTTTCCATTCTTAATTGCTCGGCACAGTGTTTACCAAAATCATCACTGACATTGCATTCATAAGTATGTACTTTAAATTCTGAGCCAATGTGTTTTAGAAATCGAATAGCTGGGGTCATTTTTATCTCCTCCATGTATCCAGGAAATTTCGGTAATATGGTTATATATTAATGATGAAGTCAGGCTTGTTTAAGCTAATCCGGATTGAATCAACTTATATATCGTGAGCTGATCAGCTTTTTAAGTCTGTATGAATAGGATACTCCATAAAAATTGACATACCATCCTTGATTTTTTCTTAAGTAGCATAATGAAGACTGGTGGTGTGTCTGAAAAATAAAAATCCGGGATCAAATAAAATTGATCCCGGATTTTTACCTGTATTGAGGCATGAGTAGCCTAAAGCCTGTCAGCGAAAGCGGCAGGCTTTTTAATTATTTGTATTCACACAGATAAGCTGTGTCTGTTGCAACTTTCAGCTGAAATTTGCTGTTACCCGGCACGTTGAATTCCTGACCAGCAGAAAAAGTCTGCCATTCGGTTGCACCTGGCAACTGTACTGTCAGGGCACCACGGATAACCACCATTAATTCAGGTGCTCCTGTGCCAAATTCATACTCACCCGGAGCCATGACACCTACGGTAGCGCGCTGATCAGCCAGATCAAAACCGATGGATTTCACGTTACCTGAAAAATACTCATTAACTTGCAACATAGTTCAACGCTTCCTTGTAGATAAACGCCAAAAGCATAGCACAGAGATACATTTTTCGGCAGAGCAGAAGCGGATAAATGTGCTTTTTATCATCGAGAAGCCCATGAACTGATAAGTAAATATATCCGTTATAAAAGACAGGTTTTATTCTTTAAAAAATATAGGTGATGTTATTTTTATTATTAACTCTGATATATCTGACAGATTATTAATTGTTTATATGATTGCTCGTTGATAATAAATTATTTTTTATTTACCATTTATTGCAAACGGAAAATAAAAATGAAATTAAATGATACTGAAATGGTAAATGCCATCATTGCACCTGTCATCGGTCACGCTTTTCCACAGGGTGAGGATGTTCGCTATGATTCTGATTTTGAAATGGTTGAAGCCGAACTAGCGAAACTGACTAGTGTCTATAAAGATCACAAAACTGATTGGAAATTAGTTCTGCAATTAAGTTATGAATTGCTCACAACCCGTAGTAAAGATCTGCGCATTGTCTGCTGGTATGCATATGCACAACTGAAAGTTAACGGGTTGGTTCGGTTGCCTGCTGTGCTTTTTATGTTGCAAAAAGTAATTGAGCAATACTGGGAACAATGTTTCCCTGTAAAAATCAGAGCTCGTTTAGCCGCATTAATCTGGTTGTTTGACCGCATTGATTACAATGAAAATAAATACGCAGAAAATTTATCCAGCGATGAACTGAACTTACTTATTTTATCTCTGGAATCATGCGATGAAATACTGAACGGAAAATTTGATGGCGAGATTTCTTTTTTACAGCCCAAGCTTCAGCTGTTACGTGATATTCGGCGACGGCAGAACATGAGTAAAATTGAACCGGTTTTAGCTAATCCGGTATCACCAAATCATACTTCGGTGATCGATGTATTGGTTCCTGTTCTGAGTACGATAACGGAAGATAACGATAGTATTCGTATTGCCCGTTATATTCAGGAACAATCCCGTTTACTTACGATTTGGTTTCTTAGTAAAGATTTGGCAGATCCCCGTGCTTACTTACTAACACGTAGCAGCGCATGGTTACAGGTGGTTTCTGCTCCTTTAGCTGATGCGCAAGGTCTTACGAAGTTAAAACCATTAACTGCTAATAAGTTGCAGGAATATCAACAAAAATTGTCAGCAAAAGAGTTTGCTGTGTTGATTCCGGAGCTGGAAGTTAGTTTATCAAAAGCACCCTTCTGGCTGGATGGTCATCACTGGTGTGCTCAGGCGTTGGACGGGTTAGGTCATCATCAGATGGCTAATCACTTACGGGATTATTTATGTTCCTTTCTAAGCAAACATCCCTCATTGCTTGAATTATCTTTTGATGACGGCAGCCCCTTTGCCTCAGAGACAACTAAACTATGGCTCTCAACTGCATCATCAGAGCAGATGACTAATTGTGCAGTCTTCAATAATTCAGCGGATGAACAGCAGCCCTGGTTAATGGCATTAGCTATGGCTCAGGAAAATATTAATCATGATATTTCATGTTTAAAACAAGAAATACGTAGTTTACAGACTCTGGCTAACACTGCGACATCTGGACGAGATAAAACGATGTGGTTATTGGCATTGGCTAAACTCTGTCAACAATATCAGCGTCATGATCTGGCAGTTTTTATTCTGGAAGATATACATCAGTATATTTATCAATTTCGGCTTAATCAGTGGGAACCATTATTAGAGAAAAACGTATTACAGCAACTACTGTTTAGTCTTGAAAAGGTAAATGCTAAACAACATCAGGAAAAAATAAAAGAAATAAAAACAAATCTTTATCGAATGGATATTTCCATCGCGTTTTGACCAGGAGCATAAAATGTCGGGAAAAGAAGGCTCTGTTGCACCGAAAGAGCGGATTAATGTCACCTTCAAACCATCTACTGGTGAAGGGATGGAAGAGCTTGAGTTGCCACTTAAGTTAATGATGATTGGTGATTACACTCTGACAAAAGATGATCGCAAACTTGAAGATCGTAAAGCCATTAATATCAATAAGAACAATTTCAATGAGGTACTGGAAAATCAGAATATTGGTTTAGATCTGCAAGTTCCGAATCGTCTGAGTAACCATGATGTGAATGAAGAAATAGCACTTAGTTTGCGTTTCAAAACATTAAAAGATTTTGACCCGGCGAATCTGGTACAGCAAGTACCAGAAATGAAAGCTCTAATGGAACTCCGTGATGCCTTAGTTGCACTGAAAGGGCCGTTAGGCAACGTACCATCTTTCCGTAAAGCAATTGAAGAAGTTTTGACCAACCAGGATGCCAGAGAAAAAGTGTTGGCTGAGTTGGGAATGGTTGAAAAATAATAATACAGGATACGGGATATGAAACAGAGATTAGGTGAGCAGGTTACAGCAACGCTTGAACCGGTAAATATATTAGACCGTATTATTGCGGAGACCAAGCTGACTCCGCAGGATGAAGCCTATGACATCGCAAAACGGGGTGTCAGCGCATTTATTGAAGAGCTTCTGAAAAGTAAATCTTCTGCGGAACCGGTAAAAAAAGCCTTAGTCGATAAAATGATCGCGGCTATTGATGAAAAGCTCAGTCGTCAGGTAGATGAAATTCTGCACAATACTAAATTTCAGCAAATGGAATCGGCGTGGTGTGGGTTGAAAATGGTGGTTGATCGTACCGATTTTGATCAGAACATTAAGCTGGAAATACTTAACGTTTCTAAAGAGGACCTGCTTGATGATTTTGAGGACGCTTCGGATATTACCCACTCCGGCTTATATAAACATATTTATACCTCAGAATATGGTCAGTTCGGTGGTCAGCCGGTCGGCGCTATTATTGCTAACTATGCATTCGGACCATCCGCACCGGACGTGAAAATATTGCAATACGCCTCTTCTGTTGCTGCGATGTCTCATGCACCTTTTATCTCTGCTGCAGGTCCTAAATTCTTTGGTCTGGAAAGTTATGAGGGTTTGCCAAACATTAAAGATCTGAACGATCATTTTGATGGCCCTCAGTACACCAAATGGCAGAGTTTTCGTGAAACCGAAGACAGTCGTTATGTGGGTTTGACTCTGCCTCGTTTTCTTTTACGTCAGCCATATAGTCCTGAAGATAACCCAGTTAAAACATTTGTTTATCAGGAAGATGTATCGGCGACCCATGAACATTATCTATGGGGTAATTCAGCTTATGCGTTTGCTACCCGTCTGACAGAAAGTTTTGCTAAATATCGCTGGTGTCCAAATATTATCGGCCCTCGTTCCGGTGGCGCAGTAAATGATTTGCCTCTGCATCATTTCGAAAGCATGGGGGAAATTGAAACAAAGATTCCGACAGAGGTATTAGTTTCTGATCGCCGAGAATATCAGTTGGCTGAGCAGGGGTTCATTTCTCTGACAATGAGGAAAGGCTCTGATAATGCCGCTTTCTTTTCTGCTAATTCTGCACAAAAACCAAAGTTTTTTGGTAATAGCGAAGAGGGTAAGAAAGCTGAACTTAATTACAAGCTTGGCACCCAACTGCCGTATATGTTTGTTATATGTCGTTTAGCTCATTACATCAAAGTATTACAGCGTGAGCAGATTGGTTCATGGAAAGAGCGAACTCAGCTGGAAACGGAACTGAATAAGTGGCTGCGCCAGTACATCGCTGATCAGGAAAATCCGCCAGCAGAAGTACGTAGTCGTCGCCCTCTGCGTGCGGCTCAAATCACGGTGGAAGATGTAGATGGTGAACCGGGCTGGTACCGGGTTGGCATCGCCGTACGTCCCCATTTCAAATTTATGGGGGCAGATTTCACTCTTTCCCTTGTCGGTAAGCTTGATAAGGAATAAGCGTGGGCTACGGCAGTCTGTTTGAAAGGCTGAACGGTGAAACGGTTGGCCGCAATTCACAGCTGACCGAAGAGAGTCTGGCCGCGTCGATACTGAATCATTTGAATAAGCTGCTGCAGACACGGCAGGGAACTGTTCTTTGCCTGCCTGATTATGGTTTACCTGACTTAAATGATGGGAATGCCAGTATCTATGACTCAATTAACCGGATCCGTCGTCATGTGGGCTGGATTATCAGTCGATATGAGCCTCGTTTGAGTGGTATTCGGGTGATATATGTGCCTGATGCGGGATCTCTGCTTGCGCTGAGGTTCCGCATTACAGGAACAATGCAGAAAGATGGTCTGGTGGCTCCGCTGACTGTGGGGGTGGACGTGTATAGTGGTTCTGAATTGAGGTTGCAACGTGTCGTTTAACCAATATTTCCAGAGTGAGTTACTGGCGTTGAAAGAGTTAGGGCAGGATTTTTCCCGGAAGAATCCTGCTCTGGCTCCTTTTCTCAGTCAGGATGGCCGCGATCCCGATGTGGAACGCCTATTTGAGGGATTTGCATTTATCTCCGGCCGTTTGCGGCAGAAGCTAGATGATGAGCTGCCTGAGTTAAGCCATTCATTACTACAACTTCTTTGGCCGAACTATCTGCGTCCGGTTCCCAGTTTTGGCATGCTGGAATTTAAACCGGTGCATCAGGCAAATCAGATCCCTGTCGTACCGAAAGGTGCTTGCATGTCCTCAACTGCAGGCAAATCAGCCAATGGTCAGTTTCAGACTTGTTTTGACACGGCATTACAGCCGTTGCAAATAGAAGGGGTTAGTTTCTATCCGCAGGGGGATGCAGGTGTTATTCAGTTGGAATTAACACCGATAGCAGATGTATCCATTGCTGATTTGTTTCTTTCTTCTTTGCGTCTGCACTTTGCGGGTGAACGTGCGGTTACTACGTCTCTTTATTTCAGTCTGCTGCAACTGACACAGCGTGTTTTATTGCTGCTGAAAGATGAGCAGGGGCAAGTTCTGGAACAGCTGACGCTTGAGCATTCGCAGATCCGTCCGGTTGGTTTCAGTAAAGATGAGCGGTTGCTGGATTATCCGCTTAACTGTTTCGATGGTTATGTACTGCTACAGGAGTATTTCTCTTTTCCTCAGAAATTCTTGTTTGTGGAAGTGGGGGGATTATCCATGCTGCAATTCTGCAAACAGCAAGCACAAGCCCGCAGCATTGAGTTGCAGTTTGAACTATCGCGTACACCAATGATGCATTTTCAACCGAAGAAAGAGAATGTGCATTTATATTGCTCGCCGGTTGCAAATGTTTTCAACACTCATGCGATCCCGATTCGTTACGATCAGCGCCAGACTGAATATAAAGTAATTCCGGCGGACATTGGTCTGGACACATCCAGTATCATTTCGATTAATACGGTAACCGGTTGGTTGCCCGGTAACATTGGTATGCGGGAATTCAATCAGTTCGAAAGTTTTCGTAATCATGATTGTGACGACGGGAATGCTTATTTCCGGGCGCGTTACAAGCCGGGGATTGGCAATCACGGCACGGAAACCTGGCTGAGTTTTAATAATACTCAGGCGGGGGAGCAAATGGCGGAAACGATTTCTGTCGATCTTACATGCTGCGATCACTCATTGGCCCATCATATAAACGTGGGGGATATCACTGTGGCGGGTGATGGGATGCCGCAATTCGCTTCTTTCCGGAATATCACTCCATTGTCAGCTACCTATCCTCCACCCATGTCGGGCGATATTTTATGGCGGATCATCTCCAATATGTCGTTGAATTATCAGTCTCTGGCAGATGTACAGGCTTTGCGTGTAGTGCTGGAAACCTATGACTTCCCTGGTTTCTATGATGATAAGAAAGCACGGCGAACCAGAAAGATGCTGGATGGTATTAAACGGATAACACAGAAGGCCGGTGACCGAATTTGGCAGGGATTGCCGGTACGGGGAATGCGTACTGAAATTGAAATGGATGTGTCTCACTTCCTCTGTGAAGGTGACATGTTTTTATTTGCTGCAATTCTGAATGAGTTTTTCTGCAGTTTTACCAGCCTTAATACATTTCATCAGTTACAGGTGAAAAGTAGTGATGGAGTGATTTACTCATGGGCACCGCGTATGGGTCAGCAAGTACTGAGCTGATGGCGGGCCCCTTTGCCGGATCAGTCAGACGTTACAATTTGTTTCAGGCTATCGACTTGAGCTGTAAATGGCTGTCACAAGTCAATCAGATCGATGAAGAGCAGGCATATGGGCTGATTGCTTTTGCGGGGAACAGTTCACTGGCCTTTCCGAAAAGTGAGATTGAAGAGGTCTTTTTTTATCTGGAACAGGGTGTCGTTCGGGCGAAATTTATCATTAACAGTATCAACCTGTTTGGAGCCGGTTCACCTTTACCTGCGCATTATTACGAACCGATTGCTTACGATGATGAACAAGGGCGTGTCGTCCGTGATTTTATCGATCTGTTTAATCAGCGCTTACAGGCGTTGATTTATCCGATCTGGAAAAAATATCGCTATTACATGCAGTTTGAACCCGCTGCCAAGGATGCTTTTTCTGAGCGGATGTTCGCATTGATCGGGCTGGGATATCAGGAGTTACGGCGTAGCAGTCATATTGAATGGCCTCGCTTATTACCGTATCTGGGGTTGTTGAGTATCAAGGTGCAGTCAGCTGCAGTGCTTGAATCGGTATTGAGGTATTACTTCAATCATAAAGCATTGTTTATTGAACAATGTGTCGTCCGGCGGGTAACTATCCCGGCTGAACAATGGAACCAGCTTGGTCTTGTAAATCATCGGCTGGGACAGAGTCTGGTGTTGGGTGAAAGCATCCTCGATCGGCACACAACATTTCGTATCCATATCCGGGAATTGGACTGGGACACGTTTCATTTTTTTCTGCCCATTGGCGAAGGCTATGCAGTATTGCGTGAGCTGGTGGGTTTTATTTTACGGGAACCACTGGAGTATGACATCCGCTTGTCGATGCCCGATCGGTCATCACAACCGCTGATGCTCTCTGGCAATAATAAGTGTCGGCTGGGCTGGACTACTTGGTTTGGACTAGAAGCTGATGAAGGCACGATAACTGTCGCGGGTAATATAAATGATAACAATTAAATTAGATGAGCTGATTAGTGCTCTGGCTCCTGCTGAAAAGCAGGCGCTGGAACAGGCAGCAAATTACTGTGTAGCGCGGGCGGGAAGTGAAATATTAGTTGAAGACTATTTGCTCGCGTTGCTGGATGGTTCGGATAGCTTCCTGAATAAAGTGTTGCTGCAATTTTCACTGAGTGCTGACACGTTGCGTACCATTCTGCTGGAGTCCGTCGGATACCAGAAAACAGAAAGCCGGAATCCGGTATTCTCAACGTTGTTAGTTAACTGGCTGGAAGAAGCTTTTCTGATAACAAAACTGCAACTGCAACAGTCTTCTATTGCTTGTCTTGCATTATTACTGGCGATTCAGGATCGACCGGAGAAATACGCACGTACCCGCTATGGTCAGTTTTTCTCTGATATTCCCCGCGAAAAGCTGATGGCTTTAATGGATGGTTTGCAGGCGGAAGTTCTGTCTGCCATGTCAGTTTCTGGTGCGGGGAGTGCTCTGCAGCAGTTCACCAAAAGCTACACCCAGCTGGCAAGAGATGGAAAGTTAGATCCGGTGTTGTGCCGGGATGAAGAGATCCGCCAGATTGTGGATATTTTATCGCGTCGTCGTAAAAACAATCCGATTCTGGTTGGTGAAGCCGGGGTTGGTAAAACCGCCGTAGTGGAGGGGTTGGCACAGCACGTCATCGCGGGGCTGGTGCCACCTGCATTGACGGGGATTGAACTGCTGGAACTGGATATGGGGTTGTTGCAAGCCGGAGCCAGTGTAAAGGGTGAATTTGAGCGACGTCTTAAGGCGGTCATTGATGAGGTCAACGCATCACCTAAGCCAATTGTGTTATTTATCGATGAAGCACATACCCTGATAGGTGCCGGTGGTCAGGCGGGTGGCGGTGATGCGGCTAATCTATTGAAACCGGCTCTGGCTCGCGGAACTCTGCGTACACTGGCTGCAACTACATGGTCAGAATACAAAAAATATTTTGAGAAAGACCCTGCTCTGGCACGTCGGTTCCAGCCCGTTCAGGTACTGGAACCGACTATTACTCAGGCAACAACCATCCTGCGCGGCTTAGTCTCCCGTTACGAAGTCGCGCATGATGTCTATCTGCGCGATGATGCTGTCGTGACAGCCGCAGAATTATCCGCGCGTTATTTATCAGGCCGTCAGTTGCCGGATAAGGCAATTGATTTGCTGGATACTGCATGTGCCCGGGTAAAAAACAGCCAGCATGCAACCCCCATACGTCTGCAGGCCATCGCGACTTCCCTGGCTGAAAAACAGCGTTTGCAGACGGCATTATTGCGTGATCAGCAGCATGGTTTGCCTGTCGAACCAGGACAACTGGCTGCTCTGGAACGTCAGATCCCGCAGTTGGAACAAGAACACGCTGAATTGTCTGCACACTGGCAAGAGCAAAAAACGCTGGTGGCACAGTTGGTTGCCAGTCGTAATCCTGAGGTTTCATCACTGCTGTCTGCAGCAGATAATCAGTCGGAAATTACCGCTGAGCTTGTGGATGTGGATGTCGAGGCTCCTGAAACTGTTCTGGCCGCATTAGCCGAATTGCAGCAGTCACAAGGCATTCTGATCCATCATGAAGTGACACCACAAGTTGTGGCGGAAGTTATTTCCAGTTGGACAGCCATTCCGGTAGAAAATCTGATTGAAGCGCCATCTGCACGGGTTGTTGAATTCGCCGATCGACTACGAGCCCGTATCCGTGGTCAGGCTCATGCGGTTTCATTAATTGAACGAGCTGTAAAAGCCACTGCGGCCGGGTTGGGTAATCCTCTGGCGCCAACAGGGGTGTTCCTGCTGGCAGGGCCAAGTGGTGTTGGTAAAACTGAAACCGCGGTTGCTGTTGCCGAACTGCTGTATGGCGGTGAACGTTTTCTGACCACGATTAATATGTCTGAATTTCAGGAAAAGCATTCGCTTTCCCGTCTGATCGGTTCTCCACCCGGATATGTGGGGTATGGTGAAGGTGGAATATTAACCGAAGCCGTCCGTCAACGACCATATTCAGTGATTTTGCTGGATGAGGTGGAAAAAGCTGACCCTGACATTCTGAATCTTTTTTATCAAATCTTTGATAAAGGCATCGCCAATGATGGTGAAGGCCGGGTAATCAATTTCCGCAATACCCTGATTTTTATGACATCAAATCTGGCATCAGCAGAGATCAGCTCGCTGGCAGCCGGTGAAACGCCGGTAATGACCGATTCGATAACAGAAACGATCCGTCCGGTGCTGGCTAAACATTTTAAACCTGCATTGCTGGCACGCATGAACATTATTCCTTATCTGCCAATTGCAAACGATGTGATGCATGAACTGGTGTTGCTGCGCTTGCAGAAACTGTCGCAACGGATTGCATCCCGCGGAATCGCGTTGACCTTTGACGCTGCGGTGGTAACGGCCATTGCCGAGAGCTGCACCCGGACTGACACCGGTGCCCGGAATATCGATTTTCTGGTTAATAACTATCTGTTACCGGCAATTTCAGATCGCATTCTGAAAGCGCTGACGCAGCAGGAAAATATCCGCGGCATTCGGGTAGTACAGGATGAATACGGTAATTTTGAACTGATTATCGGGTAACCCCAAACATGACAATTACAAATAATAAAGCCGCTCAGCGGCAAGAGCCGGATAACCCATACGCTTTAATTGGGAGCAGTCAGTTGATGAAACAGGTTTATCGCCTGATTTCCAAGGTGCTTCATAGTGAAGCCAACATCCTTTTAACTGGTGAAACAGGCACCGGAAAGGAGTTGGTGGCTCGCGCTATTCATGAATATGGTCACCGACGTACACAGCCTTTTGTTGTACAGAACTGCGCCAGCTTGCCTGACGGGCTATTGGAAAGTGAACTGTTTGGTTATAAAAAAGGGGCATTTACAGGTGCCGATCGCAATCACCTAGGAATGTTTGATGCTGCTCATAACGGCATCCTGTTTCTGGATGAAATCGGTGATCTGCCGTTAATACTGCAAGCGAAATTGTTGCGGGTGTTACAGGAGCAGGAAATTCGTCCACTGGGTGATACGCAGTATCACAAAATCAATGTCCGGGTGATTGCCGCAACGCATCGGAATCTGGAGGAGATGGTTGCACTGGGGGAGTTCCGCAGCGATCTCTATTACCGGTTAGCTCATTTTCCTATTGAGTTACCGCCGTTGCGGGAACGGGAAGGTGACATAAAGAAATTAGCCTATTCATTTCTCCGTGAGATTGCCATGCGTGAACGTCGTGGAGAAATGAGGTTGTCAGCCGCTGCTGAAAAAGCATTGCAGAATTATGACTTCCCGGGAAATGTCCGCGAGCTGAAAAGTATGATTGAGCGAGCGATTTTGCTGGCTGATGATACCGATACCATTGAATGTCATCATTTCCCTAATATTCAGGGCGTTATATCACCGGAATCATCACCTGTACACGGTGGCATGCTGAAAGAACTGGTCGATCATTATGAGCGGCAGGTGTTGATTGAAAGCCTGAAAAAACATCATGGTAATCAGAAAAATACGGCTATTGCACTCGGTGTTGCCCGCCGGACACTGCTCTACAAACTCAGTAAACATAACATTAATTCCCGGAACTGGAGGGCATGATGCGTCTTGTTATTTCTTTTTGTCTGGTCTGTTTGCTGGTAACAGCATGCAGTAAGCGTGAAGGGTATCGTTATCTGGGGGATACAGCCCCAAACCAGGCAATCACTCAGCAAAATCAACAAGATGAGCAGGAATAAATCATGCCGCTGATTTTAGATCTGGTGAATGCTGAGGGGCAGTCATCTGCACAAAAGAGTTCGGTCACTTTCCGGAATGCCGGAGGAACTATTGGCCGGGCAGACTCTGCTACCTGGATGCTGGCTGATCGCAGCCGGCATATTTCAGGGGTTCATGCAGAAATCAGTTATGAAGAGGGTGTTTATTATCTGACTGATCGCAGCACGAACGGTATCTATGATGTCGCTAAAAATGCCCGCCTGCAAAAAAATGAAGATTATCCGATCGCGCATGGGGACCGTTTCCGGATGGGCAGTTTTGTTTTTAAGGCCCGCGTATTACAGGATGCGGATCATTTTGAACACCAGATCATGGGTGAGCCATCCTCTGTTTCAGCGTTGATTCCGGATGATGAGTTTCTGGATACAGATCCATTGGCCATGCTGAATGCTCCGGAGATACCTTCAGAAGATTTTGAGCTGGGTGAGTTCTCTGTGCGCAGAGACGATAATTTTGCGTTGAATGAATCCTTTGATGATCTCGATGAACCATTCTTGTCACCGACATTGGCTTCTGTGCCTTTGGCTAAGGAAGAACAGGCGATGCTTGCTGCATTAGATATCTCAAATCCGATCCCAGTGCGCCCGGTACCGCTTAAACCTGAAAAGACTGGATCTCCGGTTGCCGGTTCCCCAGCTTCGGCTCATGCACCGGACTCTGCACAACGTGTGTTGCAGGTGCTTGGGAGCGCGATGGATTTTGATTTCGGCAAGCTGACTCAGGATGAGCTGGATTCGGTATTACAAAATCTGGGAGTACTGACGAAACACGCGGTTCAGGGATTACAGCAGGTGCTGCGAACACGGGCCGACATTAAAAATAAACTGCGTCTTGGCAGCACCATGGTACAGGAAAGCGGGAATAACCCACTGAAATTACCAGGTAATTACACGCAGACCCTGAATTGCATGTTACTGGGGCAGATTGGTTATTTATCTGGTCCGCAGGCTGTGCGTCAGGCATTGAAAGATATTCAGGCACATCAGGTTTCCAGTTTTGCCGCCAGTCGGACCATCCTTGATTCGGTGTTTGAGCAATTCTCACCCACACAGTTGGTCTATCGTTTTGAGACCGCCGGGAAGCCAGGGAAATGGGGCAGTAAAGACGCTTACTACTGGCAACAATATCAATTACATCATCAGAAAATGTCTGGCGATCAGGAATGGCGGCAGAGTCAGTTTATTAAAGACTACGCACGGGTTTATGAAGAGCAGGCGCAGTATATCAATGCCGCCTGGTCAGAGTTGGATGCACGGTGATAACAATGAAAAATAAATTCTTCATGGCTGCTTGTGGTGTGTTTTTGTCGGCCTGCAGTAGTACGCCCGATCCAACTTTACTGGATCTGACGATGACGGCAGATGCCGATTTGAATCCGGATTTAACCAGTCGTCCATCGCCGATGATCGTTAAGCTGGTTGAGCTCAAATCACATACAGCATTCGGAAATGCAGACTATTTCGCATTGGCCGGAAATACCAAAAACACACTGGGTCCGGATTATGTCGCTGAGGAAGTATTGCCAGTTCGGCCCGGTGAGAGCAAAACACTCAAATTACGTCTTCATCCGGGATCCCGCTTTATCGGCGTGATTGCTGAATACCGGGCGTTGGATAAAGCGGTCTGGCGGTATGTGATCCAGCCTGAAAAAGAGGATTTTTCTGCTATTCGTTTAGCGTTAACCAGAGATGCAATCCGTCCACTGACTCCGGCACAGTATGAAGATAAGCAAGGCAGTGCCACTGCTCTGAATGTCTCTCAGATAGAACAAAAAACCACAGGTGTCGCGTCAAATTCAGCGGTGAATTTGCAGTAACAGCGTTGCAGCATCCGTAGTAAGCCTTTTTTAATTTAGATATAGCTGAATAACATAATAATACGGGATAAAAATGGAAAGAATCGTTTGGCGCGAGGGGATGCTATTACGGCCACAGCATCTCCAGCAGCAAGATCATTATTATCAGCATCAGTTCCGGGAACTGTTGCAGATGACCTCGCCCTGTAACTGGGGATTCTTTGAGGCCGAAATTGATAAACAATACCTGATGATGGGGAAGGTCGTGGTGTCCCGGGCGGCAGGTATTCTGCCGGATGGCGCTCTCTTCCGGATTGGTGAAAATGATCATCCGGCTGTGGAGGTTAAAAAAGATCTCTACGATGCGGTGGTATATCTGGCATTACCATTAGTCACTGGCAACGCCGTTGAAAATCGTCTTGCTGAAGAGCACCAGGTTGTTACCCCGTTTGTCAGTTTTGAAAAACTGGCCTATGACACCAACTACGGCGAGCGTAACAGTTGTGCCGTACTTTGCTGTCGTCATGATTTTCGCTTACTGGTAGAGCCGGCTGGCGGTAATAATGAGCTGCCGGATGAGGCCAGCTGGATCAAAATGCCGCTGTGCCGGATCTCTGATGTCAGCGCCGATGGGTTTGTCACGCTGGATGAGCATTTTCAGCCCAGTTTTCTGCATTTTGGCGAATGTGCACCCTATCAGGGCTATCTGCGGGAATTAGTGAATCTGCTGGCACACCGCGGCGATACGCTGGCGGGACGTATCCGCAATACCGGCCGTTTTGGTACATCAGAAGTAGGCGATTTTCTGATGCTGGCGCTCATTAACCGGAATGAAACCCGGTTGCGTCATTTGATGCAGTTCAGACAGATACATCCGGAACGTGTTTTTATGGAAATGGTCTCGCTGCATAGTGAGCTGGCCTCGTTCAATGGTGATAGTCGTCGTCCTCTGAATGAGTTGAGCTACATCCATACCGCACAGTATGCCTGTTTCCACCGTGTGATGAATGAATTACGTCTGCATCTGAGTCAGGTGATTGAACAACATGCGGTTGAATTACCGCTGCAATCCCGGAAATACGGCATTCTGGTTTCCCCGTTACAAGACAGAACGTTACTTGATAATTCACAGTTCGTACTGACGGCGCAGGCCGATTGTGAGCAGGAACAATTACGTAACCGTTTACCTGCCCAAATGAAAGTGGGGCCGGTTGAACAGATCCGTCAGATGGTGAATCTGCATTTGCCCGGCATTAATCTGCGCCCGCTGGCCGCAGCGCCTCGTCAGTTGCCATTCCATGCCCGCCATATTTATTTTTCACTGGAATTAGATGCGGCTATGCGCGCCCAACTGGAGAGTTCCGGTGGTTTCGCGCTGCATGTAGCTGGTGAATTTCCTGAACTGCAACTCAGTCTCTGGGCTATAAGGAATAACTAAAATGGCGATGGCTAATTCGGAACATACTGTATTTCTTGGGCACAGAGAAACGGATGACGAAGAGATCATCGTCCCGTTACCCAAGACAAAATCGAATGCGGCAGTCCGTTATCAGCAACTGGATGATCGCATGATTTACGCGGCCCGCCTGCGTGATGAAAAAATGCTGAACGTTGGGACCAACCCGTTACTGGCGGCAGCGTCACCGCTGTTTCAGGCCATTGCTGACGTTTCCTCTGAAGGGTATGCCGCTCCGGCAGGACTCAAAGAAGAACTGGTAAAGCGAATTAAAGATTTTGAATTCATGGCGTTATCACAAGGATGTGACAACACGGAAATTATCGCATCGCGTTATGTTCTGTGTACGGCGCTGGATGAAGCGATTACGACCAAACCCTGGAGCACCCGTCTGGAGTGGACGAAAAACAGTCTGCTGATAATCTTCCATAATGAAGCTAACGGCGGGGAAAAACTCTTCCAGCTATTGGATAAGTTATCCCGTAATCCAACCAGACATATCAATGTGTTAGAACTGATCTATGTCTTTTTAAGTCTGGGCTATGAAGGGAAATACCGGGTTCTGCAACGCGGCTTATCTGAACTGGACGCAATCCGTAACAGCCTGTATCGCCAGATACGCATGATCCGGGGGGAGCAACAAAAAGATCTGGCCATTAACTGGCAACCGGTAGTGTCCGGAAGGCAAAAGCTGCCTGTTTATATACCCGTCTGGCTGATTGTGGTGATGGCGTTGTGCTGTCTGGGGCTGGTCTACGCAGGTTTTGATTATGTGCTGGAACAACAGACGCACGTCATTACCAATATGTATCAGGACGCAGGTCAGAAACAAGGACACAACGCACAATGAAAAATCTCTTCCGCAGATTGATCCACACATTAAAACAAACATGGTGCTGGACGTTGTTGCTGACATTCGTTGGCGGTGCTCTGGTATTTTTCATCGGTCCGCTGATTGCGATCGCTGGCCGAACGATTCTGGCCGCACTGGAAACCCGCATAGTGGTCATGATCCTGCTGCTGGCTTTCTGGCTGGTCGCTTTGCTGGTGGCACAGCCACTGCGGAAGCGTCGTCGTCGCCGGATGCTCAATGCGGAACAGCTGAAAACAGAACTGGAAAACGATGAGCAGATCGATGATGAGTTACACATACTGAAAGAACGGTTAAACAACGCAATCCATGTCATAAAACATGCCAGTTTTTATGGCAAGCGCCGAGCCTCCCGTTATGAATTACCCTGGTATCTGCTGATGGGAGATCAAAACAGCGGGAAGACGGCATTACTGGAAAATTCCGGGGTTGATTTTCCGCTGAATAAAACCGATGAGCGTATGACCCGGGATATCGGGCATACCCGCTACTGCGACTGGTATTTTGCCAATCAGGCCGTGATGATTGATGCCGGTGGCCGTTATATGGTACAGGAAGAAAATTCAGTCGCTGAGCGGGTCTGGCCGCAATTCCTGCAAATGCTTTATCAGAAGCGCCGTCGTCGCCCGCTGAACGGGATTGTGTTTACGCTGGATGTAGGACAATTACTGAATCAGGACGAAGGTGCTCTGGAACAATATGCCCGTACTGTTCGTGGCCGGATGCAGCAAATCCAGTCACAACTCAGCTCGGATATCCCGGTTTATCTGGTGCTGAGTAAAGGCGACTATCTGGAGGGATTTAATGCCTTCTTTGAGCACCTGACCAAAGAAGAACGGGAACAGATTGTCGGGGTTACTTTCAAAGAAAACAGTGATGGTACTCAGGTCGATGTATTACGCACTGAATTTGAAGAGCTGATCCGTCGTATCAACGATATGGTGTTATCGCGTATTCATCACGAACGGGATGTGAAACGACGTGGCGATATTATCCGTTTCCCGCTGCAATTTGCGGCGATAGTAGAACCATTGGCTCTGTTTGTTGAAATTGCCTTTGGCCGTAACCGCTATCATTTACCCACCCGCTTACGTGGTATCTATCTGACCAGTGCACCACATATTGACGTGAACCAACCGCTGAATGAAACCACGGTCAGCATTGGTCGTAATATCGGTCTGCAGCGGGATCTTTTGCCATTCACTTCGCCAAACCGGGGTTTCTTTATTCGCCGGGTGCTGGAAGATATTGTCTTTAATGAGGGGGATCTGGCGACTATTGATACCCGTTATGACCGTGGTATGCGATGGACTAATCGTTTTGCCTGCCTGTGTGCTTTTGTTGTGGTGTTAGGCATCGGCTCAACCTGGATGCGCGTATTCCATGATAACAGTTCCCGTCAGCAAATATTGCGCGATCTGCATATGAAAGTAGAACATGAGCAGCAGAAAATACCGCCTGTATCGGATACGCCAGCCGTCTTACCGGTATTAAGTACATTGCGGCAAGCGACAGAAATTTATCCGCAAAGTAACCGGGCTGACTGGATTAATAAACTCAGCCTGCATCAGGGTAACCGAATTAATCCGGTCGTGGATAAAGCCTACGAGCAACAACTGCGTCAGCTGATGCTGCCGAAAATTAAGCTGTTACTGGAAGAGCAGTTGCGGGCAGGCACCGATGATCGTGATTACCTGTTAAAGGCGTTACGGGCATATCTGATGCTGCATGACAAACCGCATCTGGATAATAACTACCTGCGTCAGTGGATCAGTTTGTCCTGGGCGGATTTATATAGCGGTCAGGCAACATTGCAAAAAAGTCTGCTGGATCATTTCGACAAATTGCTGAGTATTGGCTTTGAACCGCTCGACATTGATTATCGTCTGGTTGAAGACACGCAGCATCTGCTGAAACAGGAGTCTCCCGCCCGGCTGGTTTACCGCATGATCAAGGAAGATCCGCTGGCGGTAACTTTGCCCGCTGTTCATTTTGATGATGTGCAGGGACTGCAGTATCACAGTTTTACCGGTGGTGACTACGGCATTCCCGGGCTCTATACCCAGCGTGGATATCAGGATGTTTTCCTGCGGAAAGGATTAGCTTTAATTAAAGACATCATGCGTGATAACTGGGTTCTGGGGACCTCAGATGACATGAGCGAGCGGGAATTCCAGAAAATTTATGCCGATGTTGAAAATCTCTATTTTCAGGATTACATCAGTTACTGGAATGAAGCTATTGGCCAGTTGCAGCTGAAAGCGATGAGCGATATCACCGATGCCAGTAATACGCTGAATAATCTGAATAACAATCAGCCTGTACAGCGGGTGCTGGCATTGATCCGTGATAACACGCTGTTCAAATTGTCAGAATCAATTGCAGACGAAGCTGAAAATGCCGTGCTGAAGAAAACCGGGAAGGGCAAACTGGCCAAAGCACTGGTTGCGCAGGCTGGTTCGGCGCTCGAGGAAGCGCAGAACAAGGGACCGAAACAGGCGCTTGCACTGAAATTTGCGCCCTTCCATCAGCTGGTTCAGGAAAACGGGACGCCTAATCCGGCATTACAGGATGCATTTACAGCTCTGAATGCGATCCAGTCAATGTTTACTGCTCTTGCTCATGCACCGGATCAGGATGCGGCAGCTTATCAGCTGGCAAGTAACCGTATGTCGGGACAACCAGATGAACTGACCCGGATCCGTATCGCTGCTGATCGGTTACCGGAACCTATCCGGACATGGTTTATTGATATCGGTGATCAGACCTGGCGTATGACACTGGATAAAGCCGCCGATTATGTACAGATGCAGTATCGCACCGATGTACTTACTGTTTATGACAACACCATCAAGGGACGTTATCCGTTTGCTGACTCGGATAAGGATGTAACTCTGGGTGATTTCAATGAATTCTTCAAAAAAGATGGTGTTCTGGATCAGTTCGTTTCCGGCCCGCTGAAGCCGTTCTTTCTTGTGCGCGGTGGCGAATTGCTGTCCCGTTCCATTGATGGACAAAGCATTCGCATGAGTCGTTCTTCGCTGCAGCAGTTTCAGCGGGCAGCTCAGATCCAGAAAGCATTCTTTACGGAGGCTGGTGGCCAGGCCGGGATGAACTTTAAAGTTCAGCCGCTGGAATTGGATCCCGGTGCGCTGAAGTCGGAGTTTGCTTATTCCGGGCAGTCACTGATTTATCAGCATGGTCCGATTGTACCGATAGATCTGCGTTGGCCAGTGGCACAGGGTAATGGTACCGCCAATATATCCATGCAGGATCTGAATGGTCGCGAAACGTTACTGACCAAACAGAGTGGGGCCTGGTCACTATTCCGGTTGTTGGATCATTGCGTTGTCAGAACACATGACGGAGAAGATCAGCTGGTGGTCATCATCGATAATCAGGGTGTTCAGGCTCAGTATCTGTTCTCCGGTGATCACAGCCCGAATCCGCTGAAACGCACGTTACTGACTGGTTTTGCACTATCAGACCGTCTGTGAGTCAGTCATGCTGAGACGGAGTTCAGGAAAATGCTGGTCGTCCGCTGCGGCGACCAGTGCCGGGAATGTGCGGACGGATAATGAAGATACATACCTGATTCATGCGGAAAACGGTATCTGGGCAGTGGCTGATGGCATGGGTGGGCATCAGCTGGGTGGTCTGGCCAGTCAGCTGGTCGCGGAATCGCTGCTTGATATCCCGGCTGGCGGCGATCTTGACCGGCGGCTGGAGCATGTCGCCACTGCGCTGCAATGGGTTAATTTTCATCTGAGTTGTGAGCGGACATTAGTTGATCCTCAGCAGATCATGGGTTCGACCGTGATGACATTGGTTGCTCAATCTGGTCGCGCTGCCTGCATCTGGGCAGGAGACTGCCGCTGCTATTTATTACGGTGTGGCGTGCTGTTTCAAATCAGCGAAGATCATAGTCTGGTGCAGCAATGGGTGGATGCAAAAAGGCTGACGGCGGAAGAAGCAATACAGCATCCGCACAGCAATATTGTTACCCGGGCGATAGGCGTAAGCAGAGAACTGGTACTGGAAAGTGTCGAGTTTGAACTGTATTCCGGCGATATGTTGTTACTCTGTACGGATGGACTCTATCGGGGATTATCTGCCGGGATTATCATACGGTGCCTTAGCTTCGCTGAACCAGAAAAAGCAGTTCAGGCGCTGATGCAGCATGCATTAGCGGGGGCGGCAAAAGATAACGTGACCGCAGTTGTTGTGCGGAATAATTAAAAACTACAGCACAAAATAATAATGGCAACAGAGGCGCGGGATGAATATAGCTCTGTTAAGTGAAGTGACAACTGATGTGACTACACCGCAATTATCTGCCGGCTATTCTATGCTGGCCGGGCGCTATAAGCTGGGAAATATTCTCGGTGTTGGTGGTATGGGCGTTGTTTATCGTGGCGTAGACACGATGCTGCAGACCTTTGGTGCGGCGAGTCATTTTATTGCGGTTAAGATGACCAGCACTGCGCTGGCGGATCATGTTCACGCGGATAAATTACTCTTTACCGAATATGAGCTCGGTTCCTGTCTGAAGCATCCTAATCTGGTGGCTATTCGTCATTTCGATGTTTGTCGTCAGCAGCAAAAAGCATTTCTGGTTATGGACTGGATTGAGGGGTTGCAGCTTGAGGAATTGCTTTACCGGCAGCGCATTCCTGCCGTTGTAGCATTAAAGCTGGCACGACAACTGGTCAATGGCGTGCGTTACTGCCATGAACAAGGCGTTGTTCATGGCGATATAAAACCCACCAATATTATTATTTCTCCTGATAATCATCTGACTTTGTTTGATTTTGGCATCAGCCGATGGCTTTCCCGGCCTGCAGCGAATCATCGTGAGGTTATCCGGGCGTGCAGTTGCCGTTATGCCGCACCTGAACTGTTTGACGTACATATCCCAAGTATTGCAACTGATGTTTTTTCGGTCTGTTGTGTCATTTACCGCTTATTCAGCGGAGAGCACCCTTTTAAAGATACGACGGATGAAGCTGCTGCCCGCAACGACGTCATTACGCCCGTTTTTCACCGGCGACATGCTTTAGATAAAGCGTTGCAACAAGGGCTCATGTGGTCACATCACAAACGCAGTTGCAATCTTGATTGGCTGCATAAGGTGTTGTCCGGACTGACTGAAAATGACTTTAAGAATAACTGGTTTATATAAAAATAAGGAAAGAGCACGATGTTTGTATCAGATAGCCCGGATGATGCGCTGTCCAGCCTCGGCAGTAGTGTCCGTGGTTTATTCAGCGCTAATGAATCGCGCTTTTTTCTTACCCTGAGCGGTCACGATGAAGACGTACAGGTTTTACGATTTACGGCGCAGGAATCGTTGAATTGTCCATGGGAGCTGGATATTACGCTGGTCAGCGAAGCGGAAAATATATCACCGGAGAAAATGGTGGGTAGTGCGGCCACGTTAACCTTATCGGGGTGTGCAGGCAGGAGTTATTACCACGGTCAGGTGTGGCAATTCCGGCGGCAGACACAAGGTAAACGACTGACACAATATCAACTGGTGATGCGTCCTTCGCTGTCCTGGCTTGGACTGGGCCGGAATCAGCGTATTTTCCAGCAAAAAAGTGTGCCCGATATCATCAGGCTACTTCTGCAGGAACAGCATGTCGCCAGCGATCAGGTGCAGTGGAAATTAAGCGGAACATATACTGCCCGCGATTATTGTGTTCAGTATGGCGAAAGCGATCTGCAATTTATCACGCGTTTGCTGGGCGAAGAGGGTATCCATTACCACTTTGCGCATGATGAAGGTGGCAGCAAGCTGATCTTTGCTGATCATCCATCAGGCTGGAGCACCGGGCTTGCTGCTGTACCGTATAAACCAGGTACGGGTCAGGCCGCAGATGAGGATACCCTGCAATCATTTCAGGTCAGACATGCTGTTTCAGTCAATATGATCTCCCGGCGTTATTTTGACCTACATAAACCACTTCAACTGACCGATGCAGAACAGAAAACATCACCGGCAGCGGGTAGTCCATCCCTGAAAAGGAATGACAGCGCCTGGCGTGATCACCTGAATCACTATGATTACCGCAGTGCTGAGCAACAGAGTATCAGTTCGGCACAACAGATCGCTGAACGTCACCTGGAATCACTGCAGCGCACCCGTATCACCGCTCAGGGGCGCGGTAACCTGTCACAGCTGCGTACCGGTTGGTTGTTACCGATCCGTGGACATGGTCGGGCGGAATTCAACAGTCAGTGGCTGCTTACTGAAGTCAGCTTAAGCGGTGAGCAGCCGCAAGTGCTGGAGGAGTTCAGTGGCGGGCAATCAAGTTTGAGCTGTCAGTTCAGTGCTGTGCCGTGGGATACACCGTGGCGACCTGATTTTGCGCCAGAAAAACCGTTGTTGTGCGGCATACAAACGGCCTGCGTGACGGGCCCTGCAGGTGAAGAGATTCATACCGACGAGTTGGGGCGCATCAAGGTGCAGTTTCACTGGGACAGAGAAGGTAAAGAGGATGAACGCACCAGCTGCTGGATCCGCGTTATGCACGATTGGGCCGGCAATGGTTATGGTGTTGTGAGATTGCCGCGTATTGGTCAGGAGGTACAGGTCAGCTTTGAAGACGGCAATCCGGATAAACCGCTGATAACCGGTTGTTTGCATAACGGTGAACAGCAAACTGCATGGGAGTTGCCTGTCCATATGACCCGCAGCGGCATCCGGACCTGCTCAAGCCCGGGTGGTGGTGGTTCCAACGAACTGCGGTTTGAAGATAAAAAAGGCAAAGAAGAACTGCGCTGGCAGGCAGAAAAAGACTGGGATGCCAAAATCCTGAGCTGCAGCCATACCCAAATCAATGGCGCACATGAAAGCGCTATTGGTGGTAATGACTATCGGGAAATAGAGGGTGAGCAGCACATCACCTTAGAAGCTGATACTCAGAAAGAAGTCGGTTTAAACCAGCACTGCACCATCCATGGTAGTCAGGAACAGCATATTGAACAAAAGTGCCTGATTCAGGCAGGGCAAAACGTAGTCTGGCAGAGTAAGAATCAGGCTATCTACCATGCCGGGACGGAACTGACGTTACAGGCTGGCGGCAGTTTTATCAAACTCGATCCATGTGGCATTACATTAAGCGGCCCGATGGTGACGATGAACCAGGGCGGCAGTGCATTATCTGCAGGCAGCGAATCCGCAGCATTACCACATAAACCGGCAGGAGCACACAGTGCCGGCATCGGTAAGGTGCCGCAGGCGAAAGCGCCGGAGAAAGTGATTAAAGTAGCGCCTGAGAAAGATTATCGGATAGTTTATTCGGATTAGATGATATGCCTGACGTGACGTCTGTGATGCAGCGCGCTATGCTCAACTGATATTATCATGTATCCATATGACATGATTGCCGATTTATCTCTTGTTGCAATCATCGTCCAGCCATGAGGTCTTCTATGTCGTTGTCGCCTTCTTTGTCAGAAATCATCGAACAGTTGAGTACACCGGAACGGGTATTTGCTGTGCGGGGGATCCGGCGTGGAATTGAACGTGAATCGTTGCGTATTACCCCGGAGGGACGTTTATCTCCGCTGGATCATCCTCGTCAGTTAGGTGCTGCGCTGACAAATGCCAATATCACCACTGATTATTCTGAAAGTCTGATGGAGTTCATTACACCGGTCTCTGATTCATTAGATGTTCTGCTGGCGCAGCTTGGTGATATCCATCGTTTTACCCAGCAAAACATCGGTGATGAGCGTTTATGGCCGCTGTCGATGCCCTGTTTTATTGGCGGGGAAGAGTCTATCCGGCTGGCACAATACGGCCGTTCGAATACCGGCCGCATGAAAACGCTCTATCGCCAGGGGCTGCATCACCGTTATGGCAGCATGATGCAGGTGATTGCCGGAGTGCATTTCAATTTTTCCATGCCGGACAGCTTCTGGAATGAATGGCTATCGCTGCAGCAGCCGGAATGCTGTCAGTGCAAACTGATTTCCGACAGTTATATGGGGCTGATCCGTAACGTGTACCGTTTTGGCTGGCTGATCCCTTATCTGTTCGGTGCGTCGCCGGCGCTGTGCAGTTCATTCCTGCAGGGGCGTGATACCGGGCTGCCATTTGAACGGGTTGGCAAAGGTACACTTTATCTGCCGTATGCGACTTCGCTGCGGTTATCCGATTTGGGGTATACCAACAAGTCACAAGCCAGTCTGAATATCAGCCACAATAATTTGCCGGACTATCTCACCTCAGTCCGTCGTGCGCTGGATACTAAAGATGAAGCTTTCGCCGCGATGGGAATTAAGGTCGGCGATGAATACCGTCAGCTGAATGATCATGTGTTGCAGCTGGAAAATGAGTTGTATGCACCGATCCGTCCGAAACGGACGCCGCGTTCCGGTGAGCGTGCCGTGGTGGCGCTGGAGCGGCGGGGCATTGATTACATTGAATTACGGACTCTGGATATCAATCCGTTCACACCGTTCGGTGTTGAACTGCAGCAGCTACGCTTCCTGGATCTGTTTCTGGTCTGGTGTCTGCTTCGTCCTTCACCGGTATTGGATGCAGCTGAAATTGAGCGGAATCGTCACAACATGAGTCATGTTGCTCTGGAAGGCCGTCGTCCGGGGTTACAGTTAATGACCGCAGAAGGTGAATTACCATTGCGCGTATGGGGTGAACAGCTGTTTGATGAATTGCAGCTTGTGGCTCAGCTGTTGGATCGGGCTAATGGCCGGATTCATTACCAGCTGGCATTACAGGCTCAGCGAGATAAGCTGATTGATCCGGATAAAACCTTGTCTGCGCAGGTATTAACGCATTTATTGCAGCATGATCTGGATAACGCGGAATTTGGTCGTCAGCAAGCGGAGTTGTTTCATCAGCAACTGCAGCACGCGCCGCTGCAATACTGGGAAGCCAACTACTTTACTGATGAGGCGCAGGCTTCTTTACTGAAACAGGCTGAACTGGAAGCGGATGATCATCAGTCCTTTGATGATTTTTTACGGCAATATCTGCAGTTGCCGCAAGCGGGTTATGCTCCCTGCGGCGTAGAGTAAACATATCATCTAACACCCGCCTGTAAAGGCGGGTTCATCCCTGCAGATGTTGTTCCAATAATTCCCGTAGCTGTGCTTCGGTCAGGCTGGTTTCCCAGTCGAAATCGGCATATTTGTGCATGCCACGCTGCACATCATCACGGGCCGCCATGGTTTCCAGATAGCGTGCAATATGCGGGAACTGCCAGATATCCTGCTTCTGATGTTCGTATAGTGTGATCCAGGGATAGATCGCCATATCGGCGATCGAATACTCATCGCTCGCGACATAGGTTTTATTAGCCAGTTGTTTATTTAACACCCCATATAACCGCGCCGTCTCTTCGGTATAGCGTTTAATACCATACGGTACTATCTCTGCCGCATAATGGTTGAAGTGGTGGTTTTGCCCGGCCATTGGCCCGAGGCCACCGATTTGCCAGTGCAGCCACTGTAAGACGGCATAACGGTCTGAACCATTGGCGGGTAAAAACTGACCATGTTTCTCCGCCAGATATGTCAGGATGGCGCCGGATTCGAAAATCTCAATGCCGGTGTCATGATCAATCAGTGCCGGGATACGGTTATTCGGGGAGATGGCCAGAAAGCTGGGCAGGAATTGATCACCCTTACGGATGTTGATCGGAATGACCTGATAGGGCACGTTGAGTGCTTCCAGCATCAGGGTGACTTTCTTGCCGTTCGGCGTCGGTGCATAGAACAAAGTATACATATCGGGCCCTTGCTGAGTCACAAATGGGAGCGAGCATAGCTTACTGTATCGCCATTAAGCGCGATCGTAAACCATCCCCGGCAGATCCTGCTGATCTTTGAATGTCCCCACATTTTGTGTAAATAAACCGCAGTAAGCGTTATCTCCGTCACAGACAAATATATATAAATATCGGCCTGATTTTTCTCTATCACAAGCTATTGGTTATTGTCTGCTTACTTTAATTTCATAATTGGCACATTAATTCCGTTAAATATTATCCATGCCGAAACCTTATATAGTTTGCTTACACCAGAACAAATACAAATAGCAACCACACTGCTAAGGAGAAATAAAGATGAGCGAAACAAATCCATCATCTGTACTAGAGGGAAGCGGGCAAATAAGAGAGCCCGGCGTTTTTGGTAAATTAATGGATATCAAGGTTGGGGTTATTTCATTGCCCGTTTACCTTGTGTTATCGTTTATTGTTTTAATGGCGGCAAAAACAGGAAATCTGCCAAATGATTTAATTGGTGGTTTTGCCGTTATTATGGTACTGGGTTTAATTTTGAGTGAATTAGGCATGAAATTGCCAATTCTGAAAAATATCGGTGGTCCGGCTATTCTGGCACTGATGGTTCCATCATTCCTGGTCTATTGGCAGGTACTGCCGTCTGGTGTGCTGGATTCAGTCACCACGCTGATGAAGAAAGCCAACTTCCTGTATCTGTATATCTCTATTCTGGTCTGCGGCAGTATGCTGGGGATGCATCGTCAGACGCTGGTCAATGGTCTGGCCCGTATCTTTATTCCGATGATTATCGGTACTGTGGTGGCGATTGCTACCGGTCTGCTGGTCGGTGTCGCACTGGGTTACAGCGTACATCACACGATTTTCTACATCATCGTGCCTATTATCTGCGGCGGTGTTGGTGAAGGTATTCTGCCGTTATCCATTGCTTATTCAGGCATTCTGGGTCCGGAAGCCGGTACTTTCGTGGCACAAATGATCCCTGCGGCTGTTATCGGTAATATCGTGGCTATCATCGCTGCGGGTCTGCTAAAGCGTATTGGTGACCGTAATCCGGCCTACAGTGGCGATGGTGTTCTGGTTAAATCCAGCGAAAATCTGGCCAATATGCCTTCTGCCGCGGATAAACCAATCGACTTCTCTATCATGGGCGCCGGCCTGCTGATGGCGTGCTCCTTCTTTATCGTTGGTACTGTCTTGGCGCACTTTATCGGTATCCCTGGTCCAATTATCATGATCCTGGCTGCGGCAAGTGCCAAAGCGCTGAAACTGATCCCTGAGAAACTGGAAACCGGTGCATTCCAGCTGTACAAATTCATTGCCGGTAACCTGACATGGCCGCTGATGGTGGGTCTGGGCATGCTGTATGTTCCGCTGAAAGACGTCGCTGCCATCATCTCTCTGCCTTATGTTCTGACTTGTATCGCGATTGTGGTTTCAATGATTATTTCAGGTTTCTATGTTGGCATGAAAATCAACATGTACCCGGTAGAAGCAGCCATTGTTACCGGTTGCCGTGGTGGTCTGGGTGGTACTGGCGACGTAGCCATTCTGTCTGCTGCCAACCGTATGTCTTTAATGCCATTCGCACAAATTTCAACCCGTATCGGCGGCGCGGCAACAGTAATTGGCGCAACCATTCTTCTGCAGATGTGGCACTAATATCTGAAGTTAATACGGCTGAATAAAACAAATTAATATCTGACTAATTCTGAGAGTGAATATTATGACTATTAATGCGGCTAAACATCACAATTATATTGTTCGTGCTATCGGTGGTGAGAAGATTAAATATGTGAATGAAATCATTCAGGGTATTGAATCTAATAAAGGCGAAATCAAGAAAATTGAAGCGGCGTACAAAGAAAATAAAGATAAATCAGTATTAGTGCATTTCCATGTTAATGATCTGACCAGTATCGCACAGATAAAAGATAATCTGGAAAATCGCTTTGGTGAGGCGGATATTCAGTTTATGGATGAAATAACCCATCTGCACCTTGGCGGTAAACTGGAAACCACGCTGAAACACAGTATCGACACCATGGCCGATCTGGCCAAAGTGTATACCCCGGGGGTCGCGCAGGTTTGTATGGAGATCGCGCATAATCCGGAACGCGCCTATGACCTGACCGTGAAGAAAAATACGGTCGCCGTGGTTTCTGATGGGACGGCGGTGCTGGGTCTGGGTGATATCGGTCCGGAAGCGGCGATGCCGGTCATGGAAGGTAAAGCGGCGCTGTTCAAACAGTTTGCCGGTGTGGATGCCTTCCCGATTTGTCTGGATACCAAAGACACGGAAGAGATCATCATGATCGTGAAGGCGCTGGCACCTACGTTCGGTGGTATCAATCTGGAAGATATTTCTGCGCCACGTTGTTTCGAAATTGAAGAACGCCTGAAGCAGGAGCTGGATATTCCGGTGTTCCATGATGATCAGCACGGCACGGCGGTGACTGTGCTGGCCGGTTTCCTCAATGCACTGAAAGTGTGTGAGAAAAACATCGCTGATGTGAAAGTGGTTCTGGTGGGGATTGGTGCGGCGGGGATTGCTGTTTCCAAAATGCTGCTGAATGCCGGTGTGAAAAATCTGATTGGGGTTGATCGCAACGGAGCGATTCACCGTGGTGAACCGTATTCAAACGAGAGCTGGAACGAATATGCGCGTCTGACTAATCCGGACAATCTGCAGGGTCCATTGTCTGACGTGATTGAAGGGGCGGATGTGTTTATCGGTCTGTCTGGCCCGGGCGTGCTGAAAGTCGATTATCTGAAGACGATGGCGAAAGATCCGATCGTGTTTGCGATGGCAAATCCGGCGCCGGAAATTTCACCGGAAGAAGCGGCACCGTATGTCCGTGTCATGGCAACCGGACGTTCTGATTATCCGAATCAGCTGAACAATGTGCTGTGCTTCCCGGGGATCTTCCGTGGTGCGCTGGATTGCGGTGCCCGTCAGATCACTGAAGAGATGAAACTGGAAGTCGCGAAAGCCATTGCGTCAGCGGTCTCTGATGAAGAACTGTCAGAAACCTACATCATTCCGGACATCTTCAATAAAGAGGTGGTGAAACGGGTGAGAGATGCGGTGGTTGAAACGGCTCACCGTACTGGTATGGCCAGAATCAGAAACAATAAACTGGAAAGTCTTACTGTTTAATCAAGGGATATAAAAGCGCACGTTCCACACTATTTATTCAGGGGTAGCGGTGGAACGTGCGGGATCTAACAATCCCGGTGTTGTGACGCAGGTAGAATAGGCGTCATTACAAAGTAAGGAAAAATTGTCAGTGTTAAAGCAAACCCCGCCGCTAAAACTACGCACCACTATTACGTTATTAGTCTGTTCCGTCATTGCATTAGTCTTATTTGTTGTGCATTCCGTCTATCTGACACAATCAACCGAACAAACCCGATTCAGTCTGGAAGACAAGGCAAAAGCGGTTTTGCATACGCTGACGGCTGCCCCATTCATTGCCAGCGCGCTGAGTAACGGGGGAGACAAAGCGGCACTGCAGGACTATATCGAACAGGTCCGGCAGCAAAACGAGCTCTTGTTTATCGTGGTGATGGATATGCAGGGGATCCGGCATACGCATCCTGATCCGTCACTGATTGGTAAGCATTTTATTGGTGGTGATGAGGTCAAGGCTCTGCATGGTCAGGAATCGATCTCCGAGGCAAAAGGTACGCTGGGGCCATCCTTGCGTATCATCAGTCCGTTATTTGATGCACGGCATCAGCAGATCGGTGCGATCGCAGTCGGGATCTCGACCGAGAAGATCCAGGAAATTATTGCGGCGAATCGCTGGTTTGCATACTGGGCGATTGCGTTCGGTGGTCTTGTCGGTTCGTTCGGCGCCTTTTTTCTGGCGCGGAAGATCAAAAAAATCATGTTCGGCATGGAGCCATCAGAAATTGCCAGTCTGCTGGAAGAGCGCAATGCCATGCTGCAATCCATCCGTGAAGGCATTATCGCTGTGAACGCCGACGAAAAAATCACGCTCATCAATGATGAAGCAAAACGTCTGCTGCGGCAGAATGGGGAACTGGAGAATCTGCTGCTGACAGAAAGCAGCAAACACTGGCCGGCATTGCTGCATCTGCGACAGGTACTGGCAACCGGACAGGCCCGGCAGGATGAAGAGATCGAATTTAACGGCAGTACCCTGCTGACCAACAGTGTACCGGTGCGCGTCAATGGCAAAGTCACCGGCGCGGTGGTGACGTTCCGTGACAAAACCGAAATCAGCCAGCTGCTGCAGCGGCTGAGCGGGATCTCGCATTACGCCGAGGCGCTGCGGGTGCAGGCACATGAATTCATGAACAAGCTGCATGTCATTCTTGGTATGGTCAATATCCGGGCTTATGATCAGCTGGAAAACTACATCATGGATACCGCCAATTATTATCATGCCGAAGTGGGCTCACTGATCCGTCAGATTAAAGATCCGGTCATTGCCGGATTTATTCTCGGGAAAATGAATCGCGGGCGTGAAATCGGCATCGATGTTAATGTCACACCAACCAGTTATCTGCCGGAATCAGCAGAATCGGAAGTGACACATGAGCTGGTCACTGTGCTGGGCAATCTGCTGGAAAATGCGATGGATGCGCTTGAGGGCAGTGATTCGGCGGCTATCGTCCTGACTTTTGATCATGATGATGGTCATCTGCGCTGTACTGTGAGTGATAATGGTCAGGGCATAGAGCCTGCCGTGGCCGCGCATATCTTTGAGCATGGTTTTTCCACAAAAGGCACCCGCCGGGGGATTGGCTTGTTCTTGGTCCGGCAGAGCCTGGAAAAGCTGGGCGGCACCATTGAATGTCAGTCTAAACCCGGTGAAGGCACGCGTTTTATTGTTTCCCTACCTTATGCCAGCAAGGAGTGTGGTTTGTGATTAATGTACTGATTGTCGATGATGATCCTATGGTGGCTGAACTGAACCGTCGTTATCTGGAACAGGTGGACGGTTTCCGCTGGCTGGGGTCTGTATCCACGATTCAGGCGGCGAAACAGAAACTGCTGGAGAGTGAGCCGCCGATCGATCTGGTACTGCTGGATATTTATATGCAGAAGGATAACGGTCTTGATCTGTTACCGGTGATCCGCCAGATGCCAAACAATATTGATGTGATCATGATTTCTTCTGCCAGTGACATGCCGGCCATTAAAAAAGCGTTACGGTATGGCGTGGTCGATTATTTGATCAAACCGTTTCAGTTCGCCCGTTTTCAGGAGGCGTTGTCCGCCTACCGGGAAGAGCGTCAGATGCTGGCACAGCGGGAAGAGTTAAATCAGTCCGAACTGGATAACCTGATCCGGCGCAGTAACAGTCGCCCAGCATCAGAAAAGCTCAGGCTGCCGAAAGGCTTAACCCGGTTGACGCTGCAAGCAGTATGGGAATGGATCAAGCAGGGGCATAGACAGGGCTTTTCCACCGAGGAAATGGCGAATGAGATTGGTATTTCGCGCGTATCCTGCCGTAAATATCTGGTGTATATGGCAGAGATCGGTGTGCTGGATACCGACATTTTTTATGGTTCTGTGGGGCGGCCGGTTTATTTGTATAAGCTGGTTCCTGCCAAGGTTGAAATCATGGATACACTGCTCCGCTAGCTAATTTTTATTTCAATTTCTGAACGGATGTCTGTTTGCCGGGCGAGGATTTCATTTATTATTGATCTGCATAATACATGTGTCGTTTGCGTCTGATTTTCCTGCCTTTTAATTAAATATGGCGGCAAGGTCATGTGTATTGAATTGGCTGACTCAATAATGGACTTCTCGTGAGTGAAGAAAATAATGCATATGACCCGGCTGCATAAGCAGATTGTGAATCGAGTTGGCTTGATTGTTATTGCGTTGGCCTTTCTGGTGACGGCCAGCTGCATTGGTATTATTAGCTGGCTTTATCTCAAAACAGATGCTGAACAGGTGGCAGCGGAATTAACCAAAGTTGAGCTGTTGCTGCAAAATGAGCGTGATGGTCTTAGCCGTGCGGTAAATGATTATGCTGTCTGGGATGACGCGTATGACTATGTCAGCAAGCCCAACCGGAAATTTGAAACCGATAATTTTACCCAGCAATCGCTTAATGTGATGCAACTGGATTTTGTTGCGATTATGGCCGCTCCGGGTAAGACGCTGTTTTCTTCGGAAATTAATCCCGCCTATTCCAATATCACGGCAACCCCGGCAATTCATACCCCGTTACTGTGGTCTCTGCTGGCCAAATTACCTGACTGGCAGCAGAGGAACGGTGAGAAGATGCAATCAACCTATCTGACTGCCGCCAATGGCCGCCCATTATTACTGGCTGTGTCCGGTATATTTGATTCCTCGCTGGAACAGCCGCACAGCGGCCTGATGATTTTTGGCCGCTATCTGGACGGAACTTATTTACAGCGTCTGCAGCAGCTCGCGGAAAGTCAGCTACAGATATCCGCACAAATGCCGGTACAGAAAATAACCGCGCCGTTATATCACACAGAGCAAACCGCCAGTAAGCGCTTAACCAGCTGGCAAACCCCGGATATCTGGCTGCAGGTCAGCAAAGACGTTAACTGGCAGCAACGTTATCTGATGATGGCACTGTTTGCTCTTGGTCTGCTGCTGGTGCTGCTATTTACATCCTGGGTTCTGCAGCGCTTGTTGAACCGGCTGGTGGTCGAACGAATTGAAACCTTTGCTGAGCTGGCATCGCGCCGTACGCAGGGGGAGCGGATTTACTGGCCGGTGGAAGGACAGAACGAGCTTGATTTGCTGGCGCGGACCTTCAATGAACTGATGGATGAAGTTCAGGCTGCACAAAAGAATATGCATGACCTCAGTATTACGGATACGTTGACGGCCTTAGGCAACCGGCGCGGTATGGAAGAACAGGTCAGCAAAATGATGAAGACTTGCCAGCTGGGAACACCACTGAGCATGCTGTTGATGGATCTTGATGGTTTCAAGCTGATCAATGACAGTCTCGGACATGCCGCCGGCGATTTGCTGCTGCAGGAAGTGGCGCAACGGATGCGGCAGGTGATGCGCCGGCAGGATAAGTTGTTCCGCATGGGCGGAGATGAGTTCGCTGTGCTGATGCCGCATACGACCGCTGAACAGGGACATCTGCTCGCGGAACGGCTGATCGAAACACTGGTGGCACCGATCCATTTTGGTCAGCATCGGTTGAGTGTTTCCGGTTCCGTTGGGGTAGCCCAGTGGGATGGTGAAACGGATGGTTTAGAACTGATGCGTCATGCTGATCTGGCGATGTATGTTGCGAAACGGGATGGCAAATCGTGTGTCCGTCTGTTTGAGAAAGGCATGAGCGGCGTTGCGTCGGAACGTATGACGCTGGAACAGGAGCTGCGCCGTGCTATCGCCGAACAGAGTATTGAACCGCATTTTCAGCCAGTGATCGATACCGGCAGTGGTAATGTCGTGGCGGTCGAAATGCTGGCCCGCTGGCGGCGCAATAATGAATCAGTTCCACCGCTGGGGTTTATCCGTCTGGCCGAGGACCTGGGGTTAATTAATCAGCTTTCCATGCAATTGCTGGAAAAAGGATTAACGGCACTGCGCCATTTCCGCCAGCACTATCCCGAGCTCAAACTGCAGATCAACATTTCGCCGTTACAGTTTGCTGATCGCCATCTGGCTCTTACCATGCTGCAAACTATCGCCGCCTATGATCTGCCATCAACGGCACTGGCGGTGGAACTGACGGAAGGGGCAATGCTGCTGTACCCGGAACAGGTAGAGCAAACGATGCGGCAATTCGTGGAAGCCGGTGTCAGTCTGCATCTGGATGATTTCGGTACCGGTTATTCCTCACTGGCGCGCCTGCGTGATTTACCCTTTGATACGGTAAAACTGGATCGTTCGTTTGTCGTGATGCTCGGCGAAGGGGATACTACACTGTCACAAGCGGTCTTTGATATGGCAACCAGCATGCACATGGATCTGATTGCGGAAGGTGTTGAAAATCAGACCGAATATGAAGAGCTGCAAGCGATTGGTTACCGCCAGATGCAGGGCTATATGTTTGCCCGTCCGATGCCTGAAACCGCATTAATTCAGTGGCTGCAGGCGCATGCTGCTGCCTGATAGACAGCAGATCCGGTATTCCACCGGATCTGCCAGGCCGGTTACTGCCACCACTGATAGAAATGGTGCACCGGGCCGATGCCGTGTCCGACATCCAGCTGATCAGCCTGCGCTAATGCACCGGAAAGCCATGTCTTGGCGTGAGATATGGTTTCCGGCCAGTTTTTATAGCGCGGATATAAAGCGGCAATTGCAGAGGACAATGTGCAGCCAGTGCCATGCGTATTCTTGGTCTGAATCCGTGGCGCTGTAAACGGAATTGCCTCTTGTGGTGTGATCAGCCAGTCGGGGCTGTTGCTGCCACTCAGATGACCGCCTTTCATCAGCACCGCCTGACATCCCGCCTTGAGTAAATTGCGTCCCTGTTCCACCATTTCTGTTTCTGTTGTCGCCTCGTCACAGCCGAGCAAGGCGGCCGCTTCCGGCAGATTCGGAGTAACAATACTGGCTTGCGGCAGCAGGTGCCGGCGCAGTGCATCTATCGCAGAGTCAGCCAGCAGACGATGCCCGTTTTTGGACACCATGACCGGATCCAGCACCACACAAGCCGGTCGCCATTCTCGCAGAGCTTCTGCAACTGCGGCAATAATGGCGGTATCTGCCAGCATGCCTATTTTCACTGCATCAACCCGGATATCGCTGAACACCGCCTGACATTGTGCCGTGACAAAGGCTGCCGGTACGGCGTGTACCGCTTGTACGCCTTGTGTATTTTGCGCGGTGAGGGCGGTGATCACACTCATGCCATAAGTGCCGAGTGCGGAAAAAGTTTTCAAATCGGCCTGAATGCCGGCACCGCCACTGCAGTCTGAGCCGGCAATGGTTAAAGTATGGGGGATCATGGTCTGGCCTCGTGAATAAGTTGTCCTAATGTGCGGGTTGCCAGCGCCGGATCTGCTACGGCACAGATCGCGGAGACCACCGCAATCCCGTCTGCTCCGGCCCGGATGATATCGGAAGTTTCGCTGGCGCCGATCCCGCCGATTGCAACCACCGGCTGGTGGATTTGGGTCATCCAGTCACGGAAGGTCGCTAAACCGATAGCAGGATCCGCATCCTGCTTGGTGCCGGTCGGAAATACCGGGCCGATACCTAAATAATCAGCCAGCAGGCAATCATCACCCTGCAGATGGTGCGCTTTGGATATGGAAAGACCCAGAATTTTGTCGGGTCCTAATAACTGACGCGCCATTGCCAGAGGCAGATCGCCTTGTCCCAGGTGTACGCCATCCGCATCACAGGCCAGGGCAATATCGATATGATCATTGATCAGAAACGGCACCCGCGCTTCACGGCTCATCGGCAGGATCTGCTGTGATAATCGCAGCCAGTCACGTTTTTTCCACTGCGGTGCCCGTAACTGGATAACGGTAACACCCGCATCCAGCACTTGCTGTGTCAGCTTGATGGTGGCGTCAAAACCGCCACACATCACCGGGTCCAGCACCAGATAAAGGGATAAATCCAGTTTCATGCCAGTGCCTCGGCGATGGTCACGGCATCCAGCAGATAAAGGTTATCCAGAAACGCCGGTACAAAACTTCCCGGACCTTTTGCTTTCGCTGCGGCACGTTGTCCGGCAATTGCCATAACCGCACACGCACTGGCGACAGCATCTAACCGGTCTTTTTCTTCACACCCGGCGATAAAAGCCGCGACGACGCTGGAAAGCGCACAGCCGGTGCCGGTCACGCGGGTCATCAGCGGGTCACCGGCTTTGATACTGACGACACGCTCACCATCGGTGATGTAATCAATTTCACCTGTGACGGCGACAATGGCACCGCTGCTTTTGGCCAGTACCTGTGCCGCCTCAATGGCCTGATCGCTCTGGTTGGCGCTATCGACACCTTTACCTGCAGCAGCCTGACCCGCCAGCGCCATGATTTCTGAAGCGTTACCACGAATGGCTGCCGGGTGTTGTTGCAGCAGTTCACGGCATAATTCAGTTCTGTAAGGCAAAACACCTGCTGCAACGGGATCCAGCACCCATGGTGTGCCAGCTTGATTCGCCGACTGAACGGCGATGCGGATGGTCGCGGCCTGAGCGGATGTCAGCGTGCCCACATTAACAGAAAGTACAGACGCGATAGCCGCAAAGCTGCCAGCTTCTTCGGGGGCGGTGATCATGGCGGGAGCCGCACCCAGAGCCAGTAATACATTGGCGGTAAAACCGGTCACGACATCGTTGGTGATGACATGGGTGAGGGGTACAGATCGGCGAATTCGTTCGAGATGGGTAGCAACAATCGTTGCGGGCAGAGCTTGCGGCATAAGTCCTCCTTCAAAATGGCAGACAAAATGCGCAGCAAAAGGAGGACGGAGATACCCGTCGTGAACTCCCTACGCTGGCATGATCCAGATCAGGTGCAACGGGTATTTCTCAGCTGCCAGGCAGCACCCCGGTCACGGTTAATCTTCATTCTGGCGGTCAGCCGGTGCGACTGTCAACAGAACTGTCGGACGTATTACTTCTTGCGATTCAGTTTTGCCATCTTGCGCAGCAAATCATCGGCCATGGTTGCCGGATCTTCGACGACACCATCGGCATCCGCTAATGGAAAGACCGCAACCGCAACCCCATCTTCACTCATCCCCTTTACCCAGCGATCCAGCCAGGTTTTCAGTGGAACAGCATAAGGTTCACACGCTGCAAAGTCATTGCCAGCCCAGGCTTTGGCATAATCAGGATGCGGCCAGACAGGAATACATTCCTCATCATCAGTTGATAGTGACACACAGCCCTCATCATCTTTGAGGATCCAAACTTCATTGTGCAGCACAGCCTGCTGTAAAAAATGGTGGTAACGTTGCTCTGCATCCTGAGCCAGGGTGGTTTGAAATTCTTCAGGGGATAGCGGATAGGTCATGATCATTTCTCTGATATTTGAAGTTAAAAATTTAAGGCCTAGGATTTCCAACAACATACCATGTTAAGCTCTTTTGTCTGAATTATGTGTTCAATGCAGGTCAGATGCTGTGCCAAGAGATGTGAAAATGGATATCAATGGAAAAAACAGAGTAGTCAATCTGCTGAGACAGCATTCTCATTCCAGAGTGGAACTCGCAAAAAAAACGGGGCTGGTAAAGTCATCCTTAACCAAAATAACGCAGCAATTGCTGAATGATGGAATTATAGAAGAAATAGATGTTCTCCAGCCCAAATCTCGGCACAGATCAGATGGACGGCCACAGACACTATTACAGTTAAAGCCCCGGGTTAATCACAGCATCTGTTTTTACGTCTCCACAGAAAATATCTGCGGAAATCTGATCGATCAAACCAATACTATTATCGATAACTATCAACAGATCTGGGATTTAACCCGGCCAGAGAGCGCATTATCAGTAGAGTTTTTTGTTGATCTGATAAAAAAAATTTCCATTCGGCTCTGTGAGCAGAATCAGCTTTCACTAACAGAAATTAAAATTATTACTGTCGCCACGCAAGGAAAGCTGGCCCAGGCATCCGGGACAGTATTTTACAGTCAACTATTTAAAGATAAGCATTTTAATCTGACCGCAGCGATTACTGCAGCAACCGGTATTGAAAGCAAAATTTTTAATATCGCTTATTGCTCATCTCATCGCATCCAGCAGCTATATCCGCAGCATGACAGCTTTATTACCGTTCTTCTCGGTTATGGTGTCGGCGTTGGTATTGTCATTGATAAACAGATTATTCTGGGGCCTCAAGGGACTGCACCTGAAATCAGTCACGTTACTTATTCTGAACATGGGCCGCTTTGTTACTGTGGTGCCCGGGGTTGTGCTGAAACCTATCTGACCTATCACGCCATTATTGGCAAGATCAACAAATCGGATCCGCAGAATTTTCCGCGTGACACCATAGCGAAACAGCTTGAGCACATTAATCAGGAATTGAGTCGGCATAACATTTTGTGCGAACAGATTATTCGGGAAGTGGGAAGGGTATTGGGACATGTCTTGAGTCAGTTGATTACTATTTTTAATATCAAGACTGTCATTCTGAACGGTGAAATCAGCGTCTTCTATCCATTACTCAAGGAAGAGATTGACACTTATCTGGCCGGGCACAGTGATTATCGCTATGGTGCGGGATCTACCCATATTCTGCGGGAACCTGATGATAATGTGGCTTTTCAGGGGCTGATTGAACTGACCAACGAATCCTATCTGGTATGAAACAGACGACGCCTGCACAAAAAAGAGCTCTTTGTGCAGGCGTCGTGTTACTTGCTTTTAGTTTTTCACTTTGATGACAACCCGACGATAACTGGTCAGCGCTGGCTGTCCATTATCGGTCACCGCCAGAATAACGTGAGCCTCGCCGCCCTCATCGCAAGGCGCTTTTGCGTCTGGAAGCCAGACATCCCGGCAAGTCTTGTTCACTTTGACCGTTGTCTTGCTCTGATCCGCAGAAAGCACGGTAATGTCGGCCAGACCCGGTTTACCGACTTCGCCGCTATATCCCGCTTCCTTATAATGGAACCAGCTATAAGTCAGTGCGTTCTTATCGGGATCGTGGCTGGCGGACGCATCAAGCGAAATGCTGTCGCCCGGCTTGGCATTGATATAGATAACCTCTTTTCCTTCGTTGCCATTCACACTCAGTACCGGGTGGTGGTTGGCATCGTCGAAAGATTTGATGGTCCAGTCCATGCGGGCCGCAAAATCATTCTGGAACTGATCACGCCAGCGCCAGATTGTCGCCTGGTCAGAGGTATATTCTTTTCCATCGGCACCCACAACGGTATCGGCAGATGTTACACGAGGGAACCAGTCACCCCCCTGAGTCCAGATAGAACGGCTTTCACCATATGGCTGACGGTAGATATAACGGCCACCCCAACCACCCCAGCTTGGGCTACGGAAACTATTCAGGCCGTTATCAGTAAGACCGAGATAAGCCGGTGTATCACCTTCCATAATGAAGGCATATTTCAGATAGTGTTTGCCGAGCGGACCCTTGCTGCGGATATTCACATCCAGCCATTCGTTGGCGACCTTGCTGAAATCGGCTCCGGCGCCGTTTTTGTAATATTCGTCCCCGGCTATACCCGTCCAGGTTGCGGACGCATATTCACCGCCATCGGGTGAAGAGGGTTTAACGATATAGGATACGTTTGGAAATTCTTTGCGGATCCAGGGACCGGCATCATCCTGATCTGAGATCGAATAGACGCGAAGCTTGGCTTCGAACTGCTTCAGCTGTTCCGCAGAACGGGTCGCTTTTACATCATACAGCGCCTGAGCAAGTGTGTTCGCACCGCCCCAGACTGTTACCCATACCGGGCGCTCGTCTGCCTTGTCGACTGCAGCAATCAAAGCCTGAGAGCCGGGAGACGACTTGCCTTTGCCCACATCAGCCATGCCATAGCCCGGCTGACCATTAGTAACCAGACTTTCCAGATAAGACTTCGTTGGCCAGTTTGCCGCGTGCTTCATCAGATTGGGTCTGACTTCGTCATAGGCTGAGATAATGCCCTTAATCGTCCCGGTTTCACGCTTTGAGCGCTGCCATGTCGAAGTCGTTGCGACTAACCCTTCAAGATCAATCTCGTTGGAGTAGGTCAGTAAGCGGACCATCGACATTTGATCATCCGGTTCGTTCCCCATATCCGTCAGGACAAACATGCGGGGGTGGCCGGAATACATATCAATGTTTTCTGCTGCACTGACGCTCGAAGAAATGATACTGGCTGACATCATCCCCAGGATCAGACTGCCTGCCAGGTACTTATGTTTATATGACTTTTTCTGCTGTTTCTTTGCCATTTACGTAGCCCCTTGTGTGTGAGTTCTGTCTAATTATGTGCAGGTAATCTAACGTTACTGCCTATATAGTTTACTTGGTGAACTATATAAATGGTATCCCGATTATTCTGAATTGTTGTGTGATGAATCACAGAAACGGATGAGAAAAAGGCCGAAAAAAACAAGGCCCTGAATGATCAGGGCCTTGTTTGCGGTATATAGACGATTGTTTTGGCTAAACCTTAGAACGGTTAAATTCACCTGATAATTTATTTATCTAAAAATATTATTATATTTCAATTAACTATGTTTAGTTATCTAATTTCATGTAATGATTTTTGTAAAGTTTAAAGGTTTTTATGCAAGATTTTTTTACATATTTTGGATAGATTAGTATGAGATCTGAACTGTTTTAGACGCATCCGGCCCTTGAAGCAAATTAGAACGTTCAGGTCAGTAATCGTCACCGAATGGCATGTCTAACAATGAATGGACTTACCTTCATAAGATCATCTTTTCGTTTATGAACCCAGCTTGTTCAGCTTATATTTTGAAATCGTCAGATTATTTAAAAATGAGTTTTCTTGCTTTGTAAACAGGCATTGATGGCCCAGTAAAAAGTACCAGAATTTTTTTTGGTGTCGCTATGTGGAATAGAACCAGAAAGGGGGAGCTCTTCTCTCCTGGTTTCGGCTTTTCAGTGCAACGGATAGTGACTCCCACTAGTAATCTAATTCGATATAAAGGATAAAAAATCATTATCTGTCGCTGATGATTTCACTGCTCTTAAATTATCTAGGGCATCGATTATACTAGATGAATACATTTTTTTTGATGTTGAAAATAATATCTAAACGCCAACGGTAACATTTTTTGTAACAAGCACTATGTCACATCACGTTATGCGTAACATATGTTACGTAACACAAATTTTAGTGATTCATCTCACAAAAATGAGTCAAATTTTATCGTTATATGGCATCACTTTCTTGATGTGAGTGGGGCTTTAAAGATGTTAAAAACAAATTCATGCGTTGTTAATGGTAAAAAAAATGTAAGCGTAGTATCTCAGGATGTTATTTATGAAAAGGATGGAACATTAGTCGAGGTGACTCGAGGTGGCATTTGCGGTTCTGATCTTCACTATTATCACAATGGGAAAGTTGGTAATTTTGAAGTTAAACAACCAATGATATTAGGTCATGAAGTTATTGGGATTATTAAAGAAACAGATTCTAATGGTTTGAAATTAAATCAGAGAGTTGCCATTAATCCAAGTAAGCCATGTGGTAAATGTAAATATTGTAAAGAGCACAATGAAAATCAATGTGTCAATATGAGGTTTTTTGGAAGCGCAATGTATTTTCCACATGTAAACGGTGGTTTTACTCAATATAAAATAGTTGATTCTAGTCAATGCGTACCATTTGGCGAAAAATCTGATGAAAGACGTATGGCATTTGCTGAGCCCCTTGCTGTTGCTATTCATGCAGCTAAACAAGCCGGAAATGTAGAAAATAAAAATATAATTGTTTCTGGTGTCGGCCCAATTGGATGTTTGCTGGTATCAGCACTTAAAGTGTTAGGTGCAAAAGAAATTGTATGCGTCGATGTTAGTGAAAAATCATTATCACTTGCAAAAAAAATGGGGGGTACAAAATTCATTAATACTGTAAATAGTAATTTAGATGAGTATAAAAATGAAAAGGGTTTCTTTGATATTGCATTTGAAGTTTCCGGACATCCTGATTCTTTAAAAAACTGCCTCTCAGTTACCCGGGCCAAGGGAACCATTGTTCAAGTAGGTATGGGGGGGGATATTCCTGAATTCCCTATCATGCAATTGATTGCAAAAGAAATTAAGCTTGTTGGTGCATTTCGTTTTAATGAGGAATTTTACACGTCAGTATCATGGTTAGATTCAAATAAAATAAATCCACTTCCACTATTAAGCGGTGAATTCCCATTTCAAGAATTAGAGACTGCATTGGATTTTGCATCAAATAAATCTTTGGCAGCGAAAGTACAATTAATTTTTAAAGGAGCTTAGGATGAAAAATTTATTTTCACTTTCAAATAAAAAGGTTTTAATAACTGGTTCAGCACAAGGAATTGGTTTTCTGTTGGCAACAGGTCTTGCAGATCAAGGTGCCGAAATTATTGTAAATGATGTAACACACGAAAAAGCTGAAACAGCTGTAAGCAAGTTGCGTGATTTAGGTTATACCGCATATCCAATGGCGTTTGATGTAACCAAGAAAAATGAAGTAGACAAAGCAATTGATAAAATTGAATCTGATATTGGTGCTATTGATGTATTAATTAATAATGCTGGAATTCAGAGACGCCATCCGTTTACTGAATTCCCTGAACAAGAATGGAATGATGTTATTTCTGTTAACCAAACAGCAGTTTTTCTGGTTTCACAAGCAGTTGCGAAAAAAATGATTAACAGAAAAGAAGGTAAAATCATTAATATTTGCTCCATGCAAAGTGAATTAGGTAGAGATACAATTACTCCTTATGCTGCATCTAAAGGCGCTGTAAAGATGTTGACAAGAGGTATGTGTGTTGAATTAGCAAGATATAATATTCAAATCAATGGTATTGCTCCTGGTTATTTCAAAACTGAAATGACTAAAGCATTAGTTGAGAATGAAGAATTTACTTCTTGGTTAACCAAAAGAACACCTGCTGCTCGTTGGGGTGATCCTGAAGAATTAATTGGTGCAGCAGTATTTTTATCCTCTAAGGCTTCAGATTTCGTGAACGGACATTTGTTATTTGTTGACGGTGGAATGCTCGTCGCAGTTTAAAAGTTGCAGGGCAGTTATTTTATAACTGCCCTATTAAGGAGAATATTATGCCTTTAGTTGTAATTGGAATTGGTGTCTGTTTGTTACTTTTACTAATGATTAAGTTCAAAGTAAATGGTTTCATCGCTTTGATCTTAGTGGCTGGATTAGTCGGCATTGGTGAAGGAATGACGCCGCTTACAGTTGTGAAATCAATCCAAACAGGAATTGGTGGAACCTTAGGGGGATTGGCCATGATCCTTGGGTTTGGAGCAATGGTCGGGAGGTTGATTTCAGATACTGGTGCTGCACAGAGAATCGCAACGACTTTAATTGAGACATTCGGTGAAAAATATGTTCAGTGGGCATTAGTCATCACTGGGCTAGCTGTTGGCTTAGCCATGTTCTATGAAGTTGGTTTTGTCTTATTGCTTCCATTAGTCTTCACTATTGTAGCCGCAGCAGGCATGCCTCTTTTATATGTTGGTATTCCAATGGTCGCAGCGCTATCTGTTACGCACTGTTTCTTACCTCCACATCCAGGTCCTACAGCAATTGCAACTATCTTTGGCGCAAATCTAGGAACAACGCTTCTTTATGGCTTAATAATTACAATTCCAACAGTAATTATTGCAGGTCCATTATTTTCTAAATTTCTTAAGAATTTTGAGAAAGAACCACCGAAGGGTTTGTTCAATCCTCGAGTATTTACTGAAGAAGAAATGCCAAGTTTTGGGATCAGCCTATTAGTTGCAATTATTCCTGTGGTTTTAATGGGTGCCGCAGCCATCTGTGAAATGACGTTACCGAAAGATAATCTATTAAGACAATCTCTAGAGTTTGTTGGTCATCCTGCTGTTGCTTTATTCGTTGCAATTATTCTTGCTATATTTTTCCTCGGTATGAGAAATGGCAAAAAAATTGATTCTGTAATGGATATTATCAGCGACTCTATCGGCGCTATATCTATGATTATGTTCATAATCGCTGGCGGTGGTGCGTTTAAGCAAGTATTAGTTGATAGTGGCGTCGGTACTTACATTGCAGACATTATGCGTGGCTCATCATTATCACCTCTATTGATGTGTTGGTGTGTTGCAGCAATGCTTCGTATTGCTCTTGGCTCTGCAACGGTCGCTGCAATTACAACTGCTGGTATCGTTCTACCTTTAATTCCTTTAACCCATGCAGATCCTGCTCTGATGGTTCTTGCCACAGGTGCTGGTAGTGTGATTGCGTCGCATGTTAATGATCCTGGTTTCTGGTTATTTAAAGGTTATTTCAATTTAAGTGTTGGTGAAACAATTCGTGTTTGGACTGTTATGGAAACACTGATATCAGTCTTGGGTTTAATCGGTGTCTTATCTTTAAACTCTTTTTTACACTAAAAACTATTTGAAGAGGAAGGTTTAGTAGTACTTCCTGTTTTGGTGATGTAATGAAAAATCATAGAATAACTCTACAAGATATTGCAAATCTGGCAGATGTCACAAAAATGACAGTAAGTCGCTATATTAAATCACCTAATTTGGTTGCTCCAGAAACTAGAAAACGAATATCTGAAATCATGGAGGAAATAAACTATATTCCTAATAGAGCACCATCTATGTTGTTGAATACAAAAAGTTATACGATAGGTGTTCTTATTCCATCATTTAGGAACCATTTGTTTTCTGATTTATTAGCTGGGATTGAATCAGTTACCACACCAAAACAATATCAAACCCTAATAGCGAATTATAACTATTCACCTGAGGAAGAAGAGGAGAAGATAATAAATCTACTATCGTACAATATAGATGGAATTATTTTATGCGAAAAGAATCATAGTATCAAAGCTGTCAAATACTTACGTTCATCTAATATACCAATCGTTGAGGTTATGGATTCTGAAGGTCCATGTTTAGATATGGAAGTCGGTTATGATAACAAAAAAGCATCTTTTGATATGACCAAAACAATGATTGAAAACAAAAAAAGAAAGCAAGTTGTTTATTTTGGATCGCAAGATGATAGAAGGGATGAGCTTAGGTTTCAAGGATATACTTTGGGTGTTAGAGAATATGGCCTGAAGCCTTATATTATATCTCCAAAAACGATTTCATCTATTGAAATTGGTGAATATCTTTGTAAGGAAGCATTTGAAAAATATCCTGGCATGGATGGAGCTATATGTACTAATGATGATATTGCTGTCGGTGTTCTTCTTTATTGCAAAAAAAATAAAATTTCCGTTCCTGATGAATTTTCAATTGCTGGTTTTAATGGTCTAGAAATTGGTAGAAGAATGATACCTAGTATTGCAAGTGTCGTGACACCAAGATTTCAAGTTGGTAAAACCGCAGCAGAGATTCTTCTAAATAAGATCACAAATGAAAATTTTAATTCGCACTCTATCGAGTTAGGTTATCAAATTTATTTAGGTGAAACCATTTAGTTTAAAGGGTGTAAATATGAATGATTTTTTTAAAGCAAACGGAATCATCTTGATGGGTGTATCCAGTACGGGTAAATCATCCGTTGGTGCGGCATTGGCGAAAGTTATCGGCGCAAAATTTATCGATGGTGATGATCTTCACCCTCGTAATAATATTTTGAAAATGTCCAATAAACAGCCATTAAACGATGATGACCGCTCTCCTTGGTTAGAACGTATCCGTGATGCCGCATTCAGTCTTGAGAAGAAGAATGAAACTGGGATCATCGTTTGTTCTGCACTGAAAAAGAAATATCGAGATCTGATCCGAGAAGGCAATGAACATGTCGCGTTCCTGCATCTGGCGGGTGATTTCGAGTTGGTGCTGGCTCGGATGCAGGCCCGCAAAGGACATTTCATGCCGGTTGAACTGTTAAAGAACCAATTTGAAACACTGGAATCCCCGGACGCTTCCGAACCGGATGTGATCCATATTGATATCGATGGCAATTTTGATGAAGTGGTGGACCGTTGTGTGACAGCAATCCATCAACGTGGCGAATAAGATTTTTGAGAGGGCAGTATGAAAAATGTGATTGAGCAGGTGACCCGCCGGATCGCCGAACGGAGTCATGAAACCCGCAGTCGTTATGTTGCGCGTATGAAAGCGCAGGCAGAAAACGGGAAAACCCGGACACATCTTTCTTGCGGGAATCTGGCGCATACCGTGGCGGCATGTTCTTCAATGCAAAAGAGCACCATTCTGGATTTCACCAAGGTGAACGTCGGCATCATCACTGCGTATAACGACATGCTGAGTGCACATGAGCCTTATGATGTCTATCCGCAGTTCATTAAGGACGCTCTTCGCAACGTCGGTCACAGTGCCCAGGTTGCCGGTGGTGTGCCTGCGATGTGTGATGGTGTGACGCAAGGTCAGGAGGGGATGGATGTATCGCTGTTTTCCCGTGAAGTCATTGCACAGGCGACCGCGGTTTCGCTCAGTCACAATACGTTTGATGCCACGCTACTGTTAGGGATTTGCGATAAGATTGCTCCGGGCCAACTCATGGGCGCGTTGTCGTTTGGTCATCTGCCAACGGCATTTGTCCCGGCCGGTCCGATGCCAACCGGTATCAGTAACGATGAGAAAGTGAAAGTCCGTCAGAAATATGCCGCGGGAGAAGTTGGCAAGGACGCGCTGCAAAAAATGGAATGTGGTGCCTACCATTCCTCAGGGACTTGTACGTTCTATGGTACCGCGAATACCAACCAACTGGTGTTTGAAGCGATGGGGCTGATGCTCCCTGGCTCTGCGTTCCTGCCGCCAAGTGTTGAGTTACGAGCCGCACTTACTGAACAAATTGTATTGCATATCACATCACAAGCAGACAGTGGTACGCTGTATCGTCCGCTCTGGCAGGTGATGGATGAGAAATCTATCGTCAATGGTCTGGTTGTGTTGCTGGCATCTGGTGGCAGTACCAACCATTCCATGCATCTGGTTGCTGTTGCCGCAGCGGCTGGTTATATCCTGACTTGGGATGACATCGATACGCTTTCGCAGGTCGTTCCACTGTTGGCAAAAATGTACCCAAATGGACCGGCAGATATCAACGATTTCCAAAACGCAGGTGGTGTGCCGACTCTCATGAAAGGGTTGGCGGAACGGGGTTTGCTGAATATGGATGCCACCCCTGTGTTTGGTTGTATGGAAGATTACCTCAAGACGCCGCATCTGAATGGTGGTGCAGTGGTCTATCGACCAGCAACGGATTCCAAAAATCCGGAAGTCATTGCTTTGCCGGGCACCTTCTTTAGTGCGCAGGGTGGTCTGAAAGTCGTCGACGGAAACCTCGGTCGTGGCGTCATTAAAATCAGTGCGGTTGCACCGGAACATCACTTTATTGAAGCGCCTGCCCGTGTGTTTGAGTCTCAACACGATGTGGAGAAAGCCTATCACGCAGGTGAATTTACTTCTGATGTGGTGATTGTCGTGCGTTTCAACGGCCCGGCTGCGAACGGGATGCCGGAGTTACATAAACTGATGCCTGTTCTGGGTAACCTGATGAAAGCCGGCTTAAAGGTAGCTTTAGTCACTGATGGTCGCCTTTCTGGTGCGTCAGGGAAAGTACCGGCAGTGATCCATATGTCACCGGAAGCACAACGTGGCGGACCATTAGCTAAAATTGCTACCGGTGATGTCATTCGAGTGGATGCTGCCAATGGCAAAATCGATGTATTGACCGACATTCAGGCGCGTGCACCGGCTCAGGTGGACTTAACCCGTGAGCATTTTGGTTCAGGCCGCGAACTGTTTTCCGTATTCCGTCAGGTTGTTTCCGGTGCGGAGCAAGGCGCAACGATTTTTAATTATTTGGGCTAACAGACAGGAGCCTGTATGAGCTGGCAAGTTGAACCAGCAGCGGTATTCGCTGCTTCCCCGGTGGTTCCGGTAATGGTGATCAAACGTGTGGAAGATGCAGTGCCGATGGCAAAAGCACTGGCAGAAGGTGGGATCACCGTGTTTGAAATTACCCTGCGGACCCCGGCTGCACTCGATGCAATCCGTGCCATTGCGGCCGCATTACCTGAAACGCAGGTTGGCGCTGGAACGGTACTGACACCGGAACAATATGATGCAGCGGTTGAAGCGGGGGCGAAGTTTATCATCTCTCCCGGCTATACCCGTACGCTGATGGAGCATGCGAAAAAAGGTCCGTCCCCGTTGATTCCGGGTGTGGCGACACCCTCGGAAATCATGACCGCCTTAGAGCTGGGTTATGATCACCTGAAGTTCTTCCCAGCGGAAGCGAATGGCGGCGCTGCTGCACTGAAAGCAATTGCAGCCCCCTTGGCACAAGTGAAATTCTGCCCCACAGGTGGCGTGAGCCCGAAAAACGTAGCAGATTATGTTGCTTTAGGTTGTGTTGCTACTGTGGGTGGCACCTGGATGTTGCCAGCCGATGCCATCAATACGGGCGATTGGGCAACCATTACCGAATTGACCCAAAAAGCTGTGGAGCTAGTAAATAGTTTAAGGCGCTAAGAAATATGCGAACAAGTCATCGGTTCAGGGAATAGAGTACTTGTTCGCACCTTCTACAGGTATGACATAACCTAAGTATAACTAAAAAAGTTTACAGAACTTCAATGTGAAAAACGGTAAACTTTGTTATAAGTTACTGAAATAAAATATTATTTATATCTAATCTTTACAAATTAACTCTAAGGTATTCGTCAGAACGGAATATCGTCATCGAAATCCATTGGCGGTTCGTTATAGGTTGGCTGCTGCTGTGCCGGTGCTGGTGCCGGAGTATAGCTACCTTGTGGTGCGGCTTGCTGCGGTGCGTAACCCGGGGTTGCGCCGCCCTGTGGAGCTGCTGCTGCCGGAGCGGATGGACGGCCCCAGTTACCTTGTTGTGGTTGCTGTGCCGGAGCACCCATATTGCCACCTTGTTGTGGAGCACCTGCGCCACGACCATCCAGCATCTGCATTTCATTGGCGATGATTTCGGTGGTGTAGCGTTTCTGGCCTTGCGGATCCTGCCATTCACGGGTTTGCAGACGACCTTCCAGATAAACTTTCGAGCCTTTACGCAGATATTCACCAGCGATTTCAGCCAGACGACGGTACAGCACGATCCGATGCCATTCAGTGCGTTCCTGCATTTGACCTTGCTGGTCTTTCCAGCTTTCGCTGGTGGCAACAGTGATATTGGCTACCGCATTGCCGTTTGGCATATAGCGCACTTCCGGGTCCTGACCCAGATTGCCAACGATGATGACTTTATTTACGCCTCTGGCCATGATCTGCTCCGTAAAAATTCGAATTCTATAGCTACCTATCTTAGCAATAATCGTCCCTAAAGTCAGATCGACAGCTATGACAGGCCGTAAATAGTTTGCGGGCCGGACATTAACATATTTGCAGCAATACTGGCTATTCATCCAGTGCTGGCTATGCCATACTTAAGTTTTGATATGGTTCACAGCTGGCATTCTATGGACAAGATCGAGATACGGGGCGCACGTACCCATAATCTGAAAAATATCAATCTGACGCTGCCGCGTGACAAGTTGATTGTAATCACCGGTCTTTCCGGTTCTGGCAAATCATCGCTGGCTTTCGACACATTATATGCGGAGGGGCAGCGCCGTTATGTTGAATCCCTTTCTGCCTACGCACGTCAGTTCTTAAGCCTGATGGAAAAACCCGATGTGGATCATATCGAAGGCTTATCGCCGGCGATCTCCATCGAACAGAAATCCACTTCGCATAACCCGCGTTCCACCGTCGGCACTATCACCGAAATCTACGATTACCTGCGCTTGCTGTATGCCCGCGTAGGTGAACCTCGTTGCCCGGAACACGACTTGCCGCTGGCAGCACAAACGATCAGCCAGATGGTGGATCGGGTGCTGGCGGAGCCGGAAAACCGCAAGATGATGATTCTGGCGCCGGTGGTGCGTAACCGTAAAGGGGAGCATAAGCAGCTGCTGGAAAGTCTGGCCGCGCAGGGTTATATCCGCGCCCGCATTGATGGTGAGGTCTGTGATCTTTCTGACCCGCCAACACTGGAACTGCAGAAGAAACATACCATCGAAGTGGTGGTCGATCGCTTCAAAGTCCGGCCGGATCTGCAACTGCGTCTGGCTGAATCCTTTGAAACGGCACTGCATTTATCCGGCGGACTGGTTTATGTTGCGGATATGGACGATGACAAAGCGCAACCGCTGATTTTCTCCGCGAACTTCGCCTGTCCGGAATGCGGCTATTCCCTGAGTGAACTGGAACCGCGGCTGTTCTCGTTCAACAACCCGGCCGGTGCCTGTCCGAGCTGTGATGGCTTGGGTGTGCAGCAATATTTTGATCCGCATAAAGTGGTGACCAATCCGGAACTGAGTCTGACCGGCGGCGCGATCCGTGGCTGGGATAAACGCAGTTTTTATTACTTCCAGATGCTGAAATCGGTCGCTGATCATTACAAGTTTGATCTGGATGAACCGTTTGATGCGCTGAGTCCGCAAGCGAAAAAAGTGGTGCTGCACGGCAGTGGCCACACCGCGATAGAATTCCGTTACATGAACGATCGTGGTGATGTGGTGGTGCGCAATCACCCGTTTGAAGGCGTGCTGCATAATATGGAGCGTCGCTACCGCGAAACCGAATCCAACAGTGTGCGCGAAGAGCTGGCGAAATATATCGCCAATCAGCCCTGTCCGAGCTGTCAGGGCAGCCGTTTGCGTCAGGAAGCGCGTCATGTGTATGTGACGGGCGTGACGTTGCCGCAGGTTTCCGAAATGTCGATCGGGGAAGCCCTGAACTTCTTCCGGAACCTGCAGCTGGACGGTCAGCGGGCGCAAATTGCCGAGAAAATCCTGAAAGAGATTATTGAACGTCTCGGTTTTCTGGTGAATGTCGGCCTGAACTACCTTTCCTTGTCCCGTTCCGCGGAAACACTCTCCGGTGGTGAAGCACAGCGTATTCGTCTGGCGAGCCAGATTGGGGCCGGCCTGGTCGGGGTGATGTATGTGCTGGATGAACCGTCCATCGGTCTGCATCAGCGTGACAATGAACGCTTGCTGGGTACTCTGTTCCATCTGCGTAATCTCGGTAACACCGTAATCGTGGTTGAACATGACGAAGATGCCATTCGTCATGCGGACTACGTGGTCGATATCGGTCCGGGGGCAGGGGTGCATGGCGGTGTGATTGTGGCGCAGGGCACACCGGCTGAGGTCATGGCAAATCCGGATTCAGTGACCGGTGAATATCTCTCCGGACGCAAGAAGATTGCGATCCCGGCAGAGCGTCGTCCCACCGGTGACAAATGGCTGAAGCTGCTGGGTGCCAGTGGTAACAACCTGAAAAAAGTCGATTTGCATATTCCTGTCGGCGTGATGACCTGTGTCACCGGGGTGTCCGGTTCCGGTAAATCGACGTTGATCAACGATACTTTGTTCCGTATTGCGCACCGTGATTTGAACGGTGCCACGGTTGAGAAGCCAGCGCCGTATCTGGATATTCAGGGGATGGACTATCTGGACAAGGTTGTGGATATCGACCAGAGCCCGATTGGTCGGACGCCGCGTTCGAATCCGGCAACCTATACCGGGCTGTTTACACCGATCCGTGAGTTGTTTGCGGCGACGCAGGAAGCGCGTTCGCGGGGTTATGCGCCGGGGCGTTTCTCGTTTAACGTCAAAGGTGGGCGTTGCGAGGCTTGTCAGGGTGACGGCGTGATCAAGGTGGAGATGCACTTCCTGCCGGATGTGTATGTACCCTGTGATGTCTGTAAGGGCAAACGCTATAACCGTGAAACACTGGAAGTAACATATAAAGGTAAGACCATTCACGAAGTGCTGGATATGACGGTCGAGGATGCGCGGGCATTCTTTGATGCGGTACCGGCGCTGGCGCGGAAGTTACAGACGCTGATGGAGGTGGGGCTGTCTTATATTCGCCTCGGTCAGTCGGCGACAACACTCTCCGGTGGTGAAGCGCAGCGCGTCAAACTGGCAAAAGAGTTGTCGAAACGCGATACCGGCCAGACCTTGTATATTCTGGATGAACCAACCACGGGTCTGCATTTCCACGATATTCAACAGTTGCTGAATGTACTGGAAAAACTGCGTGATAATGGTAATACCATTGTGATCATCGAACACAATCTGGATGTGATTAAAACCGCGGACTGGATTGTCGATCTGGGACCGGAAGGCGGCTCGGGTGGCGGGATGATCCTCACGGAAGGCACACCGGAACAGGTCGCTGAGTGTGCCGAATCGCATACTGCCCGTTTCCTGAAACCGCTGCTGGAACGCGACCGGGCATAATAAAAAAGCGCAATAAAAAGGGCCGGTGTCATAACCGGCCCTTTGTCTTTCTGTATCCGGCGAAATTATTTCACTGTGCTGCGAATAATGCCTTCCAGGAATTGTTTGAAGTTATCACCATGATGTTCCAGCAGTTTCGGGAACATGGAGATCGGGGTCATCCCCGGGAAGGTGTTGATTTCGTTCAGCAGGATCTCGTTATCTTCGGTCAGGAAGAAATCGATACGCGACAGATCTTTTAAGCCCAGCTGAGTGAAGGCTTTCAGTGCATATTCACGAATGGTGCTGATCTGTGCATCGCTCAGACCCGGCGCTTCCAGATAAGTCGTTGAATTACTGCCTGAACTGTATTTTTCTTCATAGCTGTAGAAGCTGTCGCTTGGTGTGGCGATTTCACCCGGACGGGTTGCGACCAGCTGGTCGTTATAACGGTAAACGGCGACTTCCAGCTCGCGTGGGCGAACGGCTTTTTCAACCAGCACCTGATCGGAATAACCAAAGGCGGCATTCACCGCTTCAGACAGTTTGGCGGCATCGGTTACTTTATAGCAACCCACGGAAGAGCCCTGACTGGCGGCCTTAACAAATACGGCGCCCCAGTTACGGAATGCGGTATGTGCCTGCGCATGTGCGGCTTCATTGTTATCAGACAGGAACAGAAACGGCGTGTTCGGAATATCCAGCGCGGATAACCACAGCTTGGTACTGACTTTGTTAAAGCAAAGTTTGCTGCCTTCGGAGCCACAGCCCAGATAAGGCAGGCCGATCAATTCCAGCATCGACTGAATATCACCGGTTTCACCAGGGAAGCCGTGAATACAAGGCACCACGAAATCAACGGGTTTGGCTTCGTTGGCGAAATGCAGCTGACGATCCATACCCAGATGGCAGGAACGGCCATCGTTGGTCTGCCAGTGATCCGGGAATAGTTCAACGCGGGTCACGCTGACTTCGGCCAGCTCTTTCAGCTGGCTTTCCAGATAGTTAGCACTCAGCAGAGAAATCTCATGCTCACTGCCGCCACCGCCGCACAGCAGCAGTACGTGAAGGTGTTTCATCTTAATATCCTTTACAATTGGCTGGTGGGTCGCCCGCTCCCGGCGGCCGCATGTCCGCAGTCTAACAAGCCTGATCCGGCAGGGCAAAGCCTTCGGACACATTTCCCGGTAATTGGCGCCGGATCCGGGAGTCATGTATTACTCTTTGCTGGCAGAACAGGAACGTATTATGTGGCAGAAAGCAGGTGGATTATTGCTGGTCAGTCTTCTGGCCGGATGTGCACAAGAAGCCGCCTCTCCGGTGTTGCAACCGCAGGGGGAATATCGGTTATTACCGCTGGAAACCACGCGGCGGCAGGTCGATGAGCTGCTGCAGGGAAAGCCGGAGACGGTAATTGCTGTGCAGACCAAGCCGAATGAGGTGACACCGCCGGTATTGTTTGCGCTGGCCTATCAGCTGTATCAGCAACAGCACTATCACGATGCGATGTTCTGGTTCTATACCGCGCAATTGCGTGCCCGCAGCGATGCTAACAAGTCGCTGGATCCGTCGGTGCAGCAAGGGGTAACCAAACTCAGCGAACAGTTTGGCACCGGCATTTCCGCGTATGCGCTCAGTCATCCGGCCGAAATGGAACGTGCGATGGTGCAGGCGTTGCGCTGGGATAAAACTGCTCAGCGGCGCTACAACCCGCGCTGGGTCGCGTTGCATGGCAGTGAGGTACAGACCAGTCGGGAATATGCTTTTCTGCCGATGGAACGCTGGCCGCAGATCGACCAGCTGACCCATCGTGAATATGCGCGGGGGTTTGCGAAATTGATGGTGTCGTTGCGCGGTCCGTCAGGTTTTTCGCTGTCCGACTAGCCAGATCCCGGTTAACACCACACAGACACCTGCCCACTGAACCGGGCTCAGGTGTTCATCCAGAATACCGATACTCAGGAAGATGGTGAGGATGGGGCCAACGCTGCCTATCAGCGCGGTTTTCCCCGCGCCGATGCGCGCCATCGCCGCCGCCAGCGCATAAATAGGTAACACGGTGGCGACCAGCGCCATGATCATGCCATAACCCCAGACGGGTAAGGGTTGATGGAGCAATGTCTCTACAGGGCGGGTCAGCAGATAATGTACAAACATCGCCAGTGCCGAGATGGTCAGGCCGAGCTCGGCAAAACGCATGGCGCCAATCCGCCTGATGACAGCAGGGCTCCAGGTCAGATAAAACGCATAGGTGACCGTACTGGCGACCACAAAGAATATTCCGAGCAGATCCAGCCGTGCACCGGCAAAATCAGGCGTCAGCACCAGCACCATGCCGCAATAGGTCAGCGCCATTGCCGACCACATACGACGGCTGATGCTGGTTTTCATCAGCCAGGCGGAAAGCAACACGGTCAGCGTGGGGTATAAACACAAGATCAGGCGTTCGATACTGGCACTGACGGTTTCCAGCCCGAGAAAATCCAGCAGACTGGATAAGTAATAACCGAGTAAGCCCAGCAGAATGATCATGCCGCGGTCATGCCATGATAAGGCAGTGGCCGGTGACTTTCGCAGCAGACGCATGGTGGCGATTAATGGTAAGACCAATAACAGGCGGATGGTCACCAGCGTGGTGCCATCAACACCATAGCGGTAGGCGAGCTTGACGAAAATCGCCTTGCAGGCAAAACCGGTCGCGGCCAGAATTGCCAGCAGCAAGCCGGTCAGATAGTCAGATTGATTCATCAGTTATTTTGCTTCTGGCAGCAGCTTTAACAGATCGCGGATGTCCTGCAGCATCAGGTGTGGCAGCGTGTGTAATGTACGCCAGTCCTGTCCCTGTGCGTTAACCCAGGCAGCCTGATAGCCGTTTCTTATCGCCCCGAATACATCGGTAGTGACGTCATCACCGACATGCAGGATCTGCTGCGGTTTTAATTTAAGCTGGGCGGCCATCATGCGGAACATATCCGGTGCCGGTTTCATCTTCCGGCCATTACCCGCTTTCAGCACATGCTTAAAGTGACCATCCAGTCCGATCCGTTCCAGCAGGACGTTCCCGTTGGTGATCACCACCAGTGGGAAATGGCGGCTGAGCTGCTTCAGCACTTCAATAGATGCGTCAGGTACGGTGACCCGGGAGCGCACTTCGAGAAATTCGGCAAAACAGCGTTTGGCTTCAGCCTGTGCTTCTTCGATTGGCATACCGCCCCGTTGCAGACCGACTTCCAGCATCATCAGACGACAGCGGCTGACATCATCGTGCAGTGACGGATCGGCTTTCTGCAGTTCATGTTTTAACTGCAGCCACCATGCCCGGTCGTACATGGCACTGGCGAGATACTGGTCGCGCATATGCTCCACCATCCACTGCTCAGCATTTTCTATTACCGGACGGTTGTCGTAGAGCGTGTCATCAAGATCAAAGCTGATGGCGCGAATGTCCTGTAAACGACGGAAAAACTGCATGGCGGGCTCCGGAGATGAATATCAATCTATGGTAACCCCATTTGCGACCGGCAGACTATCTGCTTCTCAGGTCGGGGCGGAATTGTTTGCCGCGATACCCCGTTCCGGTCCGATGATCTTACAGAAGCGCTGCACGATATGCTGGGCCTGCCGGACAATGGCTTCGCAGTGATCCAAGCCCGGACCGGTACGCCACGAGGCGGCCTGCGTCAGCATTGACAGCGAACCCGGCTGAGTGTTGTCTATGTTCAGGATGATCAGCGAGCCGTTCGCCAGTTGTTCACGTACCAGCGCCGGCGGGATCACTCCGATACCGAATCCATCTTCGATCAGCCGGATCATGGCCGCGAAGGAGTTTACACAGCTGACCCGGGGGGAGGTGATGCCATTCACATGCAGCAGACTCAGAATATCCTGATGCGGACGAGAGTTGGCGACAAAGGTGATGAGCCGCTCTTTTGCCAGCTCCTGCAGTGACGTGAACTGACGGTTATAGGGAGAGTTGGCTGCCACAATCCAGCGCATCGGATAGCGGGCCAGTTCCAGATTACGAATAGACTCCAAACGAATCTGGTCGGCCTGAAACGCGATATCCAGATAGCCTTTCTGTAGCTGGTTTGCCAGCCCGCGCGCGCCGTCAACGCTGATTTCCACTTCCAGATGCGGATAATGCTCGGTGATCCAGGATATCAATTCGATAAACCAGGTATGTACGACGGAATCGATCGCACCGATACGGACTTTGCCTTCATAGCCGTTGGCCTGACTGAGTGACATGCGCAGGGCATGAGCTTTGCCGACTATCTGCTCGGCATATTCCCGCACCTTTTCACCATCCGGTGTCAGGCGTACCCCTTTGCTGTCACGCACGAACAGTTTGACGTCCAGTTCTTCTTCCAGGACGGCTATCCGGTTGGAAATAGAAGCCTGGGTAGTGAACAATTTTTCCGCAGTCAGACGGAAGCTATTCAGTCGGGCAACCCACAAAAATGTTTCCAGAAAACGAACGTTCACATTAACCCCTTGAAACGCCGATGCTTATACCGCCTGCCTTCAGACGAGTGCTGCATAATTTGCGCCAAATCTGGTGAAAAGTTTTTCTTATCACTGGCTATGAAAATTAGTCGTTAGACAGTTTTCTACTTTGTTACGGATAATTATAAAAAACACCGCCAATCTCAGTATTCGCAGAGTTTTTCACCATGAAAATATACTTTCATGGTTCGGGCTATGTATTCCCGCTAAGAACCAGAGAACAATCATGAGCAGTGACAGTAGTAGCAGCGCATACTATAAAGATACGTTAACCATTCAACAACCGCCGATCATTCAGCAAAAAGCATTAAGCCGCCGCGAGAAATGGATCCCCGTGATTTATGCGTGCCTGCTGATTGCTGTTGGTCAGACCGGGATGAGCTTGTTGTTGCCCGCGTTACCTGCGATGCAGCAGGATCTGCATGTCTCTTCACAAATGACACAATGGCTGGTCTCTGCTTATTTGCTGGGTTTTGGCCCGTCGCAGCTGTTCTATGGCCCGTTATCAGATATGTATGGTCGCCGTCCGGTATTACTGGCCGGTCTGATGATTACCTTCTCCGGTATTCTACTGTGTTTGTTTGCTCATGAAAGCGCCACGCTGATTATTCTCGGTCGCGTTTTGCAAGGTATTGGTGCCGGCTGCACCTCTGTTATTGCCCGTGTGTCGCTGCGTGATCGTTATGAAGGTGCGCATCTGCGGCAGGCGATGGCGTATTTCGGCATTGTGATGGCATTTGTGCCGACTATCACGCCGCTGGCCGGGGGTTACCTGACCACGCATTTCAGCTGGATCAGTATCTTTTTCACCATGGCCGGTTATCTGGGGCTGTTGTGGGTCTTGCTGTTTTATCGTTTTGAAGAGACGCATGCACCTGAACCGGCAGAAGATCGTGCGCATGCGGCTGATTTTGTGCACCAGTACTGGCTGTTACTGAAGAGTGATCACTTTCGCTGTTACTCCGGTGTGGTGAGCATCCAGTATGCGCTGAACATATTTTCTATCTCTGTCATGCCATTCATCATGCAGATCATGGTGGGCATGAGTGCGGATACCTATGGCCGCTGGACTTTGCTGCCCGCTGTTTCGCTGGTGCTGGGTGGTGTGCTGGCCAGTAAAACCCGTCACTATTTTTCTAAAGAGAGCGTCTTGCAGGCTGCAGCGGCGCTGCAACTGATATCCGGTTTAAGCATGTTGCTGCTGCCGCATACGGCGCTGTTGATGATGCTGGGATTGTCACTGTTTGCCTTCGGCAATGGGGTGGCATTTCCGAATGCACTCTCCAGTTTGCTGGAGCCGTATAAACGTACCGCGGGTACGGCCACTGCACTGGCCGGTGCCAGCCAGATGCTGATTGCTTCTTTCAGCTCTGCGCTGCTGGTCAGCCTTGGCATCACGTCGATTCTGGGTCTGGGAATGGTGATCTTACTGGGGAGTTCGGTGCTGTTATATCTGACCCGACATGCCCGGGATACCGTTCCTGCCAGCGATGATTGGCATTCACACCATCATCCTGTCCATCACTGAGTTCCTTTGTAGAAACGCTTAATTAAGCGGACCTTTAGCGGCGAGAAGTCTCCTCTCGCCGCTCTTTTTTTCTGTTCCGGAAAATTTCCGTTAAGCTACAGCAAAAATGAAACTGAGGTATTTTGCATGATTGCTTTGATCCAGCGTGTCAGTGAGGCCCGTGTGGTGGTCGATGGCGCAGTAACCGGGGAAATCAGTAATGGCTTGCTGGTGTTGCTTGGTGTTGAACGTGATGATGATGTGGCTAAAGCCGATAAACTGGCACACCGGGTGGCGGGCTACCGGGTGTTCAGTGACGCGGATGGAAAAATGAATCTGAATGTGCAGCAGGTTAACGGCAGCATTCTGGTGGTCTCACAGTTCACGCTGGCCGCTGATACCCGCAAGGGGATGCGCGCCAGTTTTGCTGAACGCAATGCCGATCCGGCTGTGGCAGAAGCTTTGTATGAGCATTTCATTGCTCAGATCGCGGGAAAAGAGATCCCGGTTGCCAGCGGGCGCTTTGCGGCCGATATGCAGGTCAGTCTGGTGAATGACGGACCGGTGACTTTCTGGCTGCAGGTTTAGGCTCAGTCCAGATGAGGTAATTGCGGTAATTGGCAATGCGCAGGCTGTGTACCTTGCCGCAACCCGCCAGCAAATGTTGTACCTGCTGCCACTCCTGCTCTGTCCGTGGCAGCAGATTGACGATCACCCTGCCATCCGGCGCGATATGTTGCTGCAGATGTTCATAGGTCGCGGACTGAAACAGTGCGGCCGGGCTACCATCGTCACTGAACAGATCGATCAGGATCAAATCATATTGCTGGTGGCCGCTGCCGAGCCAGGCAAACGCATCCTGACAATGCAGATGCGGCTGTTCTTCCTGCTGGAAAAACCGCTGATAGATATCGATCACCTGTGCGTTCAGATCAATCGCAGTCTGTTGTACGCCGGGATAGCGATGATGCAGCCAGCGCAGCAGGTCACCACCACCTAATCCCAGATGCAGCACCTGCGCGGCCTGTGCCGGCATCAACGCCTGCAATATACGTTGATGTGGCAAACATAACTCACCGGGCGTGGCCTGTTGCAATACGGATTGCACCACGCCATCCAGTAACAGCCAGCGAAAGTGTCTGTCTGCCCTGATCTCCAGTAATTGTTCCCCGTTCCGCTCCCAGTAAATCAGCGCGCCGGTACTGGTTGCCGCGGCAACATCAAATTCTTCAAATGGAATGTTGCTCATTCGCGCAATGACCCTTGCCGGCCTTGCGGCGGATAACTAATCGGCTTGGTCGGCCAGCTTGCCACGGTATTCGCCGGCAGGCGGAAGCGTAATTGCGGGGTGGTAAGTTCGCCGCTCATGCTGCCTAACAGCTCAGGTTTATTTTGCTCGTTGAGCAAGCCAAGCTGTAACTGCCATTGCTGTTTACCGAGATCAAAGCCCTGCTTGACACCAATCAAATGCGTGATGGATTCAAAAGCAGAACCACTGAAATCCAGTGCGCCTTTATCCGCCCGTAATTGCAGATGTACGTGATTAAAGGCGGTATCACCCCCCCGTAATTTGCCAATCAGTTGCTCAAAGCTTTGCGGCGCAGGGGCTTTCGGTGTGAGTTGTTCATCCAGATAAGTGTCCAGTTTCAGGCCATCGACAAACAGATCCAGGACATCCAGTGTGGCGTTACCTTGCAAGCTTTGCCGGATCGTCGTCAGATCTTTGCCTTTCGCCTGCAGATCCAGCGTCAGATCCGATTTGCCAGCGAAAGGATAACGCGGGCCGAGCATGTCACTGAGTTGTTCCAGATCGAATTTTTTCAGCGACAGTTTCAGCTGATGCGGGGTGTCAGCATCCAGTCCCCATTGTCCGCTGATATTAAAATCAGACTCTTCCAGTTGCGTATTAAAGTGTTCCAGCTGAATTTTATTTTCTGCCAGTTCCGCCTGAAATTCGGTTTTACGGCTGACCAGCGTTTGCCAGACCAGCTCCAGCCAGCTGCCTTCCAGCCGGGCTTTATGATTGCTGCTTTGTATGCCTTGCGGTGTCCAGCGCAGATCAGTCAGAAACAAGTCGAGCCATTTCATGGTGAGCGGCACACTGTCATCAAACGAGATCAGTGAAAGGTGACTGATATCCAGCCGGCGTAAATTGACCTGCTGGAACGGTTGTGTCGCCAGCCATTCGCGCCAGCCGGGGTGCAGCTCCGGTTGCATATCACTCAGCTGTAACTCGTGGATGGTCAATGTTGCCGGCTGCCGGGTACCTTCCAGTTCGGCGGAGAATTTGCCGGCATAAGCTTCGCCCGTCAGCTGTACCTGCCAGTCTTCGGCGCGTAGCCGTCCTTCGCCCTGCATCTCGGCCAGCTGGAACAGACCATTGGTGTATTCGCCCAGTTTGCCCTGATATTCAAATGCCGGTAATTGTCCGGGCTGCCACTGCAGTTTTTCCAGGGTCCCGGTTGCCTGATTCAGGGCGAATCGTTTTGACAAATCAATCGCACTGACATTTTCCAGCGTGACCTGATCGGCAAAAATCTGAGGTAGTGCCAGCGGAAGTGCCGGGAAAGTCTGCAGATCGAGCTGCCAGTTAGCCAGGGCCAGTTGCTGAAAATCAATCCGGTTATTTTTCAGATCCCAGGTCAGTTCGGCGGCCATTCCACCATGGAAAAGATCGCTTTGCAGATCGCTGACGCTGAGTTTTTCTGCGGTCAGGGTTCCCTCTATCCGGGTCTTGCCCAACGATAATGAGGCATATTGCAGACGATCAGCGCGGGCGTCGAAGTTAACCTCGGTCAGGGGTATTACCACGCCATTACGGATCGGTTGCCAGTTGGTCAGATGCAGACTGCCCCCTTCCAGTGAACCGTTCGGCCAGCTGAATTGCAGCTTGTCGATAGTCAGATCATCAACCTGCAGTTGCCGTAACGGTTGCGGCAGGGTTAAGCCGGGCCGCCATGTGATCTGCGGATTAATAATATCGAGATGGGCAATATGCAGCTGACGTTGCCACCATGAGCCTCCGGCAATTTCCAGATAGATCTTTCCTATCTTGATGTCAGGGCCCAGTGTGACATTCTCTGCCAGCACGATATTCGGATACAGCGGGTTATAATTGAGCTTGCCGATTTCCAGTGGCAGACCGGTTTGCTGTTGCACCCAGGCGACAAACGGTCCTTTCAGATGTTCCGGTTTCAGCAAACCCAGGGTCAGCCAGATCGCCGCGACCAGCGCCAGAATGGTATAGAGAAACCAGCGGAATGCACGATGCATGAAAAAAGCCATTCAGAACACACAACTAAGGCAGATTTGTCTTTTAGTGTAACGGATGACATCAGGCTTGAGAATAATCATCGCGTTCACCGAACCAGCGACGGATCAGTGGTGTGACACAAGCCGGATATTGCTGAAAAATTCGCTGGGCCAGCTGCTGTACTTGCGGGATCAACGCCTGATCGCGGATCAGGTCAGCGATTTTCAGATCGGCCAGCCCGGTCTGTTTGGCACCGAGCATTTCGCCGGGGCCGCGCAATTCCAGATCTTTCTGTGCAATGACAAAACCATCGTTACTGTCACGCAATACGCCCAATCGTTGCTGCGCTGTTTTTGACAGCGGGGCGTGATAGAGCAACACGCAGTGTGATGCGACCGAACCCCGGCCGACCCGGCCACGCAGCTGATGCAGCTGGGCTAAACCCAGACGTTCCGGGTTTTCGATGATCATCAGGCTGGCATTGGGTACATCCACCCCCACTTCAATGACGGTGGTTGCAACCAGCAGATGCAGAATTCCCTCTTTAAACTCCTGCATCACGCGTTGTTTTTCAGCCGGTTTCATGCGGCCGTGTACCAGCCCGATATGCAGTTCCGGCAACAGCAGTTGTAATTCTTCGGCGGTATTTTCTGCCGCCTGACATTCCAGTACCTCGGATTCTTCTATCAGGGTGCAGACCCAGTAAGCCTGACGCCCTTCGAGACAAGCCTGCCGCACCCGTTCAATCACGGTTTCGCGGCGGGTATCGGGCAGCGCGACAGTGGTGATCGGGGTTCGTCCCGGCGGTAACTCATCAATGATCGAGGTATCGAGATCGGCATAGATGGTCATCGCCAGAGTGCGGGGGATCGGGGTGGCGGTCATGATCAGCTGATGCGGATAAACGCCGTCCTGCGCCCCTTTTTCCCGCAGAGCGAGGCGCTGGTGCACGCCAAAACGGTGCTGTTCATCGACAATCACCAGTAACAACTGCTGGAATTCCACCTGATCCTGAAATACGGCGTGGGTACCGACCACCATTTTCACCTGTCCGCTGCGGATGGCTTCCAGCTGTTTTTCGCGGGCTTTGCCTTTGATTTTTCCGGCCAGCCAGCCGGTTTCGATACCCAGCGGTGTCAGCCAGTTACTGAAGTTATTGGCGTGTTGTTCGGCCAGCAGCTCTGTTGGTGCCATCAGCACCACCTGTCCGCCGTGCGCGATCACCTGTAATGCCGCCAATGCCGCAACCAGGGTTTTCCCTGAGCCGACATCGCCCTGTACCAGCCGCATCATCGGGTGGGGCAGGGTCAGATCATGGCTGATTTCACTGACCACCCGTTGCTGCGCGCCGGTCGGCTTGAACGGCAGATGCGCCAGCAGTTGTTCGCACAGCGACCAGTCGGTGGCCAGGGGGCGAGCCTGGTGTTGTTGCACGCTGTAACGCAACTGCAGTACGGTCAGGTGGTGGGCAATCAGCTCTTCCAGTGCCAGCCGTTGCTGCGCCGGATGTTGACCATTTTCTAATTGTGCCAGCGAGATATCCGGTGGCGGACGATGCAATAACAGCAAGGCATCACTCAGGCTGAGCTGCCGCGGATACAGACCTTCCGGCAATAATTCTTTCACGCCGTTTTCTTTCAGTAATTGCAGCGCCTGATCGGTCAGATTGCGTAATGACGCCTGACGCAAGCCTTCAGTGGTGGGGTAAACCGGTGTCAGCGTGGCATCGGTATCCAGCGGGGCATCGTCATCCAGCAGCTTATATTCCGGATGTACAATTTCAAACCCGTGCAGGCCGCGTTTGATTTCACCAAAACAGCGGATACGCCGACCGATAGCCAGAGCGTTTTTTTGTCCGGCGGTGAAATGGAAGAACCGCAAGGTGAGTGAGCCGTTTCCGTCACTGATACGGCAGAGCAGCATCCGCCGTTTGCCCTGCTGAATATCACAACTCTGGATCACCCCCTCGGTAGTACAGGCGTGATCCGCACTTAATTCCGCAATCGGGTAGAGGCGGGTGCGATCTTCATAACGCAGAGGCAGATGGAACAGCAGATCCTGCACGGTGTGCAGCCGCAGGTGGGCCAGCTTTTCCGCTAACTTGCTGCCGACACCTTTAAGCATTGAAACCGGGATCGCAGAGAGTTCCATGGACGCCTCTGATACTGTGAATTTATCCAGATATTAGCAAGAGGCTTTGCGTGGGGCAAATCGTAGCGATTCGGTATTCATAAATATTCTTTCAAAATGAAAATTCAGTTTTCATTTTTTATTTTCATAATAGTGACTAAGACAATCAGCGTTCTTAATTTTTTATGCGCTGTCTGACGGTTGTTCCGGTCAGATAAAACGAAATAAGTTTCGTAAGAAGCTATTTGTGGGCTTTTAATTTAAGTAACGAAAGTTAAATCTGTTCTGTTGGCTGACAAAGGGACGCATCCGGATTTCATAGCCAATGTCTTTCAAACTAAAAACGCTACTTGCATCACAATGTGAAAACCAAAAGATGCAAATGTTCGTTCATTGTGAAAATATAAATATACAGGTTACGTGATACACCCCGTTCATCATCACGGCCTGTACTGAACTACACATCATGATCCTTACGCTGTTTGGTGTGTCCCTTCACTGATGGAATCAAATTGAGGAATACGTCATGGATTTAGTGATTCATGCAGCGGAATGGTTTATCGGACTATTCCAGAAAGGAGGCGAGGTGTTTGTCAGCATGGTGACAGGCATTCTCCCGCTGTTGATCTCGCTGATGGTGGCAATGAACGCGCTGATCCGCTTTATCGGACAGGAACGTGTGGAACGTCTGGCACAGAAATGTGCAGGTAACCCGGTTTCCCGTTACCTGATCTTACCGGTGGTCGGTACCTTCGTATTTATGAACCCGATGACACTGAGTCTGGGTCGCTTCATGCCGGAACGTTACAAACCGTCTTATTATGCGGCGGCGTCTTACAGCTGCCATTCGATGAATGGTCTGTTCCCGCACATCAACCCGGGTGAGTTGTTTGTTTACTTAGGTATTGCCAATGGTCTGACAACGCTGGGTCTGCCACTGGCACCACTGGCTATCAGCTACCTGTTTGTCGGTATGATCTCTAACTTCTTCCGTGGCTGGGTGACTGACCTTACGACCGCCTTTGTGGAAAGACAGCAGAACATCCGTCTCAGTACCGAAGTACACATGCACGCTAACTAATCAGGCTCAGGAGCAGACATCATGGCAAATTCATTAGTTATCACCAAAGGCAATGGTGGCTGGGGCGGCCCGCTGACTATCCCGGTCGATAAAAACAAAAAGATCATTTACATCACCGCCGGTACGCGTCCTGACATCGTGGACCGCATGGTTGAACTGACCGGCATGGAAGCGGTGGACGGCTTTAAATCCTCCGTACCGGATACCGAAACTGCGGTTGCGATCATCGATTGTGGCGGCACACTGCGCTGCGGTCTGTACCCGAAAAAACGGATCCCAACGGTGAATATTCATTCCACCGGTAAAAGCGGCCCGATGGCTGACTATATTATGGAAGACATTTATGTTTCCGGTGTTCGTCCTGACAACATTCAACTGCAGGATCAGGCTGGTGTGGCGCCATCCCGTCCTGCTGCAGCGCCGGCACAGGAAGAGTACCGTCAGTATGACAGCTCGAAAAAACTGAGTGAGCAGAGTGATGGCCTGCTGGCCAAGATCGGCATCGGCATGGGTTCGGTGATGGCGACCTTCTTCCAGTCTGGTCGTGAAACCATTGATACGGTATTGAAATCAATCCTGCCATTTATGGCTTTCGTTTCGATGCTGATTGGGGTGATTATTGCGTCTGGTATCGGTGATGTGATTGCACACGCCTTGATCCCATTGGCAAAAAGTCCGATTGGTCTGATCACGCTGGCGTTGATTTGTTCCTTCCCATTCCTGTCACCGTTCCTTGGCCCGGGCGCCGTTATTGCGCAAGTTATCGGGGTTCTGGTCGGTACACAGATTGGTATGGGGAACATCCCGCCACAACTGGCTTTACCGGCACTGTTTGCGATTAACGCCCAGGCTGCCTGTGACTTCATCCCTGTGGGGTTGAGTCTGGCCGAAGCGAAACCTAAAACTGTCCAGATCGGCGTACCGTCAGTGTTGTACTCACGGTTCTTAACCGGTGCTCCAACCGTACTGCTGGCCTGGTTTGTATCCTTCTTTATTTACCAGTAAGACTTGTCGAGGTTTGAAATGACGATGTTGTACCGTACCCAAGTGACTCATATCGGTGAGTATGCGGCAGATGCCCTGGATGACAATATGATGATCCTGTTTAACGATAATGCCCCTGCTGATGTTGCTGATTATTGCTTCATCCATCCGGCGGCGGATTTAACAGGTGAGATCAAGACAGGTGGTCAGTTTGTGCTCGGCGCATCACGCTATCCGATCACCGCGGTCGGTGATGTGGTCAATCAGAACCTTGCAGAACTTGGCCATATCACGATCCGTTTTGACGGTGGCGCAGAAGCCGAATACCCGGGCACCGTCCATGTTGCAGGGCAATGCCCTGAGGCACTGGTGCTGGGAACCGAACTTATTTTTCAAACTGAATAATTAAAACTCACTGCCCCCTCTGCAACACATGAGTTGGCGCTCGTTGCAGGGGGGAGCGAGACTAGCAATTGAGGAGATTAACATGTCAAAAGTGGCATTGGTAGTTGGTGGCGGTCGTAACCTTGGTGCTTTTTTGTGCAACGGCCTGGCGGCAGCCGGTTACAAAGTGGCGGTAGCGGATCTGGACGGACAGAGTGCACAAGAGACAGCGACCGCGATTGCTGAACAGTTCGGGGCAGACAATGTCATGGCTGTGCAGGCAAATTCCACAGATGAAGCCGATGTAGCGCGTATGGTCGGCGCGATCGAAGATCGTTTCGGTCGTATCGATGTCATGGTGTATAACGCCGGTGTCGCTCAGGCGGCCAGAATTGACAGTTTCCCACTGGATGCCTGGAAACGGTCTATCGAAGTGAACCTGACCGGTTACTTCCTGTGTGCCCGTGCCGTGTCGAAAATCATGATGCGTCAGAACTTTGGCCGTATCATCCAGATCAACTCCAAATCCGGCAAAGTCGGCTCAAAACATAACTCCGGTTATTCTGCCGCAAAATTCGGTGGTGTTGGCTTAACGCAATCCCTGGCGCTGGATCTGGCGGACTACAACATCACCGTGCATTCCCTGATGTTGGGTAACCTGCTGAAGAGCCCGATGTTCCAGTCTCTGCTGCCGCAATATGCGAAGAAACTGGGTATCCCGGAAGATCAGGTTGAACAAACCTATATCGATAAAGTACCGTTGAAACGCGGTTGCGATTATCAGGATGTGCTGAACGTACTGAAATTCTACGCCAGCGAAGAAGCCAGCTACTGCACCGGCCAAATGATCAATATCACTGGCGGCCAGGTGATGTTCTAAGTTTTATTGCGTTCAGGGTAAATAGGGTCCCGGTTTAGCTCCTGAGGATGCCTGTTATGTTGGCAGTGTTTTTACACTGCCTTTTTTCCATATACGAGGTGAAAGATGGATGCGACATACATACTGATTGTTTGTGCGGTTATCGCCTGGAGTTTACAGATCGCAACCGGTTTTCTGCAGATGCGCGCCTTCAACCGGATGCTGCAGGAGATGAGTCTGAAAGGTGTGGTGAAAATCGGCAAAACGTCCTCCCGCTGGAAACCCAAAACGTTAGTTGTCTTAGCGCATGATGCTAATAATGTGATCGTTGATGCCAGTATCATGAAAGGATTGACTATTTTCGCCAGACCAAAAAAATTATCTGCGGTTATTCATGCCCGCATCCCTTTGTCAGAAAAGATACTATCTGAGCTGGAGCCTTCAACAAGAGAGGCAATAATTTGTGCGCTGTCAACAAAATGATAATGTAATTATTTTAATTCTTTCATTTTGAAAATCTCCATGTATTTTGTAAGTAGTTTATTTATACAGAGAGCCTGATATGAGCGTCGGAATTCGTCGGGAAATGTTAGTCCGCTACTTGCGGGAACATGGCCGCACCACCGTTAATGATTTGGCCAGCCATTTCAATATCACCGGCGCGACAGTGCGCAGTGACTTACGGTATCTGGAGCAGGCCAGTCTGGTTACGCGTCGTTATGGCGGGGCTGAAGCCGTTTCACATCCGGTCGCGGAAGATCGCACCATGGATGAGAAGACGGCGCTGAATCAGAATATCAAACAGCGTATCGGTGCCAAGGCGGCTTCGCTGGTGCACGATGGCGAATCGATCATTCTGGATAACGGCAGCACCACCCTGCAGATGGTGCCCTGGCTGGTTGAGCGGGTAGCCTTAACGGTGATGACCAATAGCCTGCTGATTATCAATGAAGCGGTTTCCCGTGACTGTAATATGAATCTGCTGATGCCGGGTGGCACCTACCGTAAACGTTCATCCTCGTTTCATGGCGGTCTGGCTGAACAGGCTTTCCGCGCGTTTACTTTCGATAAACTGTTTATCGGCGCAGACGGTTTTGACATCGAACAGGGCACGACCACCTTCAATGAGGCCTATCAGGTCAGTCAGGCCATGTGTCAGGCGGCGAAGCAGATCATTGTGGTGACGGATTCCAGCAAATTTGGCCGTAAAACGCCGAACGTGGTGGTGCCGATTGACAAGATCGACATCGTGATCACCGATCATGGTATCAGTGAAGCCGATCAGGCGGCGCTGGAACAACGAGGCATTCAGGTTTTGCTGGTTTAGCAATCATCCTGCTCGTGCAGTTGCTTTTGTACCAGCTCACAGTGGGCTTTCAGCAACTGCAATTGCGTATCGGACAATCTGAGCTGGTCGCGCATCTGTACCGGGATGTTCGCCGCTAGTTTTTTCAGTGCGTTTCCTTCAGCGGTTAACTTCAGTACCCGCAAGCGCTCATCCCGCTCGTTGCGTTCGCGACGGATCAGTCCTTTGCTTTCCAGCCGTTTCAGTAATGGGGTCAGCGTACCGGAATCGAGGAACAGCTGTTCCCCCAGCTGCTTCAGACTGATCTCATCCTGCTGCCATAACACCAGCAAGACCAGATATTGCGGATAGGTAATATCCAGCTTGTCCAGCAATGGGCGATAGGCCCGCACAATTGCGTTGCTGGCGCTGTAGAGCGCAAAGCAAAGCTGGTTATCCAGTCGTAACAAATCCGGCATGTTGTCGTCGGTCATAATGAATTGTGCACAATAAGTTTATAGGGATTATAGGTAACTTTCGGCTATTGCCTATGGGGCAGAGAGAAACTGTTTGCAGAAAAGAAAACGGCCGGCGAATGCCGACCGTCGTATCTATCCGGAAAGGAGGGAATTACCAGCCCTTCACTACGCCACCGTTAAACAGTTCAGACGCTTTTTTGAATACCGCTTCGTCCTGATACGCTTTCACGAAGTTCTTCACGTTTTCATCGTTCTGGTTGTTTTCACGAGCCACGATCAGGTTCACGTAAGGTGACTCTTTGTCTTCCACAAACAGACCATCACGGGTTGGTTGCAGATCAACCTGAGAAGCATAAACGGTGTTGATGATTGCCAGTTCCACATCTTCCAGTGCGCGTGGCAGTTGTGCGGCTTCCAGTTCCACGATTTTCAGGTTCTTCGGATTTTCAACGATATCCAGTACCGTTGCAGACAGACCAGAACCCTCTTTCAGTTTCAGCAGACCTTGTTGCTGCAGCAGCAGCAGTGAACGGCCCAGGTTAGTAGGATCGTTTGGCACTGCAACCTGCGTACCCTCTTTCAGCTCGCTGATGTTTTTGATCTTCTTGGAGTAACCGGCAATCGGGTAAACGAAGGTATTACCCACAGCCACCAGTTTGAAACCGCGATCCTTGATCTGAGAATCCAGATAAGGCTTATGCTGGAACGCGTTCACGTCGATGCTGCCATCGTTCAGCGCTACGTTCGGAGTCGCGAAATCGCTGAATTGCACGATTTCCACTTCCAGACCAAATTTCTCTTTAGCGATTTTTGCTGCTTCTTCTGCTACCTGAGTTTCAGCACCGGAAATCGCGCCTACTTTCAGGTGGTTATCTTTTTTCTCACCGCAACCGGTTAATGCAATCCCGAGAATGGCGGCACTTAAAATCGCTTTACTGAATAAATTCATCGTTTACTCCTTGTTTCATCATTGACTGCGCCACCACCGGCAACAGCGTTGTTACATTCTTAACGATGGTCAACGCGTTTCACTAAACGCTCACCAATGCTTTGAATCAATTGCACTAAAATAACCAGAATCGCGACGGTGATCAGCATAATCGCCGGATCAAACCGTTGATAACCATAGCGGATACCGACGTCACCCAGACCACCACCACCGATGGCTCCCGCCATCGCCGAGTAGTTCACCAACGCAACCAGCGTGATCACAATGGCATTCAGAATGCCGGGCAGTGCTTCCGGTAACATCACCTTGCGGATGATCTGACGATGAGTGGCACCCATAGCCTGTGCTGCTTCAATCAGACCGGCCGGGATTTCCATCAGCGCACCTTCCACCAGACGAGCCAGAAACGGAATAGCACCGATCGCCAGTGGCACAATCGCGGCATTGGTACCGATACTGGTGCCCACAATCAGACGGGTCAGCGGAATAATTGCGACCAGCAGAATGATAAAGGGTACGGAACGGCCCACATTTACCACGGTTCCCAGCACCTTGTTAAAGATCGGGTGGGCGGCAATCTGTCCGGGCTTGGTGATGTGCAGTGCCACACCCAGCGGTACCCCTAAAATGGTGCCGAACAGCGCAGAAGCGAACACCATCCACAGGGTTTCACCCAGCGCCAGCAATAACAACTCATGCATGCTGCTGAACATAGCCCAATACCTCGACATCTATCTGTTGCTGTTGCAGGTAAGCGATGGTGGTTTGTTGTGCCGCCGCATCACCCAGCAGTTCAACCAGCAGGAAACCAAAACGGGAATGTCCGATCTGCTCAATGCTGGCGCTTAAAATATTTACATCAATCCCGAACTGACGGCTGGCATGTGAAATCGCCGGCGTATCAATGGTGTTACCACTGAAACCCAGGCGCAGCAGCGGGATAAAACCGTCCGCCGGCGCTTTCTGCAGCCGTTCGCGATACGGTGCCGGGATCTCCAGATGCAGGCTGGAACGGATAAATTCCTTCGCCAGTGGTGCCTGCGCATGTGCAAAGAACCAGCCGACTTCACCCTGTTCAATAATAGTGCCCTGATCGAGCAGCGCCACGGAATCACAGATGCTCTTGACCACACCCATTTCATGCGTGATCAGCAAAATAGTGATGCCGAGTTTCTGATTGATCTCTTTCAGTAATGCCAGGATCGATTGTGTGGTCTGCGGATCGAGCGCCGAAGTGGCTTCATCACACAACAACACTTTTGGTGCCGGACCCAAGGCGCGCGCAATTGCGACACGTTGTTTCTGACCCCCGGAAAGCTGTGACGGATAAGCTTTCGCACGATGGGTCAGGCCCACCAGATCCAGCAGCTCGTTGACCCGGGCGGTAATTTTCTCTTTCGGCCAGTTGGCCAGTTCCAGTGGCAGTGCCACGTTCTCAAATACAGTACGCGAGGAGAGCAGGTTGAAATGCTGGAAAATCATGCCGATATTGCGGCGTGCCAGCGTCAGTGCCTGATCATCCAGGGCGGTCAGATCCACACCATCGACTTCCACACGGCCCTGTGTGGGACGTTCCAGCAGATTTACACAGCGGATCAGGGTACTTTTCCCTGCACCGGATGCACCAATCACGCCGACGATCTGGCCGGCGGGAACATCGAGTTCTATACCTTTCAAGGCGTAAAAGGCGTTTTTTCCTTCGCCGTACGCTTTTGACAGGGAAGATAACTTAATCATAAGGGAACCGTAATTTACTCAAATATCCACCAGGATAGGGTGGCCACAGAAAATCAGACTGAATAGCGGTGCGCTGTCAGGAGTTCATGCTACGAGGCATTATAAGGTATGTCAACGGACATTTGGATGTTTAGACGTCTAAAATCAGAAATCATTATGCAAAAAACAGATATAGCTGGATGACGGTTCCGTCCGTGATCACGTCCGGAACCGGAGCGATATTTATCGCCGCTGAGCCAGTAGCTCGCGCCACGCGGCAGGCAGATGACGTTGTAACTGTCGCTGAATTTGTGCTTCATGACGCTGCCAGAGCAAACCAAGCCAGATAATGCCTAAGCCAATCAGTGATAATACAAACGGGAATGTCAGGCTGTCTTCAAACAAATCCCACGCCAGATAACCCAGATAACCGGCAACGCCCATGCCGCCAAAGATCACAAACACCCGCCGGCCAATCATACCGCCGACCGTGATCAACAGCAGGTTGATCAGACAATAACCCAGTTTACTCAGCTCACTGTCGGAATGCTGCATGGATAAACCACCCCAGAAGGCCATCAGTCCGAACAGATACAGCCACCAGGCAAAATCGAGGGTATGACGGGTGCGCAGATCAATATAAAACGCCAGTCCCAGCATCAGCAGGCCGACCACCATCGAAACCTGTTGCCGGCGGAGCCAGCTGTAATCCTCTTCCTGAAACAGAAACGGCGTCAGATCCATGCTCAGATACCACAGCACCACCGCCAGCGGCATCACCATAAATGGCAACCGGTATCGCCACAGCAGGATCGTACCGAACAACAGCGTACCCAACTCCATCATCAGCCAGCGCCAGTCGATATAGCGGTGAAAATCGCGGTATTCGGTATGGGTAGCGTCATCCCAGTAACCCAGCTGTGCCTGCAGGCCGTATATCGCCAGCGGCACCATGGTAACGGCGAGAGCCGCCAGTAAGCCTGCCGGGATCGGTTGTCGCTGCCGCCACAGCAGCCAGTCCGCCACCAGACAGGCTGCCACGCCGTAGCCACAGGCAATCAGCAGAATGCCGATACCACCAAAGGCATCCCAGCCGAGTGTCATAAACAGACTCATCGCTGCAATCGCAATCAGCCCACCCAGATAAAACAAGATATGTGTCGCCCGGAACGTGGCACTGTCTGCCGGTAAATTCTGCAGGTAATTCCATAACGGAGTCACTTGTTCCGGTGTCAGTAATCCCTGGTTACAGGCTTGCTGCAGATGTCGCTGTTTAAGTTCCATTCAGCCCTTCCTGATAGGGTAATTTCGGATATCAGTCACAGTATAACGTGATGTGGTTCGTTTTCATGCGGTTAAGTTTTATTCCTCTTTGCGTCAGCGGGATGGTTAATATCACGGCAAGGATCGCTGCATTTATCGGCTGGATGCGTTTCGGAATCAATAATAGCCGGATTATGCAAAGATCAGGTGGAATCCGGTTATCTTCTGTGCCAGATGCTTGCTGATCAGGGCCGGGATTGGTAAAGTGGGCCGTTTTTCGCATATCCCGTAATTAATCAGGATCACCCGCATCATGTTCAAGAAGCTCCGTGGTTTGTTTTCCAACGATCTGTCGATCGATTTGGGTACCGCCAACACACTGATTTATGTTAAAGGCAAAGGTATTGTACTGAACGAACCTTCTGTGGTTGCCATCCGTCAGGAACGCGGTGGTACCGCTAAATCTGTCGCTGCTGTTGGCCATGCCGCCAAAATGATGCTGGGGCGTACCCCGGGTAATATCGCGGCGATCCGTCCGATGAAAGATGGTGTTATTGCTGATTTTTCTGTTACCGAAAAAATGCTGCAGCATTTTATCAAACAGGTGCATGAAAATAACCTGATGCGTCCAAGTCCGCGCGTGCTGGTATGTATCCCTTGCGGTGCGACTCAGGTTGAACGCCGTGCGATCAAAGAATCTGCTCAGGGTGCCGGAGCCCGCGAAGTTTATCTGATTGAAGAACCTATGGCAGCAGCAATTGGTGCCGGCTTGCCGGTATCCGAAGCGACCGGTTCTATGGTGGTTGATATCGGTGGTGGTACCACTGAAGTGGCGATCATCTCTCTGAACGGTGTGGTGTATTCTTCTTCCGTCCGTATCGGCGGTGACCGTTTTGATGAAGCTATCATCAGCTATGTGCGCCGTAACTACGGCAGCCTGATTGGTGAATCCACCGCAGAACGCATCAAGCACGAAATCGGCTCTGCTTACCCGGGCGAAGAAGTGCGTGAAATCGAAGTTCGTGGCCGTAATCTGGCTGAAGGTGTACCGCGTAGTTTCACCCTGAATTCTAACGAAATCCTGGAAGCACTGCAGGAACCGCTGAGCGGCATCGTCAGTGCGGTCATGGTGGCGCTGGAACAATCTCCGCCGGAACTGGCTTCCGATATCTCCGAAAAAGGGATGGTGCTGACCGGTGGTGGTGCGCTGCTGCGTAATCTGGACCGTCTGCTGATGGAACATACCGGTATTCCGGTTGTCGTGGCGGAAGATCCGCTGACCTGTGTCGCCCGTGGTGGTGGTCGAGCTCTCGAGCTGATCGACATGCACGGTGGTGACCTGTTCCATTACGAATAATTGAGCTTGCCCGGGTTGCCTTTCCGGTAACCCCTGGCTGATAGCATCATGCGGACTATTTTCGGCAGGGGACCATCCCTGCAACTCAGGTTATTTATCACTGTGCTGCTGTCTCTGGCGGGCATCGTTTCTGATGCCCGTTTTCATCTGTTTGACGGCATGCGTCTTTATATCAACACCTTTGCCAGCCCGTTATTACATCTGGCGAGCGTTCCCCGCGATGTGGTCGAAGAGGCCAGTCTGCAACTAAGCTCACGCAGCCAATTGCTGAAAGATAATCAGCAACTGCAGCAGCAACTTTTCCTGTTGCGCAGTGATCTGCTGCGGATGGCCGAACTGAGTCAGGAAAACCGCCGTCTGCGCGAACTGCTGGGCTCTCCGGTGACTCAGGATTCCCGTAAGCTGGTGGCCCGTATTCTGTCGGTAGACTCTGACCCGTTTGTCTATCAGGTCGTGATCGATAAAGGTGTCGAACATCATGTCTATGAAGGACAACCGGTCGTCAATGATCAGGGTGTCATCGGTCAGGTGGTCAGTGTCGGGAAAACCTCAAGCCGGGTATTACTGATCACGGATATCAGCCATGCCTTGCCGGTGCGGGTGCTGCGTAACGATTTACGTGCTATTGCCTCCGGTACCGGAAATATCAATGAGCTGACGCTCAAGAATCTGCCCCGGAATGTGGATATCAAAGACGGCGATATTCTGGTGACGTCTGGCATGGGTGGGCATTTCCCTGAAGGCTATCCGGTCGCTAAAGTGACCCGGTTTGCCAATGAGGAACAGAGCCCCTTCGCCGAGATCAAGGCTGAACCACTGGCGACACTGGATCGGCTGCGTTATGTGCTGTTGCTTTGGCAAGATGCCAAATCCATGGGGCCGCTGCCGGTGATGAGTTCCGCGGCGACTGTTTCTGCTGCTCAGCCGGCAATGTCTGCGACCGACAAAAATAAATCAGCAACAGCATCCGCTGAAGTGCCGCATCAGGAGGGCAGACAATGAGTGGTTCATTGACCGGCCATGGTAAAGGTTCGATCTATTTAACCCTGATCGTCGCGATTATTCTGACGATGGTGCCATTGCCGGTGGCTATAGATATGTTCCGCCCGGACTGGGTGGCGTTAGTGGTGCTGTATTGGGTGATTGCGCTGCCGCATCACCTGAATGTCGTCAGTGCCTGGATTGTCGGTCTGATCATGGACATCCTGCTGGGTTCAACGCTGGGCATCCATGCGCTGAGTATGGCGGTGATCTCCTGTGTCGTTGCAGCACAATACCAGAAGATCCGTAACTTCTCCGTCTGGCAACAGGCGCTGGTGATGGGATCGCTGATTTTTGTCGGACAACTGCTGATTTTCTGGGTTGAACACCTGTTTGCATCTCCCCGTCTCAACACCCGCTTTGTCTGGGCGTCACTGAGCTCAACATTGCTCTGGCCTTCGGTCTATCTTTTTCTGCGGTATATCCGCCGTCGTTTCAATATCAGGTAAGTATTATGTCGGCCAGTGCTGCGCTTTATCTGGCATCCGCTTCTCCCCGTCGCCGGGAACTGTTAGCGCTGCTGGATTACCCCTTTACTGTTCTGTCAGTTGATGTTGAAGAGCAACAGCAACCTGATGAAACTCCTGCTGATTATGTGCAACGTCTGGCCCGCGATAAATCGCAGGCCGGCTGGTTAGCCTGCCGGGGGCAAAAACCGGTATTAGGCGCGGATACTATTGTGGTGTTTGAGCAAGAAGTGCTGGAAAAGCCACGGGATTTCGCCGATGCTCAACGTATATTGCAGTTACTGTCTGGTAACACCCATACCGTGATGACGGCGGTTGCGCTTTCTTCGGAACAGGGCTGTGAAGTTGTTCTGGTCAACTCACAGGTGACGTTCCGCAAATTAACGCCGGAAGAGATCAGCCGTTACTGGCAAACCGGAGAACCGGCGGATAAAGCCGGTGCTTATGGCATTCAGGGCATCGGCGGGAAATTCGTCAGTCACCTCAGCGGAAGTTATTCTGCGGTAGTGGGGTTGCCGTTACTGGAAACAGATCTGTTACTGCAAAAATATTGTCGCCACTCATGACTTCAGATTACTAAGGCTGAACTATGTCAACCGAATTGCTGGTTAACGTAACACCATCAGAGACCCGGGTCGCACTGGTGGATCATGGTATGTTGCAGGAAGTACACATTGAGCGTCAGGCTAAACGCGGGATCGTCGGTAATATTTACAAAGGTAAAATCAGCCGGGTGTTACCGGGTATGCAGGCGGCCTTTGTTGATATCGGAATGGATAAAGCCGCTTTCCTGCACGCGTCCGATATTGTGCCGCATACCGAATGTGTCGATGTAAAAGAAAAAGAGCACTTTCAGGCCGGGAATATTGCCGAACTGGTCCGTCAGGGGCAGGACATCATGGTGCAGGTGGTGAAAGATCCCATGGGTACCAAAGGTGCCCGTCTGACCACGGATATCACGTTGCCGTCCCGCTACCTGGTATTCATGCCGGGCAGTGCCCATGTGGGTGTTTCACAGCGCATTGATAGTGAAGAAGAACGGGAACGCCTGAAAGAGATTGTCAGCCGGAATGTGGATGAACTGGGTGGCTTTATCATTCGCACCGCAGCCGAAGGCATTGGCGAAAAAGAGCTGGAGCAGGACACTATCTTCCTGAAACGCTTGTGGCGCAAGGTGCTGGAGCGTCGCCAGAAATATCCGACCAGCCATGTGCTGTATGCGGAGTGGAGTCTGGCGTTCCGTATTCTGCGTGATTTTGTCGGCGATGACCTGGATAAAATCCGGGTTGATTCCCGCCAGACGTATGAGCAACTCAGCCATTTCACCGAAGAATTTGTTCCGGAGATGATCGGGAAACTGGATTATTACTCCGGCGAGTCACCGATCTTTGATTTGTATGATGTCGAAAACGAGATCCAGCGGGCACTTGAACGTAAGGTTGAACTGAAATCGGGTGGTTATCTGATCATCGATCAGACGGAAGCCATGACCACGATTGATATCAATACCGGCGCGTTTGTGGGACACCGTAATCTGGAAGAGACTATTTTCAATACCAATATTGAAGCCACTGCGGCGATCGCCCGTCAGCTGCGGTTGCGTAATCTCGGCGGCATTATCATCATCGATTTTATTGATATGCAGAGTGAAGATCACCGTCGCCGTGTCTTGCAGAGTCTGGAGCAAGCACTGGCAAAAGATCGGGCGAAGACCGGTGTGAACGGCTTCTCCCAACTCGGGCTGGTCGAGATGACCCGTAAACGTACCCGCGAAAGTCTGGAGCATGTACTCTGCTCCGAATGCCCGGCATGTAAAGGGCGCGGCCGGGTGAAAACGGTGGAATCGGTCTGCTATGAAATTCTGCGTGAAATTCTGCGCGTCAACCGGGCGTATGATGCGGATCAGTTTGTGGTGTATGCCTCACCGGCCGTAGCGGAAGCGTTACGCGGCGAAGAGTCGCACAGTCTGGCTGAGCTTGAGGTGTTCATCAGCAAGCAGGTCAAAGTACAGGCTGAACCTTTATACAATCAGGAACAGTACGACGTGGTGATGATGTAAGTGAACTGGCGTGGCATAGTGCGTGGTGGCGCTGTTTTTCTTTCAGTTGTTCTGATGCTGCTGGCAGTGCTGGTCACCGCACTGCGATTTGGTCTGCCCGATTTACAGCTGCATCGTGACTGGGTGTTAAAACAGTTCTTGCCGGATACGATGTCATCCGCATCAGTGGCTCATATCGGCTGGCGCTGGCAGGACTATGGCCTGCAGCTGGAATTGCGTGATGTGGCGTTGCAGCAGCAAGGTGCCGTACCGTTTGAGCTCAGTGCAAAGCAGCTGCAGTTACACTGTAATCCGTTCCTGCAGTTCTGGAAAACGCACGGTTGTCTGGCCACGCTGCAGGCAGATCAACTGCAGCTGACGCTGCAGTTACCCAAAGCCGCAGCATCCTCCTCCGACAGCCCCGGTCTGAATGATTTGTTGCCGCTGTTACTGGAACAGGTCGCGCAGGCCAATATTACCAACAGCCAGATCCGGTTAGTCCGCCAGCAACAATTACTGGCGGAATTTCATATCGACCAACTCTATGCCGAAAACCGGGCCGATCAGCACAAACTTTTTTCCCGCATATCAGTAGCGCAACAGGCGCTGGTGGTGCCGTTATTGCTGCAAGCTGAATTACAGGGTGCCGCGCGTCAGGATGCGTTGCAGGGGCATATCTATCTGGCCACAGAGCCTCATGCCGGCAAACAGCCGGGGGCGCTGTTGCCAACGCCGCTGACTGCCAATGCGCAGTCTATTCATGGTTCACTGGCGTTTCAGCTCTGGCTGGAGCGGCAACCCGGTCAGTGGCAGAGCGCATTGCTGCAACTGGGCTTAAACCGTCTTGGCTGGCAACAGGCCGAGCAGCAGCACAGTCTGGAACTGCAGGGTGGCGAAATCGTCTGGCAACGTCATGCCGGTGACTGGCAGTTATACAGTCAGGGGCTGCAATTACACAGTAATCATCAACCCTGGCGTTCCTGGCAGCTGCAACTGAAAAAACAGGCTGAACAATACACCGGACAAATGGATCCGTTATTGCTTGATGAGTTGACCCCGCTAACGGGGATGTTCCTGCCTGTGGAATCTGCCGCGGCAGAGGCGTTACGGACGCTGATGCCGCAAGGCCGGCTGAGTGAATTACGCTTTTCCCGCGATGAAGCACAGGACAGCTGGCTGTTCAGTGGTCAGTTGCAGCAATTGCAGTGGCAGCGCTGGCGCATGATCCCCGGGTTGCACGATGTAGATGCCTCTTTCCGTCTGTCACCGCAGGGCGTTGCGCTGACGCTGCAGCAGTTAAAACCGCAGACATGGGATCTGCAGCCCTATTTTGAAAAGCCCTGGCCGGTGCAAACATTTTCGGCCGATCTGAACTGGCAGAAATTGAGCAATGGCTGGGCATTAACCGCTGACCAGGTGCAACTTAAAACCGACGTTGTCACCACCGCAACGCAATTCCGTCTGAGTCAGGAAGGAACACAGCCCTTATTTCTGGCACTGGACAGTGGTGTTGATCTGAAAGATGCCAGTCAGGCGCATTACTATTTTCCGCACGGTGCCATGGGCGAGCCGGTGATCAAATACCTGACCAACGCATTACAGGGCGGACATGCTGAAAATGCCCGCATCCTGTGGCATGGCGCATTCCGTGATTTTCCTTTCAAAGAGAAAAACGGCATTTTCCAGGCATGGGTGCCGTTACGCGATGCGACCTTCCAGTTTGGTGCCGGCTGGTTGCCGTTACGTGAAATGTCACTGGATTTGCTGTTTGAGAATGATCGTCTGGATATGCAGGGTGATCGTGCCCTGCTGGGTGATGCCAGTTCTCCGCGTTTGCACGCCTGGTTTCCGAAGCTGGCACCCGGTGCCCGTCTGTACATTGATGCCGATATTGCCGGTACCGGTGAAGCTGTCAGTGATTATCTCTACCGCTCTCCGCTGCAGAATTCCGTTGGCAGTGCTCTGCAGGCAGTGCGTATTCAGAAGCCATTAACCGGTGAACTGAAACTGGATATTCCGATGGATGGCACTCAGGTTAAGGTCAATGGCAAAGTAAAACTGGCGGGAAACAGTCTGTATCTTCCGAGTCTGGATTTACCACTGGAACAGCTGCAGGGTGAACTGAGCTTCGATGACAATAAAACGGCGATAGAGAAATTACAGGCCACCTTATGGGGGCAGCCATTGCGCGTGCAGTATGCCGGTGAACAACTAGCCAATGAATATCAGGTTAAGCTGGGTCTGCAGGGGGAGTGGGATAGTCAGCGCGACAAGGCATTACCGCAGCTGGCGCATCAGACTCTGCAAGGGCAGGCAAACTGGCAGGGTGCTCTGGATCTGCATCTCTATAAGGGTGGACATTATTATTATGATGCACAACTAACCAGTCCGCTGACAGCGCTGGTACTGGATTTGCCGGCACCCTACAACAAACCATCCGGGCGCAGCTGGCCGCTGCAGGTAAAAATCAGTGGTAATCAGCGGAGCAGTGTAATCAATGGTTCGCTGAATCATGAATGGCAGTTGCAGGCTGACTGGACGCCAGACAAGAAACAGTTCCGCCGTTTCTGGCTGGATAATCAGATCATTGAGCGCAGTGCCGGACCCCGTTTGCCGTTCTCGGTCAGCGCGATCCTGAGTGAGGCTGATGGGTCTGCCTGGCTGGACTGGTGGCAGCGTTGGCCGGCTAATGGGCAACATGCGGTGAACCAGCTGTTCCCCAGTGCGGGCGCTATTGACGTGCGGGTGGATAAGTTACATGTAGCGGATCAATTATGGCGTGATATCCGCCTGAATATGAGTCCGGATCGCGATGGCAGCAGGATCTGGCTGGAAAGCAGTAAAGCGCAGGGGGTGATCCATCTTCCGGCCAGTAAAAAGAAACCGATCCGGATCGATATGGCCCGTTTGTACTGGGCGGATAGCGGTGTAGACACAAAACCTGCGGAGCCGATGAGTCTGGCTACACAACGGGCATGGCTGGCGCGCTGGCCTGATTTATTGTTCAGTTGTCAGGATTGCCGTTACGGTGGCAATACCCTTGGCCAGTTCCGCGGTCACCTTTATCCGGTAAAACAGGGTGGTGAAATCCGTGACTTGCACTGGCAGGTGGCTAATTCACACTTTGACGGGCAGGCGGGCTGGTCAATAAAAAATTATCAGCCACTCAGTACGCTGAAAGGTAAATTTGTCAGTAACAATACCGAAGTATTTCTGGGGCATTTTGGTTTTGATCCCGGGTTAACCGGTACCAAGAGTCAGCTGGATATTGATGTTTCCTGGCCCGGTGCTTTAGTGCAGCCTCGTTTGTCAGCATTAGATGGCCAGATCAGAATGGAGACCGGTGAAGGTATTCTGCGGGAAGTGAAAAATACCGGCGGCAACCGTTTGTTATCCCTGTTCTCGCTGAATGCGATTGTCAGTCGTATCAGCTTTGATTTCCGCGATATTTTTGGCGATGGTCTCTATTTCAAAAAAATCACGTTCAGCAGCAAACTGGAACGGGGTGTGCTGCGTAATGATGACTTAGTACTTGAAAGTAATTCCGGTGAACTGAATGGGCATGGTATGGTCGATTTAGGTCAGAAAACGATCGACTATCAGGTGACATTTTCGCCGACATTAACCGGCGGTTTTGGTGTGGCGACCGCGTTTGCGATTACGCCTATCACCGGCATTGCGGTGCTGGCGGCGACCACGATTTTACAACCGGTGTTTGATGTCATCACACAGGTAAGCTATTCCGTCAAAGGTGATATTGCCAAACCGGTAATCACCGAGCTGGGCCGTAAACAAGAGAAAGTTAAATTATCCGCGCCAAAGGCAAAGGAGAGCAAGTAATGCAGCTGGTCGCACTACAGATCAACGCTCAGGCGGACTGGCTATCGAACCGTGCACAGATCGCCTCGCTATTGCAGCGTTTGCCGGTAGAACGCCCTTGTCTGGTCTTGCTGCCGGAAAATTTTGCCTGTATGGGCGCGCCGCAGGATTATCAACAGCTGGCTGAACCTGTGGGTTCAGGCCCGGTGCAGCGTCAGCTGAGTGAATGGGCAAAGGAATTTGGTCTGTGGCTGGTGGCCGGCTCGTTGCCGACGCTGATTCCGCAGCAAAACCGGGTGCACACCACATCACTGGTGTTTAATCCGCAAGGTGAGCTGACCGGTTTTTATCACAAACTGCATCTGTTTGATGTGGATGTGGATGATGCCCGTGGGCGTTATCGTGAATCTGATTCTTTTGTGGCGGGGCATGATAGCTGCGTGGTGGCATCTCCGTTTGGTGGTCTCGGTTTAAGTATCTGTTATGACGTCCGCTTTCCGGAATTGTATCGTCTGCTGCGTCAGCGTGGCGCGGATGTATTACTGGTGCCTGCCGCATTCACGAAAGTGACCGGTCAGGCACATTGGCTGCCGCTCTTACAGGCGCGGGCCATAGAAAATCAATGTTATGTGGTCGCAGCTAATCAATGTGGCAGCCATGGTGGTAACCGTGAAACCCGAGGTCACTCCGTGATCATCGACCCCTGGGGCGAGGTACTGGCACAACAAGGTTCACAGCCGGGACTGATCGTGGCGACACTGGATCCACAAAAAACCGAACAAATCCGCAAATCAATGCCGGTACAGCTGCATGCCAGACTGACACCGGCCTGGAGAGAGTAATTTAATGTTGTTACCGCAAGTCAGTGAACGATTATTGGCCGCGAACGGTCTGGATCAGGACATTCTGGCGCAACAGCTGCGCCAGTTGATGAGTCATCAGATTGAGTTCGGTGATTTCTATTTCCAGAGCGGTGTTCATGAGTCCTGGATCCTGGAAGACGGTATTGTGAAAGATGGCAGCTATAACATCGAACAAGGCGTCGGTGTGCGTGCCATCAGCGGTGAGAAGACCGGTTTTGCCTATTCTGACGAGCTCAGTCTGAATGCCTTACAGCAGGCGGTGGTTGCGGCGCGCGGCGTAGCGGCAGCCGGTGGTGAAGGGCAGGTCAAAATCTGGCAACCGACTCAGCCAGCGGCGCGTTATCTGGCGCTGGATCCGCTGCCTGGTTTACCCCAACCGCAAAAGATCACTTTACTGGAAGAACTGGATCAATTTGCCCGTTCACTGGATCCCTGTGTGACCCAGGTGATGGCCTCGTTGTCCGGTGTGTATGAAGAAGTACTGATTGCGGCAACGGATGGCACTCTGGTGGCCGATATTCGTCCGCTGGTGCGGCTCAGTGTTACTGTCCTGGCGGAACGTAAAGGCCGTCGGGAACGCGGCAGCTCCGGTGGTGGTGGCCGCTGTGGTTATGATTATTTCTTTGAGGTTGAAAACGGTGAAAGCCGTGCCCGCGGTTATGTCCGTGAGGCCGTGCGTCAGGCACTGGTCAATCTGGAAGCCATTGATGCGCCTGCCGGCATGATGCCGGTGGTTCTCGGTGCCGGCTGGCCGGGTGTGTTGCTGCATGAGGCAGTAGGACATGGTCTGGAAGGCGATTTCAACCGTAAAGGCTCCTCTGCCTTCAGCGGTAAGATCGGTCAACAAGTGGCTTCGAAGCATTGCACAATCGTGGATGATGGTACGCTGGCAGGGCGCCGTGGTTCATTGAGCGTCGATGATGAAGGAACACCAACGCAATACAATGTGCTGATTGAAAACGGCATTCTGAAAGGTTACATGCAGGATAAGCTGAACGCCCGTCTGATGGGTGTTGCCCCCACTGGTAATGGCCGTCGGGAATCCTACGCTGCATTACCAATGCCGCGCATGACCAACACCTACATGCTGGCCGGTGAACATGATCCACAAGAGATCATTGCATCGGTGAAGAAAGGTATCTACGCCCCGAATTTTGGCGGCGGACAGGTGGATATCACCTCCGGCAAGTTTGTGTTCTCTGCCTCCGAAGCCTATCTGATCGAAAACGGCAAGATCACCGCACCCATCAAAGGTGCAACCCTGATCGGTAACGGTCCGGAAGCGATGCAGCAGGTGTCGATGGTGGGTAACGATCTGGCGCTGGATAAAGGCGTCGGCGTGTGCGGTAAGGATGGTCAGAGTGTGCCCGTTGGTGTTGGGCAACCTACGCTAAAACTGGACGAACTGACGGTTGGCGGTACGCAATAAACGGATAAAAAAATGGCGTGGAATACCACGCCATTCTCTCTAAGCTGTGCTAACTACAGCTGTTCGTCCATATGTTCACGCAGATATTTGAACAGTTCACGGAATGCTGCAGGTGGTTGATTTGCGGCTGCTTCCTTTTTCGCCCGGCTGATCAACTGACGCAGTTTTTGGCGTTCCAGCGTATGACATTCACCGATCACGGCATTGATCGCATCATCGCCGTTACTTAACAAACGGTCACGCCATTGTTCCAGTTTATGTAAACGTGCGTTGGTGCTGTTATTCCGGCTGTGGATTTGATCCAGCACGTTTTTAATTTCAGTGGTATCGCGGTTACGCATCATTTTGCCGACATATTGCAAATGACGGCGTAACGCTTCATGTTTGCCTTTCAGCTTATGCCCCATGGCGATAGCAGCAATCAGATCTTCATCCAGTGGCACTCGTTCCAGTTCGGCAGGCTTCAAGTTGACCAGCTCTTCGCCCAGTTTTTGCAGCGCGGCCGCTTCGCGTTTCTGTCCACTTTTACTGACGTAATCGTCATCCCAATCGTCTTGGGTGTTTTTCTGATGATTCATGGTGTCACTCTTCCTTAATTCCTCCCTTATATGGTAACAGGTATCTGTGATAGCCTGTGAAAAAATGCAGCAGGACCAGGCAGACATGAATTCTCAGGAACAGATTTTACAGGAACAGCACAAACTCGAGCAGGTGGTGACAGATGCGCTGCATATCGCGCAGGAGCTGGGAGCCGATACTGCGGAGATCTCTATCAGCAAACAGACCGGGATCTCAGTGAATACCCGTGGCGGCGAAGTAGAGAACATTGAATTTAACAAGGATGGAGCACTCGGTATCGCTATTTACCGCGATGGCCGCAAGGGTTCCTCCTCCACAGCCGATCTGAGCATTGGAGCGATCCGTCGCTGCATTGAAGCGGCGCTGGAGATCTCCCGTTATACCGCCGTTGATTCCTGTGCTGGTCTGGCGGATCGTGAGCTGATGGCCTGGGATGCGCCGGAGCTGGATCTGCTGTATCCCGTGGCGCTGGAGCCGGAATATGGCATTGAACTGGCTCGCCGCTGTGAACTGCATGCGCTGTCGCTGGATAAACGCATCAAACAGTCAGACAGTGGCAGTTTCTCCAGTCATCATGGCATTAAGGTTTATGGCAACACCCATGGTTTCGTCAAAGGTTATGCGGCCAGCCGGCATTCACTGAGCTGTGTGCTGATCGGTGAGCAGGATGGCGATATGCAGCGCGACTACAGCTACAGCACGGCGCGCGAACTGAGTGATCTCTGGACGCCGGAGCGAATTGCTGAAGATGCGGTCAGCCGTACGGTTTCACACCTTGGCGGCCGCAAAATCGCGACGACCGAAGTGCCGGTCCTGTTCCTGCCGGAAGCGGCGAACAGTCTGTTTGGTCATCTGGTGTCGGCGATCAGCGGTGGTAACCTGTACCGTAAATCCACTTTCCTGCTGGATAGTCTCGGTCAGCAACTGTTTCCGGACTGGTTGCACATCAATGAATTTGCGCATCTGCCGAAAGGACTGGCCAGTTCACCGTTTGACGGGGAAGGTGTGCGTACGCAGGATCGCGCCATTATCCAGAGCGGTGTTCTGCAAACCTATCTGCTGACCGCGTATTCCGCCCGGAAATTAGGGATGCAATCTACCGGTCATGCCGGTGGTATTCATAACTGGTTTGTTGAAGGTCAGGGGCAAACGCTGGACGCTTTGTTGCAACAGATGGGGACGGGTCTCGTCGTCAGTGAACTGATGGGGCAGGGCGTCAATATTGTTACCGGCGATTATTCCCGTGGTGCGACCGGCTTCTGGGTCGAAAATGGCCAGATCGTGTATCCGGTGGAAGAGATCACCATTGCGGGGAATCTGAAAGAGATGTTCCGCCAGATCGTGGCAGTCGGTAATGATATTGATCCGCGCTGCAGTCTGCAGAGTGGTTCCGTGCTGCTTGAACGGATGAAAATTGCGGGGAATTGATAAGGAATAACAGACGGCTGAGAGGCCGTCTGTTATTGGCAGATTACTCTGCGCTGCCTTCTTTGCGGAAGGTACGCGGGAAGTTACGCAGCTGTTTGCTGGCTTCACGGCGTTGTTTAGACAGTTCTGCACCGACGATAGTCAGGTCATCCACGCGATCTTCATAATCGCCTTTCATGTTGTGGATGATTTCCAGAATATCTTCGTAGCTCATGCCTGGTTTCAGGTATTCGGTCAGGTTAGCCAGCAGTGCAACACGTTTCTGGTTGTCACGGATTTTGCGGGCGTTGTCTTCGATTTCGCGGGTCAGTTTGTTTTTCAGACGCGCGACACGTACGAATTCCAGAATGTTATTCATTTCATTACTTTGCATTGTGTTATCCACCATATCAGCTTGTTGATTCTTCTCTCTGACCACTGTCTGTTTGCTGTGGTTTGTTCTCATCCTGCCATGTTTATGGCGTAAGAGCCAGATCCCGCTTTAGTATATCGGCCAATTCAGCAACATCCATACAGACAGTGTGCCTTCCAGCAAATATTGCCAGTTAAATTCGCGCCGCCATAATGCGGCAAGGAAAAAGCCGGCGGCCAGTGCCAGTGCTGCCAGCGGGTAGTAGATCAGTGTTCCAAGCTGATCAAACAGTGACAGCATCAGTAAGCGCAATGACTGCGGCATCCAGATCCCCAGCCAGCCAAGCACAATAATCACGGGTACGATACCGAGCACCAGTGAGCTCAGGCGGATTTTCGGGCTCAGCTGGATTTTCCAGCGGGCAGAAGACATGGCGTTATCCTTTTTCTTTCAGCATGGCTCGTAAATTGGCAATCCCGGTTTTGGCTTTTTGCTGACGCTGTTCGGCGCTGGCCGGCTCTTTGCGGGCTTCCCATTGCAGATCGTCCTGCGGCAGTTCCAGCAGAAAACGGCTGGGCTCCGGATTTACGGTATCACCAAACTGACGGCGTTCTTTGCACAGAACAAAGCAAAGCTCTGTCTGCGCCCGGGTGATGCCGACGTAAGCCAGACGGCGTTCTTCATCAATGTTATCTTCATCGATACTGGCCTGATGCGGGAGCAATCCCTCTTCCATGCCGATCATAAAGACGTACGGAAACTCCAGCCCTTTGGACGCGTGCAGTGTCATCAGTTGCACCTGATCCAGCGCTTCGTCGCCTTCATTGCGCTCCAGCATATCGCGCAGCGTAAAGCGGGCGACGGCTTCACTCAGGTTTAATGGCGCGGCATCCTGCTGCACATCCCCGGCCAGCATATCGGTCAGCCAGCGATACAGCGTGGAGACGTTCTGCATCCGCATCTCGGCCGCTTTCGGGCTGGGTGACGTTTCATACAGCCATTCGTCGTAGTGGATATCTTTGATCAGATCGCGCACCACCTCTTCACTGTTACCGCGCGCCGCGTTATCGCTCATGCGGCACAGCCAGTCACAGAAGTGACGCAGGGCCTGTAATCCCCGGCCATGCAGATGTTGCTCCAGCCCGATCTCAAAGCTGGCAGCATACAGGCTTTTACCGCGCTGATTGGCATAGTGACCAAGTTTTTCCAGCGTCGTCGGACCAATTTCGCGCCGTGGCAGATTAACAACCCGCAGAAAAGCGTTGTCATCATCCGGATTCACCAGCAGGCGCAGATACGCCATGATGTCTTTGATTTCAGTGCGCGAGAAGAACGAGGTCCCGCCGCTGATTTTGTAGGGGATGCGGTTTTGCATCAGCACCTTTTCCAGCAGCCGGGACTGGTGATTACCGCGATACAGAATCGCGTAATCTTTCCAGCTGGTACGGTTCATGAAACGGTGCCCCATGATTTCCGCCGCCACTTTTTCGGCTTCATGTTCTTCGTTTTTGGCCATCAGCACCCGGACCGGCATACCGTAATCCAGCTCTGAGAACAGCTGCTTGTCAAACACATGCGGGTTATTGGCAATCAGAATGTTGGCACATTTCAGAATGCGGCCCTTGGAGCGGTAATTCTGCTCCAGTTTGATCACGTTCAGTCGAGGGAAATCCTGCTGCAAACGGACCAGATTCTGTGGCTGGGCACCGCGCCAGGAATAAATCGACTGATCGTCATCACCCACCACGGTAAACCGGGCGCGTTCACCGACTAACAGCTTCACTAATTCATACTGGCTGGTGTTGGTGTCCTGATATTCATCCACTAACAGATAACGGATACGGTTCTGCCATTGCTCCCGCACTTCAGCATTGGTTTTTAACAACAGCGTCGGTAACAGGATCAAATCATCAAAATCCAGTGCGTTATACGCGCTCATTTGTTTCTGATAACGCTCATACCAAATCGCAAAGCGCTGTTCTTCCGGGGTATGAGCCCGCTTTAACGCCTGTGCCGGCAAAATAAGATCATTTTTATACCGGGAGATGGTCTGAACTAATTGCTGTAACAATTCTTTGTTACCCTGCAATTCAGGGTCAGCCTCAGTCAGCTCCTTGATTAGGCTCATCTGATCGGTGTCATCAAACAGGGAGAAGTTTGCTTTCAACTGTAAATGCTGATGTTCACGACGGATCAGATCCAGCCCGAGTGAGTGAAATGTCGAGACGGTCAGACCGCGGGCTTCCCGGCGCCCCAGTGTCTGTGCAACACGCTCTTTCATCTCTCTCGCTGCTTTATTGGTAAATGTGACGGCAAAGATGTGACGTGCCTGATAGCTGCATTCGCGGATCAGGTAAGCAATTTTAGCGGTAATAACACGGGTTTTTCCGCTACCGGCACCGGCCAGTACCAGGCAAGGGCCGGATACATAGTGCATAGCATCCAGTTGTCGGGGATTGAGTTTCATGCCTTGTCACCATCAGAGCATCGGGCGGGCAGTATAACAAAACAAATGCAAGATACCTTGTGGAGGTGAAATACGATGGCTTATGTGAATTCAGGAATAGAGATGAAAACATCGCAGTATGATTGGAGAATCATTGGATTCATCATTCTGCTGCTGGTCGCAGTTTGTGCGCTGGTGACCATTAAACTGTTGTTTCCGGATATGACGCAGGAAAAACTGTTTTCCGTTTTGTCATCTTCATCCCCCGCTGTTAATACCGCCAGTCCGCAAAATGTTCCGTCAGAAAAATCAGCCGCCACCGCATCCCATCCGGTGATTGCCGTTGCTGAGGTACCGGCAAAAGCCAGCCCCCCTGCGGTGGAACAGGTAGTCAAAACAGAAACCAAGGTGGTGAATTCTGTTCCGGCAGCAACAGATACTCACGTAACTGTTGAGACGACTGAAACGGCAACGACTCAACATATTGCAGAAGAGCCTCGTTCAGCTTCAAAAGCGCAGATTGTCTGTTCAGCAGAAGATCGGGAAGCCGAGCTTTGCCAGTAAACCATACATTGATAATCAGAAAACAATCATAGGGATGATGTCATGAAAGTGAATTCGTATATTGTCAAAGGAGCCTGTCTGCTGATGACACTCCATATCACGGGTGCTTCAGCACAGTTGAGCAATGCTATTACTACCGGTAATCAGAGCGATACCTACTACCGGATCGGTGAAGATCTCCGGCAATATGCGATGCCGGAACTGCGCAATCTGCAGTCTAAAGGGGCGGTCGATAACATCAAGGCATTGAGTAAAACGACCGGTGTTTCTTTTGCTATTGTGCAATCTGATGTCTATCAGACATATGTGAATCTTGAAAAAAATGATCCGGATCCAGCCGTAAGACAGTGGGCAGCTGACTTGCTGAATTCTCTGCGTGTGGTCGCTCCGCTGTATAACGAAGAAATATATTTTGTAGTACATAAAGACTCACCAATGCAGGAATTGCAGGATATTGAAGGTAAACGATTAGCTATCGGCCTGAATGGCAGCGGAGCTAATCTGACGGCGAAAAATATCTACTACAAGCTGTTTGGTAAAGCGCCGGTAGTTGTTGAACCGTTTATTGAAGAGGGTGTCGTGGGTTCGGACGAGGGCACGAAGTATGTCCGTTCGGCGCTCTGGCATCTTGCGCACCCGGAGGCGGGTCCGGAAGAGCGCAAGGCGGATGTCGTGGTGATTATCGGCGGACAGCCATTGCCGCTGTTACAGCGTCTGGGCAAAGACTACAAGTTGCTGGCTTCCAACATCAAAAATGATGCCACCGAAGCCTTGCTGAAAGATTACAGCATCGGATTTGCTGATCAGAAAAATTATCCGTTTTTGCCGAAACATATGCCGGTCATGATGGTGCAGTCTTATCTGGTAACAGCCCAGTTCCGTGATAAGCAGCGGAATGATTTTGTGAAAAAATTCGCCGGTTCACTCTGTAAAAATTACGACAAGCTTTATGAGCATGGTCATGAGAAATGGAAAGCACTGGCCTGGTCGCCACAACGTCCACGTTTACCGTCTTTGCTCTCCGGATGGCGTTATTCGGATGTAACCAAACCGATTCTGGAAGCCTGTTTGCCACAAGGCGTGACTCAGCCGGTCGCGAGCAGTAATGCTCCTGCTTTCCCATGTTCAATGGAAGACCGGGCTATCGGATTGTGCATGTAAAAAAGCGCCGGATTAATGAAACCACCGGATTATCTGGTGGTTTTTTTACATCACGCTATCACGGCTTTACGTTATCATAGCCGCCTTTGAACACAGGTGATTTGATGCTATGACCTCTTTTGATGTGCAGCGGGTGCGCGGGCAATTTCTGATCCTGCAGCAACAGATCAATGGCTATCCGCTGGTCTATCTCGACAGTGCTGCAACGGCGCATAAGCCGGAGTGTGTTTTGCAGGCCATGCTGGATTTTTATCGTACGGATAACGCCAATGTGCACCGGAGTGCGCATACGCTGGCTTCCCGCGCGACACAAAAATTTGAACAGGCACGTCAGCGCGTGGCTGATTTTCTGCATGCCCGCCGCCGTGAAGAGATCATCTGGACCCGCGGGACGACGGAATCGATCAATCTGGTGGCTCAAACCTGGGGACTGCAGAGTCTGCAGGCAGGTGATGAAATTCTGCTGTCGGCGATGGAGCATCATGCCAATCTGGTGACCTGGCAGCAGGTCGCCAGGCAGACCGGAGCCCGGTTACGCATTATTCCATTGCTGGAAAGCGGTGAACTGGATATGCAGGCTTATCAGGCCATGTTATCAACACACACCCGAATGGTCGCCATAGTGCATGTATCTAATGTACTGGGGACGGTAAATCCGGTGGCTGACGTCGTTCGTCTGGCCAAACAGGCCGGGGCGCTGACGTTAATCGACGGGGCACAGGCGGTGGCGCACGCACCCGTGGATGTACAGGCGCTGGGTTGTGATTTTTATGCGTTTTCCGGTCATAAGGTCTATGGCCCGACCGGGATTGGCGTGTTGTACGGCCGCAAAGAGATATTGGCGCAACTGCCACCCTGGCAGTTCGGTGGTGAAATGATTCGGAAAGTCACTTTTACCGAGAGTGAATTCAGTCTGCCGCCACTGCGCTTTGAAGCGGGAACCCCGGCGATTGCCGAAGCAGTAGGTTTGTCTGCCGCTCTGGATTTTCTGTGCGAGCAACTGGCGGCCGGGGCGGAAGTGTATCAGCAGCAGTTGTTGCAACGCCTGCTGCAGGGTTTACAACAAATAGACGGGGTATCGCTGGTCGGACAACCGGCCGCCCGTCAGGGCGTGGTGTCTGTGGTGTTGGCGCATGCACATCATCATGATGTCTGCCAGTTACTGGATGCACAGGGGATCGCCGTGCGCAGCGGACATCATTGCGCGATGCCATTGCTGCACAGCCTTGGATTGGCCGGAACCTTGCGGATCTCGCTTGGTGTCTATAATAATGAAACCGAGATTGATGCTTTCCTGCAGGCATTGCGTCAGGCGCTGGAGTTGTTACATGACTGAGTTGTTTGATTTTACTGTGCACTTTCCGGTCGGGGCGGGAACCGCATTAGATGAAAACCACGTCCGTCAATTGCTGGCCGATGCAAACAGCTGGGAGGAACGCTACCGACAGTTATTATTGCTGGCAAAACAGGTACCATCTGTTCCACAGTTGTGGCGTCATCCGGATCATGAAGTCGGTGGTTGTGAGAGTCGCGTGTGGCTGCTACTCTGTAGAGACGATGCCGGAAAATATCATTTTGCCGTAGATAGCGAGTCCCGCATAGTAAAAGCGCTCTTGATCACAATTTTAGCTGCTGCTAATCATCAGACAGCTGACAAGATCCATAGGATCCAAGTAGCATCCTATCTTGCCGAGTTGGGGTTTGCTCAGCATATAACGTTATCAAGAACGAATGGTTTACAAGCTGTATGGAAAAAAATGAGTGATTTTTGCGCATCATTTGCATAAAATTGCTACGGGAGCACATTAATCGAGATCTCGGTTAGTTAGGATAACTACTTGATAATTCGAGGTGGAGGAATCGCATGCTAGACGGATTACCTGCCGTACTAAATAAAGCATCGCTAAGATTTGTGGCTCAGCCTATCTTTCGCCAGAAAGGTGAGCTGTATGGTCACGAGATGATGTTGTTGCATAAGCAGCATAAAGATCCGGCGATGTTTATGAAAATCGTGAACCATATGGGTTTACGTCAGAATCTGGATCTCGAAGTTTGCCGTATGGCAGAGCCAGTACTGCGAACTCACAATTTAACCGGTTGCTGCTGCATTAACCTGTTTGCTGATTCGCTGCAGGAAGAAAACGTTATTGAGGCACTGTTAATGCTGGCCGATCCGAGTGCGAGCCGCTGGGTAATGGTCAACGTTATGCAACTGGATACCAGCAATAAGCAATTTAACCTGTCAGAAATTATTGCTGACTTGCGGCAGTGTGGTGTGCGCTTCTGTTTCGATGTTAAATTATTGATGCAGATCACTGCGATGTCTCTGCCGGTAGATATGTTGCGTATGGACATCCGTCAGGTACCGGAAGATCAATGGGCCCGCTGGATTTCATTTGCAGAAAGTAACTGTGTACCAATGTTGGCTGCCGGTGTTGATGATGACACGCACCGTGAAGCATTGCGCGAGCTGGGAATTGACTTCCTGCAAGGCAAGATATTTGCTGACATGGTATTGCTGAACCAGAACCAGACTGCATAAGCTGTCTGATTCAGCCGTTTATTAGAAAACCCACAAAGACAACCAGGACGTCTTTGTGGGTTTTTTATTTGTCCGCTAATTTTTGTAAAACATAGGATACTGCGGTCAAGCCGAAAGTCGCGGTAACGACTGTCGTCGCGCCGAATCCGGAAGCACAATCCATTTTCATATTGCCATCACTGCTGGCTTTAGCGCTGCAGGTTCCGCCGGCACCATCCGGATAGGTCAGTTGTTCGGTAGAATAGACACATGGGATGCCAAATTTTTTCTTCGGATCGCGGGGAAAACCAAATTTGCGCCGCAGATCGGCTCTGACTTTTGCGGCCAGCGGATCCTGTGTTGTTCTGGAAAGATCGGTGATGGCAATTTGTGTCGGGTCTTTCTGCCCACCGGCGCCACCGGTTGTGATCAGCGAGATCTTCTGACGTTTACAGTGAGCCAGCAACGCAACCTTTGCCCGGATACTATCGATAGCATCGACGACAAAATCAAAACGTGCGTCAACGAATCCGGCCAGATTGTCTTCAGTGATAAAATCATCAACGATGTGTATCTGGCAGTCCGGGTTGATCAGGCGAATACGTTCGGCCATCACTTCGGTTTTCAGTTTGCCGACATTCCCCTGCAAGGCATGGATCTGACGGTTCGTGTTGGTCACACAGATGTCATCCATATCGATTAATGTTAACTGGCCAATACCCGAGCGTGCCAGCGCTTCCGCAGCCCATGAGCCGACACCACCAATACCGATCACACAGACATGGCTCTGTTGAAAGCATTGCAACGCTTTTTCACCATATAGACGGGCGATGCCACCGAAACGCTGGGAATAATCTGACTGCATATTAAATGTTCATACCAGTATGAGAATTTAAGGATTATATCAGCTTTGGATATTAAGCTGGTTCTCTGTGGCATTCGCGGTTTGTTCTTTTTGTTACGTGGCAGCTAATACCACTATTTAGTGATTGTCACTAATCAGGCAAAATAGAGTCAACCAGTCTCATGTGTTGCTTGAGCACATATCCAGAAGTATCAGGAATCGATCATGATCTGTGATGAACAAGTTGAAATGGTAATACACCAACCGGCAGTTACCGTTGTTATCCCTGCTAAAAATGAAGCAGAAAACATCCGGCCGCTAATCAATGAAATCCGTACAGCGATGGATGATGAATTTGATTATGAATTGATCTACGTTGATGACGGCAGTACCGATGATACTTTCAATATCCTTAAATCAATTCGTGATGAAGGATTCAGCAAACTGAAAGTGATCCGCCATCAGCAATCAGTAGGGCAAAGTTTTTCGGTATTGAATGGTGCCCGGCATGGTGCCGGTGAATGGCTGGTGGTATTGGATGCGGATGGTCAGAACGTTCCGGCGGATATTCCGGGAATGTTAAAAACGTTACAGGCCGCCTATGCCTCTGATCCGAAAAAAGTGGGCATCATTGGTCACCGGGTGACACGTCGTGATGACTGGATAAAACGTCTTTCTTCTAAACTGGCCAATGGTTTCCGAGACTGGATGCTTAAAGATGGTATTCCGGACACCGGCTGTGGTCTGAAAGCAACTCGTCGTGAATGGTATGTGCAACTGCCGGCATTCAATCATATGCATCGTTATGTGCCTGCGCTGATCCAGAGTATGGGCGGCGAGATGCTGGTACACCCGGTGAATCATCGTCCGCGTATGGCCGGGGTTTCTAACTATGGTGTCTGGAATCGTCTGTGGGTTGGATTGGTTGATGTGTTCGGTGTCCGCTGGTTACAGCATCGGGCCAAACGTATTGTGATCCAGGAGATCCTCAATGGGCGCTGATTGGCTGGATCTGCCGATCTCCTGGCTGGAGTGGACGGGTGTCCATATCACTGGCTGGAAAATTATTGGCTATACCGGTGCACTGATGTTCGGTGGCCGCTGGCTGGTACAGTTTGTGGCCTCGAAACGGGCTGGTAAGCCGGTGATCCCGCGGCTCTTCTGGTACATGAGTGTCGGCGGTAGTCTGATGACACTCAGTTACTTTCTGTTTTCTGCCAAACAGGATTCTGTCGGCGTATTACAGAATCTCTTCCCGGCATTTACCGCGCTGTACAGCCTTTGGCTGGATATCAAGCACCGTGGCTGGCACCGTGACAGGGCTTCGCATTAATACCGAAGCCTCATTTCAGGATCCTTTATGATAACTGATCGTTTTGCGCTTCAGGGCTGGCAGAGTGACCGGCTCAACTTATTATTTTTACTGGGATTAGGGCTGCTGATATTGGGTGCCGGTCTTGGTTTACGCGATCCCTGGCCAGCGGATGAGCCGCGTTTTGCTCTGGTGGCGAAGCAGATGGTGGAGTCCGGGCAATGGCTGTTCCCGTTCCGTGGTGGCGAGATTTATCCGGATAAGCCACCGATGTTTATGTGGGGCATTGCGCTGGGTTATTTCATTACCGGCTCACTGCGGGTTGCTTTTTTGCTGCCGTCTTTGCTGGCTGGTTTAGGGTGCATCGCTTTAGTTTATGATATTGCCCGCCGGATCTGGGATCGGGCAACGGCGTTCCGTGCCGGTTTGTTTTTGCTGTTTGCTGTGCAATTCACGGTACAGGCAAAACAGGCGCAAATTGACGCCCTGGTGACTTTCTTTATCACGCTGGGTGGTTATGGGTTTCTGCGGTTTCTGCTGTGCGGTGGTGGCTGGCGCTGGTATTACCTCGGCTGGTTTGCCGCCGGTCTGGGAATTATCACGAAAGGCGTCGGGATTATTGCGGCACTGGTGTTAATTCCGGCCCTCTGGACCCATCGCGAACAGATAAAACAGGCATCCAAAGCGCAGTGGCTGAAGGGGTTGGCGGGTCCGCTGTTTATGTTGCTGGCCTGTGCATTGTGGGTGATCCCCATGGTACTGGTGGTGCAGCAGCATCCGTTACCGGAATTTCTGGCGTACCGGGATAATATCTTATTTCGCCAGACAGTGACCCGTTATGCCAATGCCTGGCATCACATCAAGCCGTTCTGGTTCTATCTGGTGAATGTCATTCCCTCGTTTTGGTTGCCATGGTCATTGCTGCTGCCCTGGATGGTCTGGCAAACCAAACGGGATGTGAAACTGGGACAGCGCCCGGTGATCCTGCTGGTTGGTTATCTGCTGCTAATCCTGCTGTTTTTCTCTGCTTCTGCGGGGAAACGGGGCGTGTATATCACACCGGCAACCCCGGTTCTGGCGCTGCTGGTTGCCTACTGGTTACCGGAATTACTGACCCGACGCTGGCCTGCCCGTCTGCTGGCAGGGTTAGGCTGGTTGTTGAGTGGTTTGTTTTTGTGCGCCGGTCTTGTGTTACTGCTTAAACCAGCGTTGATTGCCAAACTGGGCGAGATGGATTCGCCAGTACTGCTGGCATTATCACTGGGCGCAACAGGGCTAGTCGCTAACTGGTTACTACGACGCCAGCCGTTATCAGCCATTCTGGCGACATTAACCATTCTCTGGCTGCATTATGGTTTCTGGGCGTATCCGCTGATGAATCATCTGCGGACACCGCAACAGATCATGCAGCAGGCCGGGCAGCGTTTAGCGCCGCAGGATGAATTATTACTGACTAATTTCCGTGAGCAGTTCCTGTTGTTTGCCGATCGGCCGGTGTATCACTTTGCCTATCTGCAGGACGATGAACCGCAGCCTACTGATGCGGCAGCATGGGTGCAGGCTGCATCGCATCGCTGGGTGCTAGGTCCGGGTGACAAGCTGAGTCCGTGTTTTGCTGCGGATAAAGGCATCGCGCTGGGTCAGCGTCATGGTGATGACTGGTTCCTGTTCCGGGCCGATGCAGTATTACCTGCCTGTCAGTCAGCGCAGAGTTCAGGTGCCGGCATTTTTTATTATGCACCTAAGCTGTTGGTGGGAGAGTGAGTATGCATTATCTGGTTACTGGTGCCGCTGGTTTCATCGGTTTTCATGTTGCTGAACGGCTACTGGCGGCAGGGCATCAGGTTACCGGTCTGGACAACCTGAATGATTACTACGATGTTAATCTGAAACTGAGCCGGTTAGCGTTACTGCAAGCGCATCCTGCTTTCCATTTTGTGAAAGGGGATCTGGCCGATCGTACGCTGATGGCCGATCTGTTCACTAACGGACAGTTCCGGCGCGTGATCCATCTGGGGGCGCAGGCCGGTGTGCGTTATTCACTGGATAATCCGCATGCGTATGCCGATGCCAATCTGGTCGGGCATCTGAATATTCTGGAAGGATGCCGTCAGCACAAGATTGAACATCTGTTATATGCTTCTTCCAGCTCGGTGTATGGACTGAACCGCAAAACGCCGTTCTCGGTCAATGACAGTGTCGATCATCCGGTCTCTTTATATGCCGCGACGAAAAAAGCCAATGAGCTGATGAGCCACAGTTATGCTCATCTGTATGGGTTACCTTGCACGGGATTGCGTTTCTTTACCGTGTACGGTCCGTGGGGGCGTCCGGATATGGCACTGTTTAAGTTCACCAAAGCGATTCTGGCCGGGCAGCCGATCGACGTGTATAACTTCGGTGAGATGAAGCGGGATTTCACGTTTATTGATGATATTGCCGAAGCGATCATTCGTCTGGCGGAGGTGATCCCACAGCCGAATGCGGAATGGACGGTAGAAACCGGTTCTCCGGCGGAAAGTTCCGCACCATATCGGGTATATAACATTGGCAACAGTCAGCCGGTTGAGCTGAAAACGTTTATCCATGAACTGGAACAGGCGTTAGGCATTCCGGCTCAGATGAATTTATTGCCACTGCAACCGGGTGATGTGCTGGAAACCAGTGCGGATACTTCAGCACTGGAAACCGTGATTGGTTTTAAACCACAGACCCCACTTGCCAGCGGTCTGGCTCGTTTTGTCAGCTGGTATAAATCATTTTATTCGCTGTGAGCCGCATTCTGCAGTAAGGGTTTCAGCTGCATTGCCAACTGGCTGGTGGTTTGTTGCCAGCCAGTGCGCAGCTCGCGCACCAGGGCCGGATAGCCATCAGCTGTCAGCGGATACAATTGCTGGAATTGTCCGCTGTATTGTTGTTTTCCCGTGTTCAGCACCCATTCACCACTGATCACGGCATGGCCATCGGCCTTACCGTGAAAGCCGCGTATTTTGACCTGTAACTGAGCGATATTTTGTCCTGCCATTTGCCCATTCTGCCACTGCCAGTCCGGTAACTGCTGTCTCAGGTTTTGCAGTAAGGCGCGGGTCAGTTGCTTATCCAGCGCTTCCGCCCAGCGATGCTGATTCGCGGTGGTCAGCTGTACGTCATCCTGCTGATAAACGATACCGATGCTGCTCAGATAATCCGCCAGCTCCACATCACTCACGGCGACCACGGGCTGCTGGCTGGCAGATAAGGTGCCGCTTTGTTCATCCGGTAACGCAATGGCATAGTATTGTGGCGCCGTGGCAGTGCTGCAGGCTGAGAGTCCGCACAATAACAGGACAACAAGTACATATCGCGGCATCATCATTTGGCTTTCCTCGGTTCAGGATCGGTAGCAGTGTCTGGCTGGAACAGCAGTGCATTCGGCTTTTCATTCAGTGTCCGCGCCATTGGCTGCACTTCGCGTAAGACCCGGTTCAGGGATTGAATCGAACGATTCAGTTCACCATAAGCAGGTGAGCTGGCGGACAAGCCCTTAAGGGTCTGCTGCATCTCAGCCAGCGTTCTCTTCAGTTCTGCCGGCAGCTCCTGACTGCTTTGCTGATTGGCAATCTTATCCATGCTGGCACTGACTTGTCTGACGTTCGCCATCGCCGCCTCGGTTTCGGTCAGCATGGTCTGGGCGTTTGTCAGCACTTGTTCAATATCCAGCTGGTTCAGTTTGTTCAGCAATTGCACCACCTGCTGTTCGATTCGCGCCAGTCCGCCCGAAGCAGTGGGTAAGGTCCGGTAATTGGCCAGTTCACCCAGTCCGGTTGTTTTCGGTAAATCAGGATAAAAATTGAGATCAACATACAGCGCGCCGGTCAGCAGGTTACCCGAGCGCAGAGAAGCGCGTAAGCCCTGTCTGACTGCGGTGGTAAACTCTTTCTCCCAGTTAGGTAACTGATCTTTATCCATATCACCACGGATGCGGCCCGGCTCAATACGGATCAATACCGGGATCTGGCGGGAGCGGGCGGTCAGCAGGTCATTACCCGGCACAGAGAATGGTACAGCCAGCACACTCCCCACCTGAATACCGCGATATTCGACCGGGGCTCCGGGGTTCAGTCCGCGAACTGATTCATCGAAGAGTAATATGTAATCAACCTTATCCTGATAGCGACGGATGGTACTGCTGTCCTCATCGGCATAAAGATTAAAGGAACGGTAGCCTTTTACCGGCTGACCCAGTTCCCAGCCAGGTGGCACGCTGAAACTGACACCACCGGAGAGGATGGTTTCCAGTGTTCCGGTTTTGATCTTGATGCCATCGGTCGCGGCCTGTAACTGAATGCCGCGGTTGAGCCAGAAACGGGTATTACTGGTGACCAGTGCATCATATGGTGCCTGAATAAACAGCTGGTAGCTCATCTGCCGCGAGTCGGATTTAAACTCTGCCTGTTCCACCCGACCAACCGTAAAGCCACGATATAACACCGGATCTCCGATCGATAAGGCACTGTCCTGTTCGCTGCTGAGCTCGATCCGTAATCCGGGCGCGTTAGTTGGTGTCACCGGCGGGGTATCAAGCACCGTAAATTCCAGCTTATGCTCTTTGCTTTTGCCGGGCTGCAATTCCAGATAGGAACCGGATAACAGTGTATTGAGTCCGGAGATCCCACTCTTACCCACGCGCGGTTTTACTACCCAGAAACGGGTATCCTCACGTAATAATGGCTCGGCTTCGACATTCATCTGCGCAGTGACAATGACATGCTTCAGATCGTTACCAAGACGTACCGTCTGTACTTTACCGATTTCAACACTGCGGGCTTTGATCGGCGTTTTGCCCGGTTCAAGGCCTTCCGCATTATCCATTTCCAGCGTGATCAATGGTCCCTGACTATTGATAGTGGTTACGACCATCCATAAGCCAATACAGGCGGCGACAATCGGGATCAGCCAGATCGGGGATAAACGTTGTAACTTTTTGATTCTGGCGTAATTATTCGGCACGGTCTGATTTACCTTCTGTTACTGGTTGAACGGTATCGGGTTCGGTATCCCACAGCAGTCGCGGGTCAAAGCTCATGGCTGATAACATGGTCAATACTACCACGCCAGCAAAGGCCAGTGCGGCGGATCCCGGATAAACTGACATCAGTTTACCCATGCGGATCAGCGCGACCAGGATGGCCACCACAAACACGTCGACCATCGACCAGCGACCGATAAATTCGGTCAGCCGGTAGAGACGGGTACGTCCGCGGCGGTGATGCAGTCGTTTCACATAGACACTCCAGCATAACCAGCTGATGGCGAGCATTTTCACCATCGGAACCAGAACGCTGGCGATAAAAATAATCAGCGCTACCGGATAAGAGCCCATGTCCCACAATAACACCACACCACCAAGGATGGTGGAGTAGGTTTGCTGGCCAAAGCTTTCCGTCACCATGATGGGAAGGATATTGGCCGGAATATAAAGGATCGCGGCGGTAAACAATAACGCCAAAGTCCATTGCAGGCTGTGTGGTTTACGGGCATGTAATACGCTCTGACAGCGTGGGCAGCGATGCGTTTTGAGTGATACCAATCCGTGGCAGGCATGACAAAGCGTTAAGTTCTGGTCAATGGCTCTGCCGCGGGGCGCAGGTGGGGTACGCAAATGTACCGGACCGCTTTGTTGCCACCACAGCCAGTCGCGATCAATGGCACTAAACGCTTTCAGCATAGTCAGGGAAAACAGCACATAGGCCCAGAAACTGTAGCCGAGTTCAATATCGGCCAATGAGGCTATTTTTATCAGACTGACCAGTACACCGATCAAAAATACTTCCACCATGCACCAGGGGATCAGCCGGAACAGCCACAAGGTATAGCGTTTACGTAAGCGTTTACCGCGCCACTGGCCGAGGCGGGAATAAATAAGACAAATCAGTAACAGACAAATGGCGGGCAGGATCTGCATAAACAGATAGACCGTCAGCGCCAGCGCCGGATGCTGTTCTTCCAGCAACGTGGTTGCGGTCTGATACAGCGTCATATCCTGATGCATGCCTTTGACCATCATGCCGAGAAACGGAAACAGATTGCTGCACAGCAGCATGATCAGTGCCGCGATACTGTAAACCATCGGCTGCAGGCGTGCCTCTGCCGGCAGGCTACGGAGCTTGTGTTCACAGCGTGGGCACACGGCTTGTTCACCGGGCTGCAATGGCGGTACCACCATCAGCCAGTCACATTCATGGCAGGCAGTATATTGTACGGCAGAGCGAACATAGGTACTGCGACGATGGCGTTTCATGGAGGACAGGGAATAATTCCGGAATGAAAAAATACTATTACAGTGTAGCGCGGGCGGGGTCTGGCTGGAATGGATGTGAATGAAAAAGCGTATCAAGAACAAAGCCCGCTCATTACTGAACGGGCTTTTGTATTTACAGGGTATTAATCAGGAACGATTAACCACCAACTGCAATACGTTTCATGTCTTTCATGTAACCGCGCAGTACTTTACCAACCTGCTCGATTGGATGGTTACGGATGATTTCGTTCACCTGAACCAGCGTTACGTTATCAACACCGTTGTCTTTTACAGACAGGGTTTTACCAATCACGTCAGTGCCCACTTTCGGCATGATGTGCGCTTTCAGCAATGGTACTGCTGCGTTAGCAAACAGGTAGTTACCGTATTCAGCGGTGTCAGAGATAACCACGTTCATTTCGTACAGACGCTTACGCGCGATGGTGTTTGCGATCAGCGGCAGTTCGTGCAGTGATTCGTAGTAAGCAGATTCAGCAATGATGCCTGATTCGGTCATGGTTTCGAACGCCAGTTCAACACCCGCTTTTACCATGGCAACCATCAGGATACCGTTGTCGAAGTATTCCTGTTCTGCAATCGCGCCGTCGAATGCTGGTGCATTTTCGAATGCAGAAGCACCGGTTTCTTCACGCCATCTGAACAGATCCGCATCGTTGTTTGCCCAGTCAGCCATCATGCCGCTGGAGAACGCGCCAGAGATGATGTCGTCCTGGTGTTTACGGAACAGTGGACGCATCAGTACACGCATCTCTTCTGCCAGTTCGAATGCACGCAGTTTAGCCGGGTTAGACAGACGATCCATCATGGCAGTGATGCCACCCTGTTTCAGGGCTTCGGTGATGGTTTCCCAACCGAACTGGATCAGTTTGCCCGCATAACCAGCATCGATACCGTCAGCGATCATTTTTTCGTAGCACAGGATAGAACCAGCCTGCAGCATACCGCACAGAATAGTCTGTTCGCCCATCAGGTCAGACTTAACTTCCGCAACGAAAGAAGACTGCAGAACACCGGCACGGTGACCACCAGTTGCCGCAGCCCATGCTTTAGCAATTGCCAGACCGTCACCTTTTGGATCGTTTTCCGGGTGAACAGCGATCAGTGTTGGAACACCGAAACCACGTTTGTATTCTTCACGAACTTCAGTGCCCGGGCATTTTGGCGCAACCATCACAACAGTGATGTCTTTACGGATCTGAGTGCCTTCTTCCACGATGTTGAAACCGTGAGAGTAACCCAGCGCAGCGCCGTCTTTCATCAGCGGCATAACTGCTTTAACAACGCTGGTGTGCTGTTTGTCCGGCGTCAGGTTTACTACCAGATCCGCAGTTGGGATCAGGTCTTCGTAAGTGCCGACAGTGAAGCCGTTTTCAGAGGCTTGTTTGAATGATTTACGTTTTTCAGCGATAGCTTCTGCGCGCAGTGCGTAGGAAACGTCTAAACCTGAGTCACGCATGTTCAGACCCTGGTTCAGGCCTTGTGCGCCACAGCCCACGATCACGACTTTTTTGCCTTTCAGGAAATCGCATTCGCTGGCGAATTCGTCACGGTTCATGAAACGACATTTGCCTAATTGTTCTAACTGCTGACGCAGGTTCAGGGTATTGAAGTAGTTAGCCATCTGGAATAGCTCCATGCTGAAATTGAGATTGCTGTATAGGGTCTGATAACGGTCAGAGTCCGAAAACTGCACTACTATAAACGAGCAATGACATTGCTGGAAATGATATATTTAGAACTAAATATTGCGTTTTTTGCAACGTGGAGTGACTCATGGATTTCCGTACCTTATCGTTATTTGCGCATTTGGCGCACACGCTGCATTTTGCCAATACTGCCAACCAGATGGCGGTTAGTCCTTCCACGTTAAGCCGGACGATGCAACGGCTGGAGCAGGAAACGGGCTGTGCGTTGTTTGAACGCGATAACCGCAGTGTCGTATTAACTGCCGAAGGGCGTCGTTTACTTACTTTCGCCGAGCGCTGGTTGCAGGAATGGCAGGATTTGCGTGATGATTTACGTCATCCACGTGAAGCATTGCAGGGGCGGATCCGCGTCTTTTGTTCGGTTACCGCTAGCTATTTTCTGTTACCGGAAGTGCTGGGGCGCTTTCGTCATCGTTATCCGCAGCTGGAACTGAAACTCGAAACCGGCGATGCGGCACTGGCGGTAGACAAAGTGCTGCAGGAAGAAACGGACATTGCGATTGCTGCCCGGCCGGATGCGTTGCCGGCACGGTTACAATATTGTTTGTTACAACAGGTGCCTTTGGTCTTTATTGCCCCCCGAAACAGCACCAATGTCAGTCAGTGGCTGAAAGACGGCGAACCCGACTGGTCACAGGTGCCGTTGATCGTATCGCAGCAGGGGTTGGCCCGGAAACGTTGTGACCAGTGGTTTCGTAATAAAGGTATCAGCCCGAACATCTATGCGGAAGTGGCAGGTAATGAAGCAATTGTCAGCATGGTAACGCTGGATTGTGGCATTGGTCTGGTACCGGAAGCGGTGATTGAACATAGTACATTTGGCTCTCAGGTACGGGTGATCCAGCCGGTGCCGGCACTCAAACCCTTCGAGGTTGGCTTTTGTGTGCTCAAACGAAGACTCGAAGAGCCCTTGCTGCAGGCCTTCTGGCAGATGGTTCAGCAATGATCGCCGGTTGCAGCAAATCCATACAAAAAGGTGTAAACTGCGGTCTGAATCATCGGCACTGTGCATACGTTGTGGGGGCTCTGTGAGACGTATGTGCAGACAATAAAAGTTTATTAATCGACTCAGGAAAAGTGACACGATGAAAAACATCAATCCTACCCAGACCAAAGCGTGGAAAGCGCTGGAAACACATTTCGCTGCGAATAAAGATCGCCAGCTGAGTGAATTGTTTGCTGCAGACCCTGCTCGTTTTGACAAGTTTTCCACCACCTACAAAGACAATATTCTGGTGGATTACTCCAAAAACCTGATCACTGACGAAACACTGGATCTGTTGATCGATCTGGCTCACGAAGTGGATCTGCGCTCTGCTATTGATGCCATGTTCAATGGTGAGAAGATTAATCACACTGAAGGCCGTGCTGTTCTGCACACTGCATTGCGTAACCGTTCAAACCGTCCTGTGATGGTTGACGGCAAAGACGTTATGCCGGAAGTGAATGCGGTACTGGCTAAAATCAAAGCTTTCTGTGACAGCGTTATTTCCGGTGAATGGAAAGGTTATACCGGTAAAGCGATCCAGCACGTAGTGAACATCGGTATCGGTGGTTCTGATTTAGGCCCGGTGATGATCACTGAAGCGCTGCGTCCGTTCAAAAATCATCTGCAGATGCACTTCGTTTCCAACGTCGATGGTACTCATATCGCAGAAACACTGAAAAATGTTGATCCGGAAACCACACTGTTCCTGGTTGCATCCAAGACCTTCACCACTCAGGAAACCATGACCAATGCGCTGTCTGCGCGTGACTGGTTTGTGAATATCGCTGGTGATCAGGCTCATGTAGCAAAACATTTCGCCGCGCTGTCTACCAACACCAAAGCCGTGGCTGAATTTGGTATCGACACTGCCAACATGTTCGAGTTCTGGGACTGGGTTGGTGGTCGTTACTCTTCCTGGTCTGCGATTGGTATGCCAATCGCACTGTCACTGGGCTTTGAAAACTTCGAAGCACTGCTGGAAGGCGCGTTTGAGATGGATACCCATTTCGCCACCACCAGTTATGAACAAAACATTCCGGTTCTGCTGGCCCTGATCGGCCTGTGGTACAACAATTTCTACGAAGCTGAATCTGAAGCTATCCTGCCGTATGACCAGTACATGCACCGTTTTGCTGCTTACTTCCAGCAGGGCAACATGGAATCCAACGGTAAATATGTTGACCGTAACGGCAACAAAGTGGATTACCAGACTGGCCCAATCATTTGGGGCGAACCAGGCACTAACGGTCAGCACGCGTTCTATCAGCTGATGCATCAGGGAACTAAACTGATCCCTTGTGACTTCCTGGCTCCGGCGATCACTCACAACCCAATCGGTGATCATCACCCTAAACTGCTGGCGAACTTCTTTGCCCAGACCGAAGCGCTGGCATTTGGTAAGTCTAAAGAAGCGGTTGAAGCTGAATTCCTGGCGGCAGGCAAAACACTGGAACAGGTTAAAGATCTGGTGCCATTCAAAGTATTTGAAGGTAACCGTCCAACCAACTCCATTCTGTTTAAACAGATGACGCCACAAACGCTGGGTGCTCTGATTGCCATGTACGAACACAAAATCTTCGTACAAGGTATCATCTGGAATATCTTCAGCTTTGACCAATGGGGTGTTGAACTGGGTAAGCAACTGGCGAACAAGATCCTGCCTGAGCTGAATTCAGATGCAGCTGTGACCAGCCATGACAGCTCTACCAATGGTCTGATCAACACCTGGAAAGCGTGGAAAGCGTAAATACAATTTCTCGCTTATCCGCCAAGCCCCTTGTAAAAGGGGCTTTTTTTTTAATGGTTATCCAATAATCAGGCAGTGGTTTTGTCGGCGACTAACACGGGCTTACGATCAGCATTAAACAATATGACCTGATTACGGCCATTGTTTTTCGCTTCGTATAATGCGGTATCTGCCCGGATTAATGCCGCATCCGCAATCAGATCATTCTCGGCCACAGATGAAATACCAAAACTGGCCGTAATCATTACCGGCGTATCAGTTGTGTCTGACAGCTTAAAAGGCGTCTTGCTTATAATCTGTTGCAACAACAGGGTTCTTTTTTTGGCTTCCCACGGATAGGTTTCCGGCAGCATGATGGCGAATTCCTCGCCACCGATCCGGGCCAGAATATCCGTTTTACGGATGTGGTCGCGTAAACGCCAGGCAAACTCCGTTAGTACATGATCACCCGCCGGATGGCCGTAGGTATCATTGATGCGTTTAAACAAGTCGATATCGATCATTACGATGCTGAAGGTATGACGGTAGCGCAGAAAACGCTGAAATTCTTTGTGTAGTTGCTGGTCAAAGGCCCGCCGGTTAGCCAGACCCGTTAAGGCATCGGTTTCGGATAAGCGACGCAGTTGCTGTTCCGCCGCTTCTCTTGCTGCGATTTCCCGGGTCAGACGGCGATTGATGCGGTAAATCCAGGTCGCGATACCCGCCAGTAGCAAGGCAATGATGGAAGCTATTGTCGCGATGCGCAGATAACGTAACAAATCAGGCTGATAATCTTCTTCGTTATAGATAAACGAATTAAGCGCTTTATCGTCAATAAGCCGTTTATGCTCAACCATCACCTCTGCAATATGCAACCAGCGCCCCGGGTTCATATGGCCGATTTCAATGATCTCCGGCTGCATCAGATCCCACATTGCTTTGGCCTCATAGCGCAGATGCTCACGCGTTTTCTGTGGCGCGTATTTGTTCAGGATGAGATCGGTGATTTCTTCAGGATGCGCCATGGCGTAGCGCCAGCCATCCATGCTGGCTTTGCGGAATGCAGCAACCCGTTCCGGGTGATCCCGAAGCTCATTCTGCGAGGTAAATAACACATCACCGTAGAAATCAATACCATAGGTTCGTGGATCGATCAGGCGGTAGGCAATCCCTTTTTGTTCCAGCAGAAAGGGTTCATTGGTGACATAACCATCATAAGCATCGACTTTACCGTCGATGAGTGGTTGCAGGTCAAAAACAGTTTGTATCAGATTAAGTTTTTCCGGCGCAATGCCTTCTGCCCGGAATGGTTCCAGTAATTCCAGGCTTTCACTCAGGGGGAAAACGGTCATCAGTCGTTTATTCGCCATATCGTGAATATTTCTGATCCCGGACTTCTCCAGCACAATCCAGCTGACCGCCGAATGCTGCAGTGTGGCGGCAAGTGCAACGACTGGTTTGCCATTCAGATAATCGAGTACCAACCCGGAGTTGGAAATACCATATTGTGCTTTACCACTGACCACGGCATCGACAGGCGAAACAAAAGCGCCGTCATAGCCGTTAGGCCGTAATTCGACATCGAATCCCGCCGCTTTATAAAAGCCCTTTTCGAGAGCGGCATAGTAGCCGGCGAACTGAAATTGATTGACCCATTTCAGCTGAACGACTACATGCTCCGCAGCAGCTAATGGGTTGATAAAACAAAAAATAAACAGAAATACTATCCACCGGAAACCCGCTATCTGAATATCCTTTTCCATGGAGCGGTACATATTGTACGGATTCAATAAAAAGAGAATGCCTGCATTCCCTTATTAATAGTGTAGGTATCCGTTGAAAATAACGTGAATGGATGTCAAAAATTTACTTTTTGTCTCGTTTGAGTATTTTTGTTCTATTTGTGATCTTGATCACCTGGATGGAATGGGTGTTGCAGAGGCAAAAGGTGATGCTTGTCACAAAAATGGGGTGGTTGGACGGTCGGAGATTACAAAATCACCGATTCACCGCTCATTTTGTGTGATCGTAGTCACACCAAAAGAGGGGTGTGCACAGTGAATAATTGATGTGCTTCACAAAACTCCCCGTTCTCAAACCGATTACCGCAGAAAGTGGTAGATTTATTAATGAGACAACAAATCACGGATCGGCAAATCCGTTACCGCAATCCATCATTAATCAGGCATCAAACGGGGTGTTTTATGCTATCACCAGATACCAAGGTCAAGATACAGAATTTTGGCCGTTTTCTCTCCAACATGGTTATGCCCAATATTGGCGCATTTATCGCGTGGGGGTTTATTACGGCATTGTTTATTCCAACTGGCTGGCTGCCAAGTGAAACGTTAGCCAAACTGGTTGGTCCAATGATTATGTACCTGCTGCCACTGCTGATCGGTTATACCGGCGGTAAACTGGTAGGTGGTGAACGTGGTGCGGTAGTAGGTGCGGTTACCACCATGGGTGTTATCGTTGGTACTGATATCCCAATGTTCATGGGTGCGATGATGGCAGGCCCTCTGGGCGGTTGGACTATCAAACGCTTCGACCGCATGATTGACGGTAAAGTCAAAAGCGGTTTTGAAATGCTGGTTAACAACTTCTCTGCCGGTATCATCGGTATGCTGTTGGCAATCGTTGCATTCTTCCTGATTGGCCCATTTGTAAAAGGTATGTCTGCCGCTCTGGCTGCCGGTGTTGGTTTCCTGGTTGAAAATGGCCTGTTACCGCTGACCTCTATCTTTGTTGAACCAGCGAAAATTCTGTTCCTGAATAACGCGATCAACCACGGTATCTTCTCCCCACTGGGTATTCAGCAGGCAACCGAGCATGGCAAGTCCATCTTCTTCCTGATTGAAGCTAACCCGGGTCCAGGTTTCGGTATCCTGTTGGCATACATGATGTTTGGTCGTGGTAACGCGAAACAATCAGCTGCCGGTGCGTCTATCATCCACTTCCTGGGTGGTATTCACGAAATTTACTTCCCATACGTACTGATGAACCCACGTCTGATCCTGGCTGTTATCGCTGGTGGTATGACTGGCGTGTTCACTCTGACTCTGTTCAACGCGGGTCTGGTATCTCCTGCATCACCAGGTTCTATCTTCGCTGTGCTGCTGATGACACCAAAAGATTCTATTCTGGGTATTCTGTGCTCAGTAACAGCCGCAACTGCAGTTTCATTCCTGGTAGCTTCTGTGTTCGTTCGCCAACAAGCGACTAACACTACTAGCGATGACCTTGAAGGCGCTACCCGTAAAATGAAAAGCATGAAGCAAGGTAATGTTGCTGCTTCTTCTGCTGCCAATGACGATGGTCACTCTCCGCTGACTGCAAAACACATCGTTGTAGCTTGTGACGCTGGTATGGGTTCAAGTGCAATGGGTGCGAGCCTGCTGCGCAAGAAAATTGAAAAAGCGGGTCTGCCAATTACTGTGGTAAACCAGGCGATCAATAATCTGGATGAAAAAGCGGACATCGTGATCACGCATCGTGACCTGACTGACCGTGCAAAACGTCATGCGCCAAATGCTCAGCACATTTCGCTGAACAACTTCCTGGACAATCAGCTGTATGACAATCTGATTGCTCGCTTACAGGAGGCTGGCGAAGGCCGTCGCCCAAAGGCGGTAGCCGCTAACGATGACGTTTATCGTGGCGAGAACCTGAGCCCGGCATTGTTCACCTTAGGTAAAGAGCACATCTGCCTGGGTCTGAAAGCCAGCAATAAGGAAGAGGCGATTCGTAAAGCAGGTGAAATGCTGGTGGCTAATGGCTGTGTTGAACCTGAATATATCGATGCGATGTTAGAACGTGAAAAACTGGTATCAACTTATCTGGGTGAATCAATCGCTGTTCCGCATGGCACTATTGAATCAAAAGATAAAGTGAAGAAAACCGGTATCGTTATCTGCCAATACCCTGCGGGTGTGCAGTTTGGTCCGGAAAAAGATGAAGTGGCGCGTCTGGTAATTGGTATTGCAGCCCGTAATGATGAACATCTGCAAGTGATCAACAACCTGACCTGCACTCTGGATGATCCATCGCTGATTGAGCGTCTGGCAACCACCACGGATGTGAAGTTCGTACTGGAACTGCTTAGCGGTCAACGCGCAGCGTGATAGCTGGAAGGCCACTCCGGTGGCCTTCTTTCCCTCGGATCAAAGGAGTAATAAAAGATGAAAGCATTACATTTTGGCGCTGGAAATATTGGTCGTGGTTTTATTGGTAAATTACTGGCAGAGTCAGATGCAGAAGTAACATTTGCGGATGCCAACACTCAGCTGGTTGATCAGCTGAATCATTCTCAGGAATATCACGTACGTGTGGTGGGAGACAACCAGCATACCGACGTTATCCGTCATATTGCCGCCGTTCAGGCGAACAGCGATGACGTGATCAATCAGATTATTAAAGCCGACATCATTACTACTGCGGTTGGACCGCAGGTGCTGGCGAAAATTGCTGCGACTATTGCGCGTGGCCTGCAGTTGCGTTTTGAACAGGGCAACTATGCCCCGGTGAATATCATTGCCTGTGAAAATATGGTACGTGGTACCAGTCAGCTGAAACAGGCGGTATTAGCTGAATTACCAGCTCAGTATCATGCACAGCTGGAAGAGTATGTTGGTTTTGTTGATTCGGCAGTAGACCGTATCGTTCCTCCGGCAGCGGCTAACGATGAAGATCCGTTAGCGGTAACGGTGGAAAGTTTCAGTGAGTGGATTGTCGATAAAAATCAGTTCAGAGGTGATATTCCGCCGGTACAGGGAATGGAACTGACGGATAATCTGATTGCCTATGTGGAGCGGAAACTGTTTACGCTGAATACCGGTCATATTGTGACCGCATACTTAGGTAAACTGGCGGGCTATAAAACCATCCGTGAAGCGATTGCCGATGAAGAAATCCAGCAGGCGGTGCGTCAGGCGATGCAGCAGAGCGGCGAAGTGCTGGTGAAACGTTATGGGTTTGATCGTCAGTTACATCACGCTTATATCGAGAAGATCCTGACCCGTTTTGCGAACCCTTATCTGGTTGACGAAATTGACCGGGTTGGTCGTCAGCCACTGCGTAAACTGGGCGCGGAAGATCGTTTGACTAAACCATTGCTGGGTACGCTGGAGTATGGTTTACCGAATGATGCGTTGCTGAAAGGTATTGCGGCAGCATTGCATTACCGTAATGCAGACGATCCTCAGGCTGTAGAGTTACAGGGCTGGATCGAGCAGGATGGTGTCGAGGCTGCGTTATTACGCGCTACTGGCCTGAAGGCGGATGAGCCTTGTGTGGCTACCATTGTGGCTGAATATCAGCGCATGGCATAGTGATGAAGGAAAGAGAGGCTATGTCCTCTCTTTTCTCGTTTATGGTTCTGAAGAAACTAATAAATTTATAACAATATAAGAATAAACGGCGGTAACGGGTCAGATTTCTGGGTTTCCACATAAGATCACATCATATGAATAAAGTTAAAGTATCAACCTATCAGGAGGACGCGGTTTTTGAACGTCTGGCTGAACCTGAGAACCCTCGCGGTTTCTTCATTGAAGTTGTCGATATGCTGGAAGATGCCGTCGATCAACTGATGCGACGTGCCTTCCGCCAGGAAGAGTATGCGGTGAAATATGCCATTGAACCGCTGCTGAATGGCAAAGGTCCGCTGGCGGATCTCCATATTCGTTTAAAGCTTATTTTTGCGCTGGGGCTGATTTCCTACGAGGTATCTCAGGATATCGAACGTTTCATTCGCCTGCGGGATTTTCTGGTGAATGACATTCATGATCACCGTTTTGGTGAAGAATGTGTCAAAGATCATCTTAACCGTTTACATAGTTTGCAGAATATCAGCATGATGCAGATTGATGAGCCGACAGACAACGCTGATCCGGTATTGCAGCAACTGCAACTGAACCGTCGTGATCAGGTGATCCGCTCCGCACTGCTGTTAGCGGTATCGGGCGTATTATCAGAACTGAGTAAAGACAGCCCGATTTAAATCCACCGGCCGTCTGAGAAACGAGAAAGCCCCGTGAGCAATGCTCCGGGGCTTTTTGTTTATGAGCCTGTTCTTGCATATTGCTGAAGCAGGTGAAAGCTCAGCAAACCACTATGACATCAACGACAAAACACAGTATCTACTGTGTCTGATGTTTTCCTTTGTCCCCGGTTTCCTTCACCTGCTATCAGAAAGCAAAAAGCCCCGGCTTATTCAGCCGGGGAGGGGGGCACACAAAAATGGAGGGAGCTGGTTCCATTTGTGATGAAACAATTAAGCAGTTTGTACTTCCTGTGATGGTTTGATGGTTGCGTACATCAGACCAGTCAGAGCAGAACCCGCAGCGATAGCAACGATATACATCAGAGCATTGCTGATTGCGCCTGGAATTAACAGTACGAACAGACCACCGTGTGGTGCCATCAGACCACAACCGAACAGCATTGACAGAGCACCAGCCAGTGCGCCACCTGCCATAGTTGATGGAATTACACGCATTGGGTCACGTGCTGCGAATGGGATTGCACCTTCAGAGATGAAGCACAGACCCAGAACGAAAGACGCTTTACCAGCTTCACGTTCAGAATCGATGAACTTGTTGCGAGCAACGAAAGTAGCGATACCCATACCGATAGCTGGAACCATACCGGCAGCCATAACAGCAGCCATTGGCAGGCTAGGAACGTTAGGGTTTGAAGCCAGCAGACCAGTACCGAATACATAGGCTACTTTGTTTACCGGGCCACCCAGGTCGAAACACATCATCGCGCCCAGGATAATACCCAGCAGGATAGCGTTCGCACCAGACATGCCAGTCAGGAAGTCAGTCAGACCTTTCATGATAGAGGCAATTGGTGTACCAACAACATAGATCATTGCCAGACCAGTGATTAAGCTGGCGAACAATGGAATGATCAGAATTGGTTTCAGCGCTTCCATGGTTTGTGGCAGTTTGACGTTGTCAGCAATAGCTTTAGCGGCATAACCGGCGATGAAACCAGCAACGATACCACCCAGGAAACCTGCACCGATAGAGCTTGCCAGCATACCGCCGATCAAACCTGGCGCCAGACCTGGACGGTCAGCGATAGAGAACGCGATGAAACCAGCCATAACCGGAACCATCAGAGCAAATGCAGACGCACCACCGATCTTCATCAGTGCGGCAGCCATAGTGCCTTCTTCTTTAAATGCTTCGATACCAAACACGAAAGACAGCGCAATCAACAGACCACCTGCAACCACGATTGGCAGCATGTGTGATACACCGGTCATCAAGTGTTTGTAAACGCCTGGCAGCTCAGCTTTACCTGAGTGAGAAGCGGCAGCAGATGCACCACCCTGGAATACGTTCTGGGTAGCCAGAGCATGGTCCATTTCCTGAGCAGTCTTTTTCAGTGCTGCGCCAGTGCTGGTTTTGTACAGTTTTTTGCCAGCGAAACGGGACAGGTCCAGTTCGATATCGGCAGCGATGATGACTACATCAGCTTGTGCGATCTCTTCGGCAGTCAGTGCGTTTTTAGCACCAACAGAGCCGCGAGTTTCGACTTTGATCCAGTAACCACGTTTTTTTGCCTCTTCTTCCAGTGCTTCGGCAGCCATAAAAGTATGGGCAACCCCTGTTGGACAGGCGGTTATAGCAACGATACGTTTGCTCATTGGGGACACCTTGGGTTTCTCTTGGGTTTGCTGAGAAGCAACCGCTTCAGCTGACGTCACTGTCGCTGCTGCGGCTGCCGTTTGTAAGAAAGCTTTTGCGTCCGGAATAGCATCCATTACACCGGCCTGATAAACACGTTTGCCGGTGAAACGGGCGAGATCAATGTTGTCGCCAGCAACAACAACCAGGTCTGCAGTACTGATTTCATCTACAGTCAGTAATTTTGCTGGTTCAATGTTGTTATGACATTCAACAACGGCATTCCAACCCAGGGAGGCAGCCGCTTTTTCCAGAAGACCTGCGGCGATAACACTGTTGGCAATGCCACTCGGACAAGAGGTGACAATTACAATATTCATAAGTTTATTCCTTAACCTAATCTTTTCACGTCAATACGGGCCATCATGTCGGCCAGTTGCTGTTTGTTCGGAACACCCACACTAATTTGGGTTACAGCCAGAGCTGAAACGGCAGAAGCAAGGCGCAGGATTTGTTCTTTATCCATTCCCTGACTCATACCCCAGGCAAAGCCTGCAACCATGGAGTCTCCAGCACCAACGGTACTGACTACTTCCATCCGCGGTGGGCATGCAGACCACCATTCGTTGTCTGCCAGCCACAGAACACCATCAGCACCACGGGAAATCACCACGTTGGTGATGCCGGCAGCACGCAGTTTTTCTGCTTCCTGACGTAATTCAGCTTCTGTTTCCAGTGGACGACCAGCCCATTCAGCCAGTTCAACTTCATTTGGCTTGATGAGGAACGGTTTTGCTTCCAGACCTTTGACCAGCGCTTCTTTGCTGCTATCAAACAGTACTTTCGCACCCTTTTGTTGCAGTTTCGCGATCAAATCCCGGCTGGCTTCCGCACTGATACCGCGCGGCAGACTACCTGCTACCACGATGTATTCATGCTGTTCAGCCTGACGCAGCAGACGGGCTTCAAATTCTTTCAGCTCATCTTCCGCTACCGCCACACCCGGGAAGTTCAGGTCAGTTACATCACCGCTGTCTTCCACCATTTTGACGTTAATACGGGTATCACCCGGTACAGTCATGAAATGATCTGTCAGGCCACATTGCTTGAACAGATCACGGAAAGCCTGCTGGTTTCCGGCGCCCAGAATACCGGTAACGGCAACATCCGCACCCAGATCACGTAACACACGGGCAACGTTGATGCCTTTACCTGCCGGATGCAGACTGCCTGATTTAACCACGTTAACGCTGCCAACCTGGATTTGACCAATGTGACCGGTTAAATCCAGCGCAGGATTAAGAGTTACAGTCAGCAAAGGCTTACTCATGACCAGCTCCTTCGCCTAAACCATCGGCGATTGACTGACCGATTTTGCTGATAGCCTGCTGCGCATCATCACCTTTCGCGATGAATTGCAGGCGGTGGCCGCTCTTCACGCCCAGGCTCACAATTTTCATCAGACTCTTGGCATTGACAGACTTGCCATCACCATCCAGGTTGGCAACCCAGATTTCGCTTTGGAATTCTTTTGCTACTTTAACCAGTGTCGCGCTTGGACGGGCATGCAGGCCGTGCGGATTGGTAATAGTGAACGTACCTTCCAGCCCTTCGATTGGTTTTTCAGTCAGCAATTTGACTGCTTTCATACTGTCAGCAGCAGACCACAGCTGAGCCACGTTCTGTTCGCTGATCATATCAACCAGACGATCCAATACAGGCTTGTGCAGCGCATCCTGTGCAGCAATCAGCAACAGACCTTGTACCGGTTGACCCGCATGCTGGAACGGCGCTGCAGGGCGAACCAGAGACACTGCTGTACGCTTAACACCGGTATTCGTGCGAGCCAGCCACAGACCCTGACCCATCCATACCGGAGAAGATGCCTGGATTGCTGCAGTACCGCTTGCATCCAGTGCGCCGCCGTTTTGCAATAAGACACAGGCAGTTGATTGCAGACCGAAAATATCCTGTGCAGAAGTCTGCAACTGTACGGTGCTGCTGTCTAACAGCAATGTCGGGGTCGGTTTCTGGCCACTCAGCAGTTTTGCCAAATCAGCAGTACTCTTACAGTGCTTCAGATAGTCAGCAACAGAGTCATCAGCCAGAACACGGGTCAGCTGGCGCAGAATACCCAGATGTTCGTCTGAGCGGGCAGCAATGCCGATAACAACATACGCTGTCTGACCATCGCCCCAGTTAACGCCATCAGCGAAATGCAATACGCGAACGCCGGTCTGTTTAACCTGTTCACGGGTGTCAGTGGTGCCATGAGGAATGGCAATACCGTTACCCAGATAAGTGGAATTCTGAGTCTCACGACGCAGCATCCCTTCAACATAAGGTGCTTCAATCAGCCCCGCATCGACCATCTTCTGTGCCACCATACGAATGGCACTTTGCTTGTCGTCGGCTTTAGCCCCCAATTGGATATCTTGCTCCGCCAGTGTCAGCATGGCGTGTACCTCTCTTATAGTTGTGTCAGATATATAAATCGCAGAACTCAAACGATTCACCAATTCATATTCTGAGCTATTTGTTGCAACTTTGGGTAGCAAGTTTGCAACTCTCATTTGCCAAAAAGTAGATTAATCGTTTCAGTTCATATGCTGTATCGTTTCAGCTAGATATTCAAGAACTGGTTATTGTATAATCACCAGTAATTTGATGTGGTGCACATTTACGTCAGCGAAAATAAGAGGTGGGTGTCGAATGAAGCTTGAAGAAATCGCGCGCCTGGCAGGAGTATCGCGTACAACGGCGAGCTATGTGGTGAACGGTAAAGCTGAACAACACCGCATCAGTGAAAAAACCCGCGAACGGGTGATGGCGGTCGTCAATCAGTATAACTATAAGCCCGATCAGGCTGCGACAGCCCTGAGACTTGGTAGTAGTCGTCTGTTTGGTTTTATTCTGCCTGATCTCGAAAACACCAGTTATGCCCGTCTGGCCAAATTGCTGGAAGCCGGTGCGCGCGCACACGGTTTTCAGCTGATTATCACCTGCTCGGATGATAATCCGGAAACTGAGAAAGCGTTGGCAGAAATGCTGACATCCCGCCGTATTGATGCACTGCTGGTGTCTACAGTATTAGAGCCGTATAACGATTTTTATCCCCGGTTACAGCAAAAAGGTTTGCCTGTCATTGCGATCGACCGTGCACTGGATGACGAAAAATTTGCCTCCGTTATCAGCGAGGACCTTGATGGTGCGATCAGACTGACGAACTCCTTATTATCGCCATTACCCGCCAGCATTGGTCTGTTAGGTGCGGTGCCGGATTTGGGTATATCTCATGAGCGTGAACGTGGATTCCGTGCGGCATTACGGTCGGCTGATATAACCGGAGAACCATTGATTGCGTATGGGGAACATTTCAGCCGCAGTGAAGGTGCCCGTATTTGTGCCGACTGGATCGCGCGGGGAGTGATGCCTGAAGCGCTGGTTACGACGTCTTATGTGTTGCTGGAAGGTGTGCTTAACACGTTGCAGGAACATCCTGAGCTGATGAAAAACCTGCGGTTAGCTACATTTGGCGATAATCAATTACTTGATTTCCTTCCGGTTAAAGTGAATGCATTACCTCAGCAGTTCTCATTGATCGCTGAGCGGGCGCTGGCGCTAGCGCTGGCTGCCACCGAACATAATTACACTCCGGGAGTTGAGGTGATTCCGCGTCGCCTGAAGGTCCGCAGTCACACCGGGTAGTCATTGTTTTTCAGTGTTAAAAATGATGATGACAGGGATCTAATTCTGAATAGTACAGGTATGGAGCGTAACATGAAGATAGCAATGGCCAGTGATCATGCAGGTTTCTCTTTGAAAGAAGAGATCAAAGCTTATCTGCAGAGCCAGGGACACGAAGTTCTTGATTTTGGTGCCCACAGTGAAGATGCCTGTGACTTGCCTGATACGGTTTATCCGGCAGCGCTGGCTGTGGGTGAAGGCAAAGCCGATCGAGGTATTTTTGTCGATGGCGTGGGTTATGGCAGTGCAATGATCGCCAATAAAATCTACGGTGTTTTCGCTGCCGTATGTCAGGATCCTTTCTGTGCGAATCTGGCGCGTTCTCACTCCGATACCAACGTGCTCTGCATCGGCGGTAAAATCATCGGTTCTGCGATTGCGATGGAAATTGTGAAAACCTGGATGACGACAGAATATCTGGGACACACCGAAGAGAAATATCGTCGCCGCGTGGGGAAAGTGCAGGAAATTGCAGAGAAACATCTGAAAAAACTCAGTTAATGTTTATTGCGTGAACAGTCCCGAGACTGTTCACGTACTCTGAAATCTTAGAAAACGGGAATCATCTCTGCAGATGGCGGATTGTTTTTTCCCTTAAAAGAACGTCTAATCAAGTCTATTCTGCCTCCCGGTGTTTTTCCCTCTTATGACTTCTGTATCTGCTGTCCGTTCTCAGTCGCTGTTTCAGATAACCTGGCCGCTGTTTATTGATCTGGCGCTGCATTTTCTGACTGCGGCACTGAATACATTCATGATCAGCCATGTTTCCTATCAGGCTGTCGCTGCCTTGTCTGTGGGGAACCAGTTTTTTGATGTCAGTATCACGCTGTTCAACTTTGTCGGTATCGGCTCCAGCGTGGTGATCACGCAGTATTTAGGCGCCGGGCAACGGGATGTCGCCAGAAGAGTGGTGCAGCAGGCCATTGGATTCAATGCCTTGATTGGGTTGGTTGTGGCGCTCGGAGTATTATTTGGTGCAACACCTATTCTGCAATTAATGAATATGCCGGAACATCTGCAATCCATGGGGCATGTCTATCTGCAGATTATTGCATTGTGTTTGTTACCGGAAGCAATCGCGCTGTGTCTGGCTGCCAGCCTGCGAGCCTATGGTTATACCCGTGAAGCGATGTATGTCACGGTGATTGTCAACCTGGTGACTTTGGTCGGCAATGCGTTGCTGCTTTACGGCTGGTTTGGTTTGCCACAGATGTCCGTGGCCGGTGTGGCCTGGTCGACCGTTGCGGGACGTGTCATCGGGGTCATGTTACTGGTGTGGCTGATTCGTCGTCGTATCGGTTTGCAATTGCGCTGGGCTGAATGCTGTCGTTTCTCTTCCGATATTATCAGTAAAATCATGAAAATCGGATTACCTGCAGCAGGGGAAAACCTCTCCTGGATGTTGCAGATGATGGTAATCACCTCCTTTGTTGCTTTGCTGGGCGATAAGATGCTGGCAACACAATCCTATTTCTTTCAGATCAGTCTGTTTGTGATGTTGTTTGGTATTGCGATTGGACTGGGTACGGAGATCATGATCGGTCATCTGGTGGGGGCCGGTGAGTTGGATCAGGCTTATCATCGTCTGATGCGCAGTCTGAAAATCGGCTTAGTTGTGACCGTATTGTCGGTGGCGCTGGTTGTCGTTTCCGGACCGTATCTGATGGAATTATTCACTGCTGACGAAGTTATACTGGCGACAGCCGGGCAGCTGTTCTTACTGAGTCTGATCCTGGAGCCGGGGCGTACATTTAACATCATCGTCATCAGTTCACTGCGGGCGACCGGGGATGCCCGTTTCCCATTCCGCATGGCTCTGATCTCTATGTGGGGCATTGCGATCCCAATCGCTTACCTGTGTGGTATTCACTGGGCATGGGGACTGGTCGGGATCTGGTGTGGTTTTGTGGTCGATGAATGGGTGCGGGGTTTGACCATGTTCTGGCGCTGGCGCAGCCGGCGCTGGGAGAAAAAAGTGCTGGTGCAGCGCACTGCACCAGCCAATCAGGCACATTAGTGCCGCTTCACACGGGATCAAACGTTAATTCTGTTGCCGGGCGGGATTTCCACCCAGTGCCTGGTACAGTGCCAGCTGGGTTGTCAGTTGCTGATAGCGATTATCCAGCAGTTCTTTTTCCGCTGTGCGACGGTTTTCCTGCTGTTCCAGCCAGTTCTGCATCTCAATCTCACCGGCGTGATAACGTACGGCGGTGATCGTTTCTGTTTGCTGCGCCAGTGCCAGTGAATGGACCAGTTGAGAGGCGGCATTCAGATAATGCTGCCGGGCAGACAGCTGATTTTCAACTTCAGATAGTGCGGTATAAAACGTTTGCCGGAAATTTCGGACGGTCTGCTCATACACCACTTGCTGTTTTGCAATACTCAGGCGGGTAGTCTGCCATTCAATAAAAGGTAGAGTCAATCCAGTCCCTATGCTGCCTGTCGGATTTCGCAATACGGAATGTAATTGTTCACTACCGGTACTCAGTGCACCGGTCAGACTAAATGTCGGATAGTAACTTTTTGCCGTGTACTGGCGGGTGGCATAGTCAGAACGTACCCGTAATTCAGCCGCTTTAACATCAGGGCGTTGCGCCAGTACATCGGCAGGTAAACCGGCTGGTATATCGGGTATTGGTGTGACCGGCAGCGCTGACGGCAGCGGCAAAGTGGCTCCTGGCGGCTGATCCAGCAAGATAGCCAGTGCATTCTGGTTCTCTTCTCTTTGCTGGAGGAGTAATTCATGACTTGCCAGCTGGCTGGCGACACTCTGTTCGGCCTGTAATACATCAAGCTTGCTGTTCGCACCGGCCTGATAATGCGCATTCGCTATTTTCAGTGCTTGCCGGGTATAGGTCAGACTCTCCTGATTAAGCCGGATCTGCTCATTCAGATAACCTTGTTGCCAGTACAGCGTCGCGGTCGTACCAATAAGAGATAGTGCCGATGCTTGTCGATCCTGCTCCGTTGCTTCCGCTTCAAAGTTGGCAGCAGCCCGTTCATCAGCCAGCTTTCCCCACAGATCCAGTTCATAATTGAGTGAAAGTGCCGTGTTGTATGTAGCAGTGTCGTTGCTGTTCACGGCGGCTGTCTGTTGCCATGTTTTTTGTTTTTCTGCACTGAGGGCGGCAGATAAATCGGGCGTTAAATTGGTCGCGGTAAGGCCGGCATTCAGGCGCGCCTGTCTGACTTTAAGTGCCGCAACAGCCAGATCATTGTTTTTTTCTAATACCTGCTGGATCAGTTGATCCAGTGCGGGATCCTGGAATGCCTGCCACCAATGTGCCTGTTTAAGCACTTCCTGCGCTGAAAACAAGTTATTTTGCCACTGCGCAGGTGTGGCCGGAGATAAATCCTTTTGCGGTGGAGACGCGGTGTGCTGGCTGCAGGCAGTCAAGATACAAAGCGCCAGATAAAGCGGGGATAGTTTATTCACGGGCCAGTGCCTCTATCGGATCAAGCCGGGCAGCATTGCGGGCTGGCAGATAGCCAAACAGTACGCCAATTAATGATGAACACAGGAATGCTGCGAGCAATGACCAAATGGAAAATGCCATTTGCATACTGCTGACAAGCATAGAAAAGACAGCGCTGACAGCGAATGATAACAGGATCCCCAAACTGCCACCGAGCAGACAGACCATCACCGCTTCAATCAGAAATTGTTGCAGGATATCTTGTTGCCGGGCGCCGACCGCCATGCGGATACCAATTTCCCGTGTCCGTTCGGTGACGGAAACCAGCATGATATTCATGACGCCGATGCCACCGACAATCAGTGAGATCACGGCAATGGATGAAATCAGCAGTGTCAGCGTGGCGGTCGTTTTCTCGATCGTTTGCAGTATACTGTCACTGTTACGGGTATAAAAATCTTTACGGCCATGTGCCCGGGTCAGGAGTTTAATGATCTGTTGTTCAGCAATACCGCTGGAAACCCCGTCTTTAATGCGAACGGAAACTGAGCTGAAATAGTGCTGCCCCATTAACCGGTACATCGCGGATGTGTAAGGCAACCAGGCATTCAGATTCTGCGTATCAAACGAGCTCTTTTTTTCTGCAGTGACACCAATGATGCGGCAGGGCAGGTTATTCAGCAGGATCACTTTGCCAACCGGATTGATGTGCTCACCATAGAGTTTGATCCGGGTGTTATGATCAATGACCACGACTGGTTCGAGTTGTTCCACGGCACGTTGATCAAATGCTTTACCAAAAACCATCTGCAGATCTTTTACCTGGAAATATTGTCCGGCGACGCCATACACCATGGCTTTCAGTGCCTGTCCACCATCACGTAGCAGAGCATTCGTGCTGACGTTGGGTGTCACGCTGTCGGTATAAATCTGCCCGCTGAGTAAGGGTAAATCCTGGGGCGTAAGTGTCTGGATCGCGCTGGCATTGCGATCACCCCAGTCTTTTCCGGGATAAACATCAATGGTATTGGTACCCATTGAGCTGATATCACTGATGACCTTATTCCTTGCTCCCTGACCGACGGCCACCACACTGACGACAGCCGTGATACCGATGATGATCCCGAGCATGGTCAGTAAGGTTCGCATCCGGTGCGTGAGCATCGAGATCCAGGCCATTCGGAATGCTTCAGAAAAACGGGTCCATTGCCGGCTCCACCAGCGGAAAGTATGTGGTTCTGCCGGCTGCTCCGGTAAGCTGGCGTCATTATCCGGCAGTTCAATATGACTGGCGGTCTGGCGATGATCGGCAATAATACGTCCGTCACTGATCTCTATTACCCGTTCGGCGTGGGCAGCTATATTTTGATCGTGAGTGACCAGCACGATAGTGTGTCCCTGCCGGTGAAGCTGCCGCAGGATCTGCATGACCTCTTTGCCACTCTGACTGTCCAGCGCACCGGTAGGTTCATCCGCCAGAATCACATCACCACCATTCATCAGCGCCCGGGCAATACTGACGCGTTGTTGCTGGCCGCCGGAAAGCTGACCCGGCCGGTTACTTTGTTTATCCGCCAGCCCCAGACGCTGCAGCAGTGAACGGGCGCGCTGAATTCGCGTGTGCTTATGCTGTGCGGCATAAATAGCCGGGATCTCGACATTACCTTCTGCCTTCAGATGTGAGAGCAGGTGATAATGCTGGAAGATGAAACCGAAGCAATCCCGGCGCAGATCAGCGAGTTGGTCACTGCTCAGCGTTGCGGTACTCCGGCCATTGACGCGATAGTCACCACTGCTGGGGCGATCCAGACAGCCCAGTATATTCATCAACGTCGATTTACCTGAGCCGGATGCACCGATGATGGCAACCATTTCACCGGCGTAAATACTGAGACTGATCTCATGCAGGACGGTCAGCCGTTCATCGCCGGTCTGAAAATGACGACTGATTTGCTGCAGTTCCATTAAGGGCGGTGTTTGCATCATTTTCATGGACCAGGTGGTGGCATCATCTGCCCGGAATTGCCGGCATTGTCAGTACTGCTCTGACTATCCCCCAGGATGACCTGTTCTTTTTCTTTCAGACCGCTGATGATCTGAATATTGAGGCTGTCTTTTAATCCGGTCTGAATGATTTTACTGATGACTTTACCTTGTTCCAGCACCCGGACCGTGGATTGCTGTTGCGCATTATTTTCAACAGCAGCAATCGGCACTAACAGCACATTCTTCGCTTCACCGGAGACAATCGTCACTTGTGCCGTCATCGATACGCGCAATTTGTGATCCATATTAGCGATATCAAATAAACCGTTGTAATAGACCGCGCTGGAAGATGAAGACGATGAGTCGGATGAACTTGAGCTGCTGGAGGAACTATCATCATCACTGCTGTCTGAGGTTGATGCCGGTTCGATGGCTCTTAACGTGGCATGATACCGCTTATCCGGATCACCCAAGGTGGTGAACCAGACACTCATCCCCGGTTTAACATGGATCACATCGGCTTCCGATATTTCAGCCTTCACGGTCATGGTATCCAGATTGGCCAGTTTGATAATGGTGGGGACGGACTGAGAAGCGGCTACGGTTTGTCCCTCTTTGGTCACGATAGAAACGACGGTACCACTGATGGGCGCGGTAATCCGGGTATAACCCAGATTGGCTTTCGCCGTATCAACTGACACCTGAGCAGAGGTGATCTCCGCATCCAGCTGGTTAATTGCAGCCCGGGTGGTATCCAGCGTAGCCGCGGCTTCTTCCAGACTGGCTTTGGACGTCGCATCCTGCCGCCACATCTGCTGTTGCCGGCGATAGGCCAGTTCATACTGACGGAGTAGAGCCTGTTTAGCCTGTTTTTGTGCTTTCGCACTGTCCAGACTGGCCTGCGCCTGACGTAAAGTATATTGCTGCAGAATAGGGTCAATTTCGGCAATCAGCTGATCTTTGGTGACCTGATCGCCCAATGCCACTTTCAGTGATTTCAGCTGGCCGGAAACCTGAGAGCCGACATTGACCTGATTGACCGCATTTAATGTACCGCTGGCCAGTACCGTTTGCTCAATATTGCCATAACGGACCGGAGAGGTGATGTACTGCACCGGCTCCGGGCGTTGCAGTACGGCAAATACCGCAAACATTGCCAGCAACGGTAACAGAAAATATAACCATCGTTTTTTTAAAAATACCACGAGTCAGCTCCGCGCTCATATCCGTCCGACATCATATCGGCTGCCGGCGGAACACTGGCGAAGCTTTACATTCTTTTATTTCTGTACCGCATCCGCTCAGGCTTTGGGTTGCTGCTGTGCACTTTGCCGACGAAGTCTGAGGTACCGGGGCCAGAAAATATTCAGCACCAGACCCAGAAGAACCAGCAAAATCCCCAGCCATTGCCAGCGGGTCAGTTGTTCATCCAGAAACAAGCGGGCGCACATTAAGCCGACTAATGGCACCAGCAATGTTAATGGCGCTACCTGCGCGACCGGATAACGCTGCAGCAGACGTCCCCAGGCCACATAGCCATAGAGCGTGGCGACCAGCGCCAGATAAACCACGGCCAAAACAGAGTGCAGCTGGATTTGTTGCAGACTTTCAGCGATCAGCGCGGGGCCTTCCAGCCAATATGAAGCGATGAAAAAGGGAACCGGCGGAATCAGGCCACTCCATACCACCAGACTGAGCAGGTTCAGTGAACCTTCCCGGGTAATGTAGCGGTTGATGATATTTCCCATCCCCCAACTGGCGGCAGCGGCCACGGTCAGCAGAAAACCAGCCAGCGTCATACCATTTTGCCCCTGTTGCGTCGCCAGTACGAACAGTCCCAGCGCCGCAATACCCAGAGTAAACGGCTGATGTGGCAGCCAATGTTCCCGTAACAACAAGGCTGCAAACAACAGGGTAAACAATACCTGAGATTGCAAAACTAATGAGGCAATACCGGCTGGCATGCCAATCTTCATGGCTGTAAACAGGAAGGCAAACTGACCAAAACTGATCGTGAGGCCATATGCCAGCAACCAGCGCCAGGAGATCCGGGGCCGGGGAACGAACAGGATGGCGGGGAAGGCAACCAGAGTGAAACGCAGCGCACCAAGTAACAAGGGCGGTACACCATCCAGTCCCCAGTGAATGATGACAAAGTTAAAACCCCAGGCGAAAACAATCAGTAATGCAAACCCCCAGTCTTTGGGCGACATGGTGAATGATCCTTTTGATGACAATAGATTAGTATAATCCTGACCTGTTATATCGGATACCGGCGGTACAGCTTCATCTTTATCGCCGGAATGGCTTACTCCAGCAGTGCCACTGCTTTTATTTGGGCCCACACCGTCATTCCGCTCTGTAACTGCAACGCTTTTGCAGAACGCTGGGTTATTCTGGCAAGTAGCGGCTGCTGGCCTGCCTGTAATTTAATCAGTAAATGCCCGGGGGTATCTGCCGGCACCATACCGGTTATGGTTGCAGGCAAAAGATTCAGAATACTGGAATCAACGGCTTTATGCAGACTCAGGCTGACATCGCGGGCATCAATCCGGCAGCGGACACTGCTACCCAGTGCCTGTGCGGTTTGGGCCACCAGTAATGACATCTGATCGGATGTCTTGGTTTTTAATTCCGCCAGCCCGTCATCTTCCAGTTCGTGTAATGTCATCTCCCATACCACGCCCGCCTGTTCGGTGAAATCTGCCGGCAAATCCAGACGTGTTAAGGTTTCATTCAATGCGCCGCTAGCCACAACTTTTCCCTGCTGTAGCAAGACCAGATGATCTGCCAGCCGGGAAACTTCATCAGCAGCATGACTGACATAAATGATCGGAATAGAAAGCTGTCGGTGCAAGCGTTCCAGATAGGGCAGAATTTCCTGTTTTCTTGCCTGATCGAGCGCCGACAAAGGTTCATCCATCAGCAAGATCCTGGGTGCCAGCAGCAGTGCGCGGGCGATGGCGACCCGCTGACGTTCTCCTCCGGAGAGTTGATGAGGGTGCCGCTGCAACAGCGACTGAATACCTAACAGCTGACAGATATAACTCTGGTCGGCTTTCGGATGCTGGGGCGGAAGGCGTTTTACGCCGAACAGCAAGTTTTGTTCTACGGATAGATGCGGAAACAGACTGGCTTCCTGAAAGACATAACCGAGGGCACGTTGGTGGGGCGGGATGAAAATATTCCGGGCGGAATCCTGCCAGACTTCATCACCGATAGCGATATAAGCATCCGGCAATTTCTCCAGTCCTGCTATTGCCCGCAGACAGGTTGTTTTACCGCAGCCGGAAGGACCAAACAGCGCACTGACGCCTTGTCCGGGAAGCTGTAACGCAACATCCAGCTGAAATTCACTGCGTGACCAGCATAAGCGAATTTCAATATCATGCATGATGTGTTCTCCGGCTATTGCCGAACCAGTAGATCAACATCAGGGCCAGCATTGCAAATATCACCATGCCTCCCGCCAGCCAGTGTGCCTGCTGATACTCCTGATTTTCCACATGCTCATACAGCAGTATCGATAACACCTTGGTTTCTCCGGGAATGCTGCCACCAATCATCAGCACGACACCGAACTCACCGATACTGTGGCAAAATGCCATGACCGCTGCGGTGACCAGACCAGGCCGGGCCAGAGGAAGTGCGACAGAAAAAAAGCAATCAACAGGTGAAGCGCGCAACGTTGCCGCTACCTCTAATGGCCGCCGGCCGATGGCTTCAAAAGCATTCTGAATGGGCTGAATAGCAAACGGTAAACTGTGTAAGACCGCGCCGAGTACAATTCCGTTGAAACTAAAAGGCAGTGCTTGCCAATCCAGGGCGATAAGCAGCTTTCCGGCCGGTCCGTGAGGCCCCAGCAGTAACAACAGATAAAAACCCAATACCGTTGGCGGTAACACCATCGGCAAGCTTAATGCCGCATTAAATAAGGGTTTATACCGGCTACGGGTTTGCGCCAGCCACCAGGCCAGTGGTGTTGCAATCAATAACAAAATTCCGGTCACCAGCAGCGCCAGTTTCAGCGTCAGCCAGACCGTGCTCCAGTCCTGTTCGGTCACTTTTGTCGTCTCTTCATCCGGAATAACCGCACAGCAACACCGAGGATGCCTTGAATGCGGCACAGACCTCCTGATTTTCCATCAGTTGCATGGTGTTGACGCTTTCTGTCGTCACCACTGCACATACGCTCTTATCTCCCGGTAAGTTGATTACCACTTCGCTGTTGACCGGTCCCTGATGAATTTTGCTGATTTGTCCCCAGAGCTGATTACGGGGCGATAATTTCAGCTGACGATCAGTCACGAGCATTACTGACGATGATTTCACCAGGGCATACAATTCTTGACCCAAGGCGATGCCCAGAGTTTCTGCTGACTCACGGGTGATCACGGCAATCAGTTGTACATTGTCACTGAGCTGCAGGGTCACCTCGAAATCCACCGGTGCGGTATGCATCGCGACCACAGTGCCTATAAATTGATTACGGGCACTGCTGCGCATTGAGATACGGCGAAGTAAGCGACGAAATTGGCCAATATCATAATAATCATTGCCTTGCTGACACGATGCTCTCTGCAGCTGTTGTTGAATCCGGGCCAGGGCCTGCTGATATTCCGTCTGCAATGCACGATATAAGGCGACAGCCTGTTTTCCGTAAGCGGTCAGTTGTGTGCCCCCGCCGTTTTTACCACCGGCGGTGCGTATCACCAGCGGTTGCTCCGCCAGATTGTTCATTTCATCCAGTGCATCCCAGGCGGCACGGTATGACAGGGGGATCGACTTTGCGGCCTGTGATAATGAACCGAGTCTTTCAATTGCTTCCAGCAATTGGATCCGGGAATCCCCTAAAGAGGGCCCTACTTCGGTGCATAATTTCAATTCCCCCAGCAATGACGGCTGAGTCGATGTTAGGCGCCTGGACATATCTACCTCTCTGAATTCATAGTTGTTATGCGTTTTTTCATATAACGACCCGTTTATCGTGCTTTAAAACGGCACAAAACAGATACTGATGAATTCGGGGAGTGCAACAATTGTTCCCGGATACAATATTTCTTCAGGTGCAGACGCAGCAAACATGCTGCGTCTGTATTTCAGGTGTCAGGCAGAGAGGGATTGCGGACTCTGGAGCAGATGGGTCAGATTGATTCGGGTCACTGTGTGTGCCAGTTCACCGGTAATAATATTTTTTGCCACTGTCTGATAGCGGTTCTTACAGCCGCTCTTCCGGATGGCATTATTCAGATGAAAGTTTACGGTGCGCTCTGTAATACCCAGGATCTGTGCAATTTCCCATGAAGTTTTACCTTCACTCACCCAGAACAGACATTCTTTTTCCCGGCCGGAAAGATTTGATTGTTCCGGAGAAAACAGCTGAATTGCCTGTTCCTGGAGAATATGTCCCAGATAGCTTAAGTGAAAAAAGTCCTGAAGCCGGATCGGTTCTTTCTTGTGACGGCTCAATGCAAAATAACCACAAAAACCAGCAGGACCATGCAACGGTACTGCTATCCCTTCTTCCATTCCAAACTGCCGCCAGCAGTCCATCGGGAGGAAATTTTCATGTTCCGGTTTGGCTTCAGACTGCCAGAATAATGGCCGGCTTTGGGTTTGCGCGCGCTGATATAATGAATCATTCTGGATCGTGTTGTTTTTAGCATAGTGCTCTGCCCAGTTGTCCGGTGTTTGCGTCAGCAGAGTAAGATCCGTTTGTTGCAGGCCGCGACGTAATGTCAGGCATAACTGGTAATACTCAAAGTTATTGGCTGCACATAATATTGTCAGCTGATTAGCCAGCATCTGAGGGGTTTTGCAGTTTTGGATACGAAAGTGCTGCTCTTCCTGAGGAAAAGTAAAATTTTGCATTATGTTGTTATCCCGCGTTTTTATTAGTAATTAGTTGTCAGTTGACTACGGTAAAATAAGATACATGATGTGACATATTTTGCGCATTTAATTCAGTGCGGACGCACCAAGAAAATCTGACAGGGTCAGATTGGATTGAATGGCATAAAATTTGATTCTGTTAATTTGCATTGGATAGTTCTGTGCCGGGCCAGCCGTTTTCTTCTAGAATAGCGACATCTGTATCGATCGAGGTTCGTTATGTCTCTGCATGTCGTTATTCTTGCCGCGGGTAAAGGTACCCGTATGCGTTCATCTTTACCTAAAGTCCTTCATCCGGTTGCCGGACGTCCCATGGTCAGCCATGTGATTGATACTGCGCGTAGTTTAAATGCGGAGAAGATCCATCTGGTTTACGGGCATGGCGGAGAGGCAATGCAGGCCAGATTAAACGATGCTGATGTCGAATGGGTTCTGCAGGCTGAACAGCTCGGTACCGGTCACGCGGTGGCGCAGGCTATGCCGACAATTCCAGATCATGCCAAAGTATTGGTGTTATACGGCGACACACCTCTGATTAGTCCGGTCACTTTAGAAACCTTGCTGACTATCCAGCCTGCTAATGGTATCGGTCTGCTGACGGTATCACTGGCTAATCCGACCGGTTATGGTCGCATTTTGCGGGCTGACGGGCAGGTCGTCGGTATTGTGGAACAAAAAGATGCCACAGCAGAACAACAATTGATCAATGAGGTAAATACCGGTGTGCTGGTGGCGCCTGCGAAACAGCTTAAACAATGGCTGTCCGGCTTAACCAATCTGAATGCGCAGGGCGAATATTATCTGACGGATGTGATTGCTGCGGCACATCATTCCGGCAGTTCAATTCAGACCGCACAGCCTGTCTGCGCGCAGGAAGTGGAAGGTGCAAATAATCGTCTGCAACTGGCACAACTGGAGCGTTTCTACCAGAAGCGAGCTGCAGAACAGCTGATGCTGGAAGGGGTGACGCTGCTCGATCCTGCACGTTTTGATCTGCGTGGGACCCTGCAGTGTGGTGAAGATGTATTGCTTGATGTGAATGTGATCATTGAAGGACAGGTTGAGCTGGGGCATCGTGTGCAGATTGGGGCCGGCTGCGTTCTTAAAAACTGCCGGATTGCGGATGACAGCATTATCAGCCCATATTCCATTATTGAAGGTTCTGTACTGGCTGAAGGCTGTACTGTTGGCCCATTTGCCCGGTTACGTCCGGGTGCCGAACTGGCTGCTCAGGCGCATGTGGGAAACTTTGTCGAACTGAAAAATGCCAGACTGGGGCTGGGTTCAAAAGCCGGCCATCTTTCCTATCTTGGCGACAGCGAGATTGGCGCTAATGTAAATATCGGCGCGGGAACGATCACCTGCAATTATGATGGTGCCAATAAACATAAAACTATCATTGAGGACGATGTCTTCGTCGGCTCTGATACTCAGCTGGTAGCGCCTGTGAGAGTCGCAAAAGGGGCCACGCTGGGGGCAGGCTCCACCATCACCCGCGATGTAGGGGAAGATGAACTGGTTCTGACCCGGGTGCGCCAGCACCACATTACCGGTTGGCACCGTCCGGTAAAACAAAAGAAATAAACGTCCATCCGCGTATTTCCGGCCCACCGTCTGTGTGGGCTCTTAAATTTCCCCGGGAAAAACCTTTTTCATCTGCTTGAACTTTCTTTTTGTAAGCATATACTGCTCGTTAAATTTCGAATCGAAACAAAAGTGATGATCAAGCGAAACACACAGCAGCGCCGGCATGCCATTATCTCTCTGTTGAATGAGCAGGGTGAAGTCAGCGTCGAAGATCTGTCACAGCGTTTTGAAACGTCAGAAGTCACCATTCGTAAAGACCTGGCCGAGCTGGAACGTAGTGGAGTGTTGCTGCGTCGTTATGGTGGTGCCATTCCACTGCCGTCAGAAATTCTGGCAGAGGAAGTTCCGGCCAAAGTTTCGAAACGAAAGTTAGCCATCGCTCAGGCCGCTGTTCAGCATATCCGTGATCATAACCGCATCATTATCGACAGCGGCAGTACCACGGGAGCCATGATCCCGTTGCTGGCGACAAAACGCGGTCTGGTGGTCATGACTAACTCACTGACAGTCGCACAGGCACTGCGTGAACTGGAAAATGAACCAACATTGTTAATGACCGGCGGGACCTGGGATCCGCATTCTGAAGCTTTTCAGGGGCAAGTCGCGGAGCAGGTGTTGCGTTCCTATGATTTTGATCAGCTGTTTATCGGTGCCGATGGTGTTGATCCGGCTCGTGGCACGATAACCTTCAATGAGTTGGTTGGTCTGTCCCGGGTAATGGCGGAAGTCGCACGTGAAGTCATTGTGCTGGTGGATTCTGAAAAGTTTGGCCGTCGCATTCCGAATCTGGAGCTGCCGTGGAGTGCGATTGATACCCTGATCACCGATGACGGGATTGGGGAAGAACTGAAAGTACAAATTGAACAACATGGTGTGCGGGTCATTCGTGTGCCGGTAACAGGTTGATAACTTAATTAAACGAATATTTCGTATATAGATAAGCAAGCAAACTTACAGTGATGTCTCTGCGTTCTATATACCAAGTCTGAGCAGATTGGAGAAAAATAAACATGTGTGGAATCGTCGGTGCAGTAGCTCAACGTGATATCGCTGAAATTCTGGTGGAAGGCCTTCGTCGTCTGGAATATCGCGGTTACGACTCAGCCGGTGTGGCAATTATAAGCCCGCAAGGTGAATTACAGCGTGTGCGTCGTTTAGGTAAGGTGCAGGAATTAGCGGCTGCACTGGAGCAACAACCTTTGTCCGGCGGTATTGGTATTGCGCATACCCGTTGGGCGACGCATGGCGAACCTTCCGAAGCTAACGCGCATCCACATGTGTCGAATGGCGATCTGGCAGTAGTACATAACGGTATTATCGAAAACTATGAAGAACTGCGGGAAAAGCTGCAGGGTTTAGGCTACGAATTTGTTTCCCAGACTGATACCGAAGTCATCGTTCATCTGGTGCATCATTACCTGAAAACCTCAGATAGCCTGTTGCAGGCACTGCAAACTACAGTGAAAGATCTGCGTGGTGCTTACGGTACGGTACTTATGGATCGTCGTGATCCTTCCCGTCTGGTTGTTGCCCGTTCCGGTTCTCCGCTTGTTATCGGTCGCGGTCTGGGCGAGAACTTCATCGCATCTGATCAGCTGGCGTTATTGCCGGTTACCCGTCGTTTTATTTTCCTGGAAGAGGGTGATGTCGCGGAAGTTACCCGTCGTGGTGTACAGATCTTTAACGTGGCTGGTCAGCCGGTAGAACGCGCAGAAATTGAATCTGAATTATCGCACGATGCCGGTGATAAAGGTCATTATCGTCATTATATGCAGAAAGAGATTTACGAACAGCCACAAGCGATCCTGAACACACTGGAAGGCCGGTTAGTTGGCAATCATATTGTGCCTGAAGCTTTCGGTACGCATGCTCGTGAAATTTTCCAGAAAGTAAAACATGTGCAGATTGTTGCCTGTGGTACTTCTTACCATTCCGGCATGGTCGCACGTTACTGGTTTGAATCGCTGGCTGGCGTTTCCTGTAACATTGAAATTGCCTCTGAGTTCCGTTATCGCAAATCCGTTGTGCATCCGAACAGTCTGATCATCACCCTGTCTCAGTCAGGTGAAACGGCTGATACCCTCGCAGCACTGCGCCTGGCGAAGGAGCTGGGTTATATGGCAAGTCTGACACTATGTAATGTGCCGGGCTCTTCATTGGTACGGGAATCCGACCTGGCCTTTATGACCCGCGCCGGTGCTGAAATCGGTGTCGCTTCTACCAAAGCATTTACTACTCAGTTAACAGGTCTGCTGATGCTGGTGACTGCAATTGGTCGTTGCAATGGTCAGATGACCGAAACAGATGAGCGTTGTGTTGCCAGTGCATTACAGGCCTTGCCTTCACAAATCGAACAGGCTCTGAAACTGGATAAACAGATTGAGCCATTGGCGGAACAATTTGCCAATAAACAGCACAGCCTGTTTTTAGGTCGCGGTGATCAATATCCGATCGCGATGGAAGGTGCGCTGAAACTGAAAGAGATCAGTTATATTCATGCGGAAGCTTATGCTGCTGGCGAATTGAAGCATGGCCCGCTGGCATTGATCGATAGCGAAATGCCAATCATTGTGGTCGCTCCTAACAATGAATTGCTGGAAAAACTGAAATCGAACGTGGAAGAAGTGCGTGCGCGTGGTGGTTTGTTGTATGTGTTTGCTGATCGGGCTGCTGGTTTCAGCAGTGACGACACCATGCGGGTTATGCCGATGGAAAGCGTTGCAGACATTATTGCGCCAATTGTGTACACCATCCCGATGCAGTTGCTGGCTTATCATATCGCACTAATCAAAGGTACCGATGTGGATCAGCCGCGCAATCTGGCTAAATCGGTTACAGTCGAATAATAATACAGCAGTAAAAACAGGGAGATGTTGGTTAACATTATATTCTTAAACTTGACATTAAATTCGTAAAGTTTGACAAAATATATGTAAACTTGACATTATATTTGAAAACTATAAAAGTCCAGCTATGCTTGATTAAAAAGCATCCTGGACTTTTTTATGGCACGTAAAAATTACTTCTTATCGGAAAAACTGATTGAACAGCGGATCAAGGATGGTCGTGGGCAAGGCTATGTCGAAAAGTATCAACCATGGCTACGCGTTCAGGATGTCCCTTCCGATGGTCGATCTCATCGTATTTTCTCTCACAAAACAAAACGCATTCATCATTTATTGTCTGATCTGGAACTTGCGACATTTCTCTTATTTGACTGGTCAGAAAGTGTTCTGGACATTCGGGAGCAATTTCCTTTGATACGCGATGACACTCGTATCATTGCTCAGAGAGAAGGAATAAAACATCCCGTTACTCAAGGTGTTGATCTGGTCATGACGACGGATTTTCTGATTGATGCGAAAGACCCATTTCCGGCTCAATTTGCTGTTCAAGTGAAATATCAGGAATCCTTCAAAGACCCACGAACCATTGAAAAACTTGATTTAGAACGTTGTTATTGGCAACAAAAAGGTATTCCGTGGGTCACGATTACTGAACAAGACATTGATGTGCAAATTCGCAAAAACATTGAATGGCTTTACTCCGTAAAAATAGATGACATTACATCAACTAAACAAATATCAGAGACCATGGCATTTTTGCCTGCTGCTGTCGCGAGATTTTCAGAGTTCTCTGTTATCGATGCTTGTAAGCATATTGATTTAGCGTATGAACTCGAACTCGGTCAATCACTTCGAGATCTCAGACTTCTTATGGCTAATAGACTCGCTGTTTTTGATATCAGAAAACCTGTTCATCAGTTAAAAATCGCAGATATAAAATTTATGCAATTGAATGGTATGGAGCCGTTTCTTTATGTGGAAAATCAATGAAGTATTGTCTTTTGATGATGTCCGCTATCGAATTTTGCACATACATCAAAGTGAAATCATCTGGATCAATATTGATGAAAACAAAGGCATTCCAAAATTAGTTCTTCACCTGCAACTTATTGAGTGGATGGACAATGGTCGATTGGTCCGATCTCAAGATCCTTACGCCTATTTGATTCATGAAGAACCGCTAGTTGATTCGGCTGCATTTAAGAAAAGGGAACATGCATATCAGGTTATATCCCCTGTTATCTTCGATGATCAATGTTTTGATACAACGGTACGAGCACAACGCATAAAACATGTAGAACAAACCGGTATCGCGACCAAAGCAAATATTTATCGTTTGTTAAGACAATATTGGCAACGAGGACAAACGTTAAATGCATTGCTTCCTGATTTCAAAAACCAAGGTGCTCCAAATAAGAAAAGAGCGGCAACGAATACTAATAAAGTAGGCAGAAAGCGCCAATATGGTGATAGTGTCGGAATAAAAATAGATGAAAACATAGAAAGATTAATGCGATTAGCTATAGAAGAAAAGTTACTCGCATCAACTCAGTTAAGTATTGCCAAAGTACTCCGAGACTTTAAAAGTAAATTTATTCAATATTATCCAGATGTTAGTAAAGAAAATTTGCCAACACGTAGGCAATTTGAATATTTTTACAAACGAGAATATGACCAATCAGTCAGAGTTAAGGCTAGAACTGATGACGGTATATATAAAAAAGATGTTAGGCCGCTTACAGGTACTGCAACCGCAGCCTCATTTGGTCCAGGTAGCCGCTATGAAATTGATGCGACTATTGCGGATATATATTTAGTTGCCGATGACGATAGAAGTAAAATTATTGGTAGGCCAACGCTATATATTGTCATTGATGTTTTTAGCCGAATGATTGTCGGATTTTATATCGGGTTTGATAATCCGTCCTATGTGGTTGCAATGCAGGCATTCATTAATGCATGTGTTGATAAAACTGAAATATGCCATTCTCTTGGACTGAATATCTCAGTGGATGATTGGCCGTGTATCGGTTTACCTGATGTTGTTTTAGCCGATAGAGGCGAGTTGATGAGTAACCAATTGGACTCACTCATCAGTACATTCAATGTTCGTATTGAAAGTGCGCCACCCAGACGAGGTGATGCGAAAGGGATCGTTGAACGCTGTTTTAAAACACTACAAGCGGAATTCAAACCTTATGCACCAGGGGTTGTTGTTGGAAATAAAATCAAAAAACATGGTGAACAGGATTATCGGCTGAATGCAGCCATAACAATCTCGGATTTTGCTCGTATTATCATCAGATCGATTCTCTTTAGAAATAACCACCATGTTTTAACCAAATATGATCGTGATGCTGATTTACCGATAGATATGCCTTCAATACCAATCTATTTATGGCGGTGGGGCCTGCAAAACCGAACGGGTCGGCTACGAACTGTTGATCCTGAGTTTTTAAGAATTGCAGTATTACCTCGGGAAAAAGTCAGTGTTTCTACATCCGGTGTTTGCCTATGGGGAATGTATTACACCAGTTCAGAAATGTTACGTGAGGGGTGGTTGCTTCGCAGTCAGGAGGTGAATCGACCAGATAAACTAGAAGCCGCGTATGATCCTGGTTGTGCCGATACAATTTATCTTTTTCCTCAATCTGGTAGCCGAGGCTATTGGATTTGCTCGCTTACAGAACAAAGCCGACGATTCAGAGGCATGACATTCTGGCAAGTTTGGGATATTCAAAAAGAAGAGAAGCATTCCCAAGCAAACGCAAAATTTGATGAGGATGTACATCGTCGGGAATTGGATGATTTTATTCAGGGTGTCATTGCGGAATCGAAGAAGTTATTACCAAATATTCAAGAATCAAATCAACAGCGAATTCAGCAAATTCGCTCTAATAAAAAAGAAGCCCGTGAACAAGAGCGCCAGCAAAGAACAAAATCTAATACAGTTCAGCCAGAACAGAATATCGCTGAAGTGATCCCACTTCAGAGTTCAGAGGATGATTATAGCTATCCATCCTTTATCCCTGGGTTATTTGAAACTGATGAGGATGAATAAACATGACAACATCCCGTATTACAGCAATTTACAGGGATACAGGTGTTGAAGCCTATAAAGCAAACCCTTTGATCGAGGCATTACCGCCATTGCTGGATGCTTATGATGCAACACTTGATCTGAAAGCAACGCTGAAATTTGAAGCATCGGATTTAGCTCAATCTAGAGTGATTCGGGCACACAACATTTGTCGAATTCAAGATGATTTTTTTCAACCACTGAGTTCGCATATGGCGTTAAACGAACGAGTTTCCATCATGATCAGGGGTGGATATGTAGGCCGCAATCCCCAGAATGGGATGCTACAGCGACATCTCCAAAATGGATATGAGCGGGTTCAACGTGGTGAACTTTCTGCATTTCGATATGATGATGTCGGTTCGACGGCTCAGAGTCTGCTTTTGATTGGTTGTTCTGGTTGTGGAAAAACTACCTCGTTAAAACGCATCTTATCAGCGTACCCTCAAGTGATTTATCACCCAGAGATGAATCTTGAGCAGGTTGTTTATCTTAAAATTGACTGTTCTCATAATGGTTCATTGAAAGAAATTTGTCTTAATTTTTTCAGGGCATTAGATCGTGCGCTTGGTGAAAATTACGAAAAACGATATGGGTTAAAAAAGCATGGTATTGAAACCATGCTGGCATTGATGGCTCAGATTGCGAATGCACATGCCTTGGGCCTGCTAGTTATTGATGAAATTCAGCATCTCAGTCGTTCAAAATCTGGTGGTTCTCAGGAAATGCTGAACTTTTTTGTCACGATGGTGAATACAATCGGCGTGCCGGTGATGCTGATTGGAACACCCAAAGCGCGTGATATTTTCGAAGCGGATCTGCGTTCTGCACGACGAGGCGCAGGGTTCGGGGCGATATATTGGGAACCAATGCCGCAATATGTCAAGGGTGCACCGAATAACGAATGGATCGGGTTTACAAATAATCTCTGGAAACTGCAACTACTGCAAAAGCGTGATCTATTACTTTCTGATGATATTCGAGCTCTATGGTTTGATCTCAGCCAAGGAGTTATGGATATCGTGGTGAAGCTTTTTATCTTGGCGCAATTAAGAGCATTGGCTATAGGTAAAGAACGGATCACAACAGGGCTGCTACAACAGGTTTATGACGATGACCTGATACCGGTTCATCCAATGTTGGACGCATTACGCTCTGGTATTCCTGAACGTATTGCTCGCTATTCTGATCTCATGGTTCCAGAAATGGACAAAAGGCTGATTCAATTACAACAAAAGATTTCTTCAATTTCGCAAGAAACGCCAGCAACACTCGCGATGAAAGAACTTCCAACCGAAGATGAACAACGTATCTATATGATGCTGCAAGAGGATTATGATTCTACATTACTGGTAAAAACGATCCGTAATGCATTTAGTCAACATCCACAGTTAACCAGACAACAGCTACTTCCTATTATTCTAGAATGGTTAATGACATCGGTTGGCGAAGTTGATACTCCTTCTGAAATCGCTAAGCCAAAAAAACAAACAAGCATCATAAAATCAAAAGATTGGGATACGTTGCAAACTGACAGTTTACGGTATATGTATTCGCAAAATTCCGCTCCAACAGCAATTTACAATGAGATGGTCAAAGCGGGATATATCTTAAAGCTCAGCGACATTTTGCAAAAAGCAGGATAACGCGATGAAATTACCGGCCCCGCATCCTAATGAATTGATTTACAGCACTGTCGCGCGGGCTGGTGTTTATTTCGGTCTGGTAAGCCCCAAACAACTGCTGGATGAGGTATTTGCCGATAGAAAGGTCATCGCCACGCTTGATCTACCCAGCCACCTACAATCAATTGTGGGATTGTTAAGTGGCACTGGACTATATGATTTAGAAACATTGGTGTACAAACACACATTGTTTCCACTTTACGCTCCTTTTGTGCCGGAACACATACGGCAGAAAGCGATAAAGCGCATGTCTGACAGAGCTGATGGTGCGGTTCACTTGATGCTCGGTGTTGCTACATCAAGAATTAAATCTGTCCGTACTTTTCGTTTCTGTCCTATTTGCATGGAACGACAGCTACACACCTATGGGGAATATTATTGGCAACGCGATTGGTTTTTACCTGAATTACCAGTTTGCCCAGAGCATGGTTGTTTAATTGATACGTCTATTCATTTAGATGAGCATCGGCATCAGTTCGTACCTTTAAATCCTGCATGTTTCACAACGAAGACGAGTAATAAATACGTTGCCAATGACCTTCCTCTTGCACTGGCTGCCGCAGAGCTTCTTGAACAACCAGCGCAACAATCACCCACCTTTGCGCAATGGACACATTTTTATCATGAAATTGCTACGGAAAGTGGATGCGGCAGAGGTAAGCAGGTTGATCATGAGAAAATTTTGAATTTAGTGTGTTCTCGGTTCGATATTCGTTATTTGGAAAACAAAGGTTTATTGAAGCAATCACAAAGTAACAGTTTTTGGTTGCGGTCTATTTTTCGTAAGCATCGAAAATCATTCAGTTTTTTTGAACATCTCATCGTGTGGCAAGCGTTAGTCCCTGCACTTTCAGTTTCTGAGATCTTCATTAAAGTCCGTCGATATGCACCCGAAACAGTGCTCAAAAAGAGTCAATCCAGCGTTGATAATGCCATTTCCATATCAGATGAATGTCGAATGTATCGCCAAAAATGGGAAGCATTAGTTTTACAACATGGCGTTAAACCGGCCAGGCATCAAGCGACGGGTGGTTCTTTATATGCTTGGCTTTACCGGCATGATCGGGATTGGTTGCTTACGTTTAATGAACAGCAAAAAAGACCGTTAAAAACGGTTAACAATCGAGTTGATTGGCATTTGCGTGACCGACAATTAGTAAGGCATTTAATCAGAATTCATCTGTTATCTGAAAATCATCCTGTACATCAACGGATGTCTGCCACATGGCTTTTAAATCAATTACCTCATAAAAACTCGGTCGCTAAAAAATTACACAAACTACCACTCACCCATCAATTTTTAGTCCGTTATGCAGAGTCTGTGACGGAATATCAATTGAGACGGATATCTCAATTCATTGTGGAGTCTAGAGAAAAACACATGGAAATAAGACGCTGGAGTTTATTTCGGAATGTGGGGCTGAGCGAACAAAGAATTACACCAGATACCATGAAAATTTTAGATTCACTGACCTATTTATGAATGGAGAAGTTATGGTTCCGATAGAAGGTTTTGATGAAAATGTTCGTATCGTTCATATCGGCGATTTATTTAAAAAAATTGGTACGAAGGATTGGAAAATCAATGTATTCGGAAGTCCTATCCAGGATAAGAAATATACTCGATTCGCTAATTTGCCATTGCTGAGTCGAGACAAAATAATTAATGCAACGAAACCTGATCGTTCATCCGTTGACAGAATCATTCACTTGAGGCCAAAACATCAAATTGAATCAGTATTTCTCAGTGATTTTTCTGAGCTGAGTGATTATGAGTCGGTGGTGCGGGCTGAAGGGACGCAAAAAGCGTTTAAAATCAAACAACGTAATCAGCCCACTATTTATATTCCCCAATTAGAATTAGCCAAAGCAATCTTCTTGATCGATTCGTATCTATGCAGAGCTTGTACGAGCACGACACATTTATCCTTAGAATTTGATGTGAAACCGAAGAATTCTGAGGGACACGTTGATATCCATGTATTAAAAACAACAACGTTTCCATTAGATGCTTTTGATCAGAATGGTACGAGAATGATCCTTGCTTGGCTGCTGACGAATAAGGCTGCATTGCAATCATTTGAAAGTATTTACCGACGGTTAGATAAAGAACGGCAAAGCGATAAAACTTGGGAGCGATGGACGTTTAATTTTGATCCGCCAGATATGACGAATTGGAAATTTCATGTGAAAGGGAAAATGTCTCATAAACAACAAGCCTATTTGGTGCATGAAATTATCGGGGTCGAAATTGATAGTGAAATGCCTGATAGTGTTCAATTTCATAACCCTTCGTTTATCCGACGAAAACCAAAAGAGCACACGGCTCTTGAGGGGGGCGGTGATAGTCAGTCATGGCATGTTAGACCGGATGAATTAAGCATTGATGATATTGAATCTGCATCCGATGAAAACAACACCATTGTTTTAGACGATGGTCGTTTATGGGTTAGTTTCTCTAAACCATGTTCAGTGACCAAAAAAACAAAAGAAAAAGACATCACTAAGGTTAGTGAAAACGGTGACAACGGCATATTAGCAGGGGAAAAAGTAAGCACAAGTGATGCTCACCAAGGCGGAACATTACCCAGTGCTGATGTCGGCGGTAAACAAGATCTATCTGATAAAGAGAAAGAGTGTGCCAGCCGCTTTCAGAGCTTCAATGATATGTTGAAAATACTGGAACATAAGCATGGCTGTACAAAGCTTGATACTAAGATGATTGAATTGCCAAAGGTTGGTCGTTCGCGAAAACATCTCCTTGCTAATGGTCTCCAGAGAGTCATTCAATATGTAAAAATCAAAACAACGAACGTCACCGTCAGGTTACTTGAAATTGATACGTCAGATGGTGAAAAAATGATATCAACGAAAATATTATATGGGGCTGGCGATAAAGATTGGCTAGAGAATTTTAAATCAATACGCGAAGGGGTTATATCCAAAAGACTCTCATGGCCAACTGCCTTACTTGATGATTTGTATGGTGAAAAAGGCCATAAAGGAACGAACCATCCTCAGCATCAAGGTGCTCAGGCGGGGAATATTCCGGTTGATGCTTTAGAAAGTTGGGCTGGGCGTGTATTCGCAGATATAGAAAGGATAAGATAATTATCTTTTCGCCATAGAGTATTTCAACGTCTGAAGCTACGAGCACCAGATGAAGTAATCTTATTCTATTAAATCACTATATTTTGTGAAACAATATGTTTATTGCATATGCTATAAAGGAATGCCTATGGGACGCCCTAAGATCCCCCGGAATATTTGTGGTAAACCAGCGGATAGCTGTTTTAAGCCAAACGGTATTCCAATGAGTGAGCTTGAGCGAATTGATTTAGCGCCGGATGAATTTGAAGCACTTCGGCTGGTTGATTTACAGGGTATGCTTCAGCAGGATGCCGCTGTTGTGATGGGGGTTTCACGCCAGACTCTTGCAAATTTGGTTAAGGCTGCCCGCTGTAAAGTCGTTGACTGTTTAGTGCATGGTAAGGCACTGATGATGCATCAGCCGGATTAACGATTTAACTAACACTCTGTTTACTTACGCATATTCGTTTGCTTTCAATACGTGGAGCCCAGAACTGAAGGACTATATTCCCGATTTTGCTTATTTTCCGGGAAAATAGTCCAATTATTTCAACCTTAACCCTGACGTGCTTTAAAGCGAGGGTTGGTTTTGCAGATAACAAATACCCTCCCTCGACGTTTGACTATTTGACAATCCGGATGACGGGTTTTAGCGCTTTTCAATGAAGATAATACTTTCATGATGATTCCGTGTTATGGGTGATATGTTATAACGTAACATATTAATCATTCTCAGCGAAGTAATTGGACATTATTGTTGTTGATAGGATAAATGGCCGAAGTTTATGCGTACAACTAATGGTAGGCATATCTAAGGTTTACTGGCATTGGGTGCTATACATCACCTCATGGACAATAAGGTTTATTGATAAATGTTATTATTAATTGGGTTAGCTCTGATAGGGTTGTCAGCGGGTGTGTTATCGGGCTTGTTTGGCATTGGCGGTGGTATTTTGATTGTACCGGCGCTGATGTACGGGCTTGGATTTAGTCAGAAATTGGCAACCGGTACAAGTCTCGCTATTTTATTACCCCCAGTTGGCATTGCGGCGGTCATGGAATATTACCGACAAGGTGCGGTTGATATGAAAGCAGCAATGATCATTGCTGTGATGGTGGTTGTGGGAAGCTGGTTTGGCTCAAAATTCTCTGTGGGCATTGATCCAGTTATGATGAAGTTACTCTTCGGTATTTTTTTGATCCTCCTTGGTGGATACATTATTTATGATGCCACATCCGGTTGAGTTCTCAGCCTGGGTATCCTGCCTGCCGTCTATAATCACTTATCAAATTGACAATTAGAATACCTGTTCAGATTGAACAGGTGAGAGATTCTGCTATCTAAAACCGCTAATTAATATTGCATATGCCAATAATTTATTGTTATATGGCATATGCTAATTAATTAAAGGAGAGGATGCATGACCTTCTGGTTGCGTCATATCACGAGGGAACGTTCTGCCTGGCTCTTGCTGGGGCTATCAGCCGTATTTCTCGAAGTGTGTGCTTTGTTGTTTCAGCATGGGCTCGGTTTACGGCCATGCCTGATGTGTATTTATGAGCGCCTTGCCGTGATTGGGTTATTTGGTTCCGCTTTGATTGCGCTGATAGACCCAGCTAAAAGTCTGTGGCGTTGGGGTGGGCTGATCTTGTGGGGGTTGAGTATTTATCGGGGTTTGCAGCTGTCACTCAGACATGTTGATTATTTGCTTCATCCATCACCATTCAATTCTTGTGCATTTTTTCCTGATTTTCCTGCTTGGTTACCGTTGGATATTTGGTTCCCTTGGTGGTTTAAGCCTCTGGCCGAGTGTTCTGAACGTCAATGGAATTTGTGGGGCTGGGAATTACCCCAATGGCTAGTGCTTATTTTTAGTGTTTATCTGATTGTCTGGATTGTCATTGTCGCTGCTAATTTGCTGACACATAAGTATTTGGCTGAATGAGTTTGCTATTTATAAATCGGTATAACGATCTGTCAGTGATGATATAGACACAGGAACTTTTTAAATTGTTTGCGGCACTAGTACATGCGGAGCGATGCATGAGCATAAAAAAACTAAAAAAAGCAGGGCTTAAAATTACGAATCAGCGTATGTCCGTTCTTGATTATTTATCTGATGCGGATGAACGTCATTTCAGTGCTGAAGATATTTTCAGAGATCTGCGTCTGAATGGTGCTGATGTTGGCCAGGCAACGGTATACAGAGTACTTAATCAGCTTGAAAAAGCGGGTATGCTCGAACGGCATCATTTCGAGGGCAGTAAGGCTTACTATGAACTGAAATCGAAAGAGCACCATGATCATCTTGTGTGCCTACGTTGTGGAAAGATAGTTGAATTTTTTGACCCCCTCATTGAGCAAAGACAGAAAGAGATTGCTGAGCAATATGGCATTCAATTGAGTCATCATCATTTGTGTCTGTTTGGTTACTGTTCTGATCCTGACTGCAAACTCAAGAACTGACTTTTTCTGAATAGTCAGTGGGCGTTCATCTGTGGACGTTTACTGCCTGTCTTTAAACCAAAGGTTGAATTTTATTCATTTGTATATTGCATATGCCAAATAAAAGACCTATAGTTTGCATATGCCAGTTACTGCTGTTCCTGATTTTTCGGATGTGAATGTTTGAAAGGCAATGTCGCGTCAGGGAACGGTAGTAATTGGCTACCTCAGGTCAGAACTCGTTGCTGTAATTTGCAGGAAGTTATCAGGATCGGGAAAGACCTCTCAGTTATTTTGATATAGGAGTCACGTCTGATGATTACAGCTATTCCCATGAAGGAAGATCGTGTAGCCAGCCATTTTACTAAGGCTGATAGTTTTGTTTTTGTTAATGAAAACGGAGATGTTTTATCCCGTAAGGCAAACCCTGCACTGAATGCAAATTGTTCAGGAAAAAAAGATCTGCTCGCCATGTTGCTTGCAGAAAATGCTAAGCGTGTGATTGTCCGAAATATTGGTGAGCGAATTCTGGGCAAATTGCTCGAAAGCCAATTTGCTGTATTTCAAACGAGTTGTGGTCGACAAAATGTACAGGAGTTGGTGAGTGCCCAAGCAAATAAGTTGGTATTAATGACCAGCTCATCACAAGGCCGTCAATCATTGAACTATGAAGCTAAACAAGCGAATGGTGGATGTGGTTGTGAGCATGATGGACATGAACCGCATCAATCCTGTTGTGGACAAGACGGACAGCACGAGCATTCACATCATCAACATGGTGCCGGACGTTGCTGTCAGAATCGGAGTGATGCACAAAAAACTGGCCATGGTCATGGCAAAGGGCGTTGCTGTCATTCATGAATATTTGGATTGCCGTTTTAGCGGGTTTTATTTCACTACTGATCATTGCTGTAGCGATGATGGGCTTCTTTTTCTTGCTAACAAAAGCAGTTGAAAAATCAGTTCTATCAGAAGAAAAAAACAACAATGCCGAAAGTGGTAAAGAGACAACTATTCATTTTTGATTTTATGAAATTTATATTTTTTATTGGAATATGCCAAAAACTAAAGTATCCTTTATTTATTAGATGTCCCTAATGTATAGCTCTAACCAAGGAGTTTATAATGACTGAAGCCGGAAATAATGTTGCTATGCCGCGTTTAAATGAAGCCGCACCTTCGTTTACAGCTAAAACAACACATGGCATGTTAAGTCTGTCTGATTACAAAGGTAAATGGTTGATTTTGTTCTCACACCCTGCTGATTTTACGCCAGTATGCACGACAGAGTTTATGGGATTTGCGAAAGCCGGTGGTGATTTTAAAGCTCTGAACTGTGAATTACTGGGGTTATCGATTGATGGTGTTCATGCTCATATTGCTTGGGCGCGTAGCATTAAAGATAACTTTGGCGTTGAGATCAATTTTCCCATCATTGCTGATTTGAATATGGCGGTCGCTCGTTCTTATGGCATGGTTCAGCCAGGGGCTAGTGATACCTCGGCTGTGCGAGCAACATTTGTCATTGATCCTGACGGTGTTTTGCGGGCTATGCTGTATTACCCAATGAGTAATGGCCGTTCTGTCGCAGAGATCCTCCGTCTGGTTAAAGCTTTACAAACCACAGATAACAATGTTTGTGCAACTCCTGAAAATTGGCAGCCGGGAGATGAAGTCATTGTTCCGCCGCCAGCCACGACGATGGCGGCAGAAGCACGTAAAAGCGAAGGCTTTAACTACACAGACTGGTATTTCAGTAAACGTAAATTATAACTCCGTTAAGACGGGGGAGATGTAGAGCCCCTGTCTTCTTTTACTGAGGTCAGTATGAGTAATATCCAGACAGATCATGGCATTGTTGCCGAACAAAGCCGGTTATTGCATTTTCCGGTGTCTTTTTTTTCAATCGTGATGGGGTTAAGCGGAGTAACACTGGCCTGGAAAGCGGCTGGACAACCGACACCAGCTGCTATTCCATTCATGTTGATGTTGTTTACATCACTGGTGATGGTTGTCATCACATCGTTTTATGCCGTGAAACTTTTGCGTTATCCATCAGCTGTACTGGATGAGTTACGCCATCCTGTTCGTCTTAATTTTTTCCCTGCATTTTCAATTAGTTTGTTACTACTGTCTGTGGCTTGGCAGGATTACTCGCAGATTTCATTTGGATTGTGGCTTTGTGGCGCCGTGATTCAATTTTGCCTGACTCTGTATGTCATGAGCAGTTGGATCCATCATTCGCATTACACATTGTCACATGCTAATCCGAGTTGGTTTATTCCCGTGGTGGGTAACATTATTGTGCCTATTACCGGTTCCCATTTTGCTTACACTGAGGTTAGCTGGTTTTTCTTCAGCATTGGTCTGGTCTTCTGGCTGGTGTTGTTGACGATTGTGCTTTACCGCTTGTTTTTTCATGAGCCCTTGCCAGCCCGTTTGACGCCGATGTTGTTTATTCTTCTGGCACCACCATCCGTTGGATTTGTTTCATACAGTGGCTTGGTGGGCGGATTAGATAACTTTGGTCGGGTCCTCTATTACATTGCTTTGTTTCTCAGCCTGCTACTCTTCAGTAATGTGCTGCGTTTTATCCGCCTTCCATTTTTTCTTTCTTCATGGGCATATTCCTTTCCGGTTGCTGCATTGACGATAGCCACGAAGAAAATGTTTATGTTTACCGCGTTACCTCTTTTTAACGTTTTATTTATGGCATTGATTTCCATATTGTCGCTTTTGGTGCTGTGGCTTGTGGTCAGAACCTGCAAAGCAGTTATTGCCGGTGAATTGTGCCGACCTGAATAAAAACAATGTGGTTGCTTAAATTATTCATTATCTGACTTGCAGGAATCGACTATGACTAAAATTGTGATCATCGGTGGTGTTGCTGGCGGTGCATCGGCTGCGGCCAGAGCGCGTCGTTTATCAGAAACCGCAGAAATTATTGTGCTTGAACGAGGAGAATTTGTTTCTTTTGCGAATTGTGGTTTGCCCTATCACATCAGCGGAGAGATTGAAGCCAGAGACGCCTTATTGCTGCAAACACCAGAGAGTTTCCGCCACCGGTTTAATGTGGATGTTCGGGTTTTCAATGAAGTTATTGCTATCGACAAACATAAAAAAGAAGTCACAGTGCGTCGGGTTTTAACGGGGGAAATCTATCAGGAATCCTACGATAAGTTATTGCTGAGCCCTGGCGCTTCACCGGTTAAACCGCCGATTCCTGGTATCAACAGTCACTATGTCTTTAGTCTGCGTAATATTCCGGATATGGATCAAATACTATCTTCCTTGTTACTGAATCAACCACAACATGCCACTGTTGTCGGTGGTGGTTTTATCGGGCTGGAAATGGTTGAGGCATTACACCATCGTGGGATCAAGGTGACATTACTGGAGTTGTCCGATCAGGTTATGGCGCCGGTAGACCGCGAAATGGCCAATATGCTGCATCAGGAATTGGTCGAGAAAGGGGTCGATTTACGCCTGAATACCGGATTGGCGGCAGTGACAGAGCTGGAGATCCAACCTGCAGAGCCTGAGGCAACAGGTGAATATGATAAGCAAATTGAACATACCAACACGCTGGAATTGATGTTGAGTACCGGCGAGATGCTGAAAACCGGACTGGTTGTGCTGGCGATTGGTGTCAAACCCGAAACCATGTTGGCAAATCAAGCGGGTATCGAGTTGGGTGCCCGAGGTGGGATCAAAGTTGATGCCCGGATGTGTACTTCTGATCCTGACATCTTTGCGGTTGGTGATGTGGTTGAAACCGAAGATTTTGTGACCGCATTACCTTCGCTGGTGCCACTTGCTGGCCCTGCAAACCGTCAAGGGCGTATCGCTGCGGATAATATGCTGGGGCGCCGCGAAATATATCGACGTACACAAGGTACATCTATTTGTAAGCTGTTTGACATGGCGATCGGCAGTACGGGCTTGAATGAAAAAACGCTGAAACGCCTAAAACTGCCTTATGAAAAAATTTACGTTCATACCGCCAGCCATGCCAGTTATTACCCGGGTGCGCATCCGGTTACGTTGAAATTATTGTTTAATCCGACGGATGGTGAAATTTTAGGCGCTCAGGCGGCTGGGCTGGATGGTGTAGATAAACGCATCGACGTCTTGGCCGTTGCTCAGCGAGCGCGGATGAGCGTTTATACATTGCAGGATCTGGAACTCACCTATGCTCCGCCCTTCGGTTCAGCCCGTGATGTTGTCAATCAGGCTGGCATGGTGGCATCAAATATTCTTAAAGGTGATGAAGCGGTTTGCCACTCGGAAGAGTTATTACTCGGCGCGTCAGATCAAATCGTATTAGATGTTCGCAATCCGCCTGAATTGGAAGCATCCGGCACTTTCCCTGATGCCATCAATATTCCACTGGATCAATTGCGTCAGCGGTTACACGAATTGCCGAAAGATAAAGAGATTCTGGTTGCCTGTCAGGTTGGTTTACGAGGGCATGTCGCCTGCCGGATGTTGATTCAACACGGGTTTAAAGCCCGCAATCTGACCGGTGGATTCAAAACCTATCAAATGGTCACCACAAAATTTTAATAATTTCTGTTTATAAATAAGGAGTCATCATGGCTAAAAGTTACAAAGAAATTAATCAGGATCAACGGCAGTTCGGTTCGGCATATCGCAAGGCCAGCCCGGATACCATGAATGCTTTTTTGGCTTTGCACAAGGCGGCGATGGTTGAAGGCGCTGTCAGTATTAAGCATAAAGAGCTGATTGCTACCGGCATTGCTATTGCAGCCCGTTGTGATGGTTGCATTGGCGCGCATGTCGCGGCAGCACTGAAAGCTGGCGCAACAAAACAAGAACTGATTGAAACAATCGATGTGGCTGTATTGATGGGCGGTGGTCCGGCGATTATTTATGGTACACAGGCACTGGCGGCGGTCGAAGAGCTCTCTGCCGAATAACTCAGTGATATTCAGGAAGGCGATATCCTTCCTGATCTGAAAGCAGGAATAGCATGAAAACCTATCAGGCATGTCTGCAAAGCCATGCACATTGTGTTGTGTGCAGTGACGGCTCAACTAATCCGCATTCACTGCAACTAAGTTTTAAGCAGATCACCGAAAATGAAGTTGCGGCAGATTATCAGGTCGATAAAAAACATCAGGGCTATACCGATTTATTACACGGCGGCATCGCTAGTACGTTACTGGATGCAGCGATGACGCACTGTTTGTTGTCGAAAGGGATTGAAGCGCTGACAGCAGAGCTGAATGTCCGTTTCCATACACCGGTCTTGGTGGGAGATTCAGTTCAGGTCATCGGTCGATTAATCAGCCAGCGGCGTGGCATCTATCTATTAGAAGCGACCTTATCGGTGGCGAAACAGATTTGTGTTAAAGCCACCGGAAAATTCATTCAGCCTAAAGGGGGCGTGATCTAGCGTGAGTTGCCGGTTTGAGTTAACTGTCATTTGTGATAATCATGCCAAGAATGAATTACTTTCAGAACATGGCCTCTCGTTTCATATCCTGGCAGATGGATTGACAATTTTGTTTGATACCGGCGGTGGTGAGACATTGCTGCCTAATGCGATGAAATTGGGTATCGATTTGGCAAATTGCACGCATCTGGTATTAAGTCATGGTCACTACGATCATACTGGTGGCATTGCTCAAATGCTGGCGAAAAATACGCACTGTTCGGTGATTGCGCACCCGTTTATTCTGTCTGAGCGCTATAGCCGTCATGCTGATCGCCCCGTTAAACGGATCGGTATGCCTGTGAGCGTACGGGCAGTATTACAACAGTTAGATCCGGTACGGTTGCATTGCAGTCCGGTTGCTTCTTTTATCAGTGATAACATCGGTATCACCGGCTTTATTCCCCGCACTCATGTATTTGAAGATACCGGCGGGCCGTTTTATCTTGATGAGACGGGGCAGTTTGCAGACCTGATCCCGGATGATCAGGCGTTATGGATCAACACACCGCAAGGGCTTGTCGTTATCTTAGGCTGTTGTCATTCCGGAGTGATCAATACGGTTGAATACATTCGTCAGCTCAATGATGGCGCCAGTGTCGCTGGTATTATTGGCGGGCTGCATTTGCTGCATGCCTCTGCTGAACGGCTTGAACAGACAATAATTTATTTGAAAAAGCTAAAACCGCAGTTCATCTATGCAGGGCATTGCACAGGAGATGACGTTATTGTTAAGTTGCGGGAGAATTTGCGGGACACTGCAGTTGGCCAGTTTTTCGCTGGTATGCAAATAGGCACCGAATAACAAGATTTATTAATCATAGGAATAAAACTATGTTCAGAGTATTTTTATTATTTACAGCATTAACTGGCTGTTTTACGGTCAGCGCTAAAGAGTGGTTGATTGATGTCAGAACTGCTGCTGAGTACACCATTGAGCATGCTGATGGTGCGGCGAACATTGAATACCAGCAGATAGTGATTGGAGCACAGCAGGCCGGTATTGAAAAGCAAGATACGGTGCATCTGTATTGCCGATCCGGTCGTCGAGCTGAGATTGCCAAAGAGTTATTAATACAAAATGGATATCAAAAGGTGGAAAATCTGGGTTCATTGCAAGACGCAGAAAGCTGGGCTAAAACCTCGCATCTTGCCGTGGCGACTAATCACTAATACCGCGCTACTTTTTCTGACCAATCAACAAAAAAACAGGGAAATCAACTTCCTGACCGTTGATGATTTTCCTGTTTACAAATCCGGTACAGGAATGGATGACATTCAGACCAGAATTCTGAAATTCCTGCTTAATTTCAGCGCGTTCAAAGCCATGGTGCGGAACAGTTTCCTTACTGTGAAATAAGCCATCTTCCTTATCTAAATCACAGATACAGAGATAGCCTTCAGGATGTAGCGATTGACTAAGATCAGCAATAGTTTGCTTATGATCTGCGATGTGATGCAGCACCATCGAAGAAAAAATCAGATCATAACGGTCAACAATCTTGGCAACATTCAGGTCTACTATTTTTGCTGACGTACAAGCAGATATTTTCAGCTTATTTTCTACTTCAGATAGCATACCGCGAGAGGTATCGCTGAAGGTCATTTCTCCCACTTTTTCAATGAGATTGAAACCAAGCAAACCTGTGCCACAACCAAATTCCAGCGCTTTGGTTGCTCGTGTTAAAGGGATCGTCTGTTCTATTATTTGGGCAATGGCCTTAGCCTGCGCAACCCGCTGGTGCTTTGTATCCCATTCTTTTGCGGCGTTATCAAAAAAGTCTGACATATCAAAAGTTAGTGTGTGGAAAATCCGTATTATTCAAGCTTGGCATTATAGCATTGATGTAGTGTCAGGAGTTTCGTACACCAATGACTTGCACAACAGAACCCGTCCCAGTATGGCCAATACCCTCGATGATTTTGCGTTCAACTTTTTGCAGCCGTTCGAACGTCAGGCCTCGTAATTCTTGTTCTAGTATTTCCGGTGTCATTAACCAATCCGGATTTGATGGGCCGCCTGTTTTAAATTCAAGCTGCTCCGGCGTATAGGCTTCGAGCAGTAATACGCCTCCCTCTTTCAGACTTTCCACACAATCGGCATGTACTTGCGAGCGTAAGTCTGGCGGAAAATGCGCAAATATTGCCACCACGCCATCCCATGCTTGTTTACCTGGATTGTAATGCTGCAAATCGGCATGGATCCAATCCACCTTAACACCTTTTGACTTTGCCAGTGTTAGCCCTTTGCTCAATCCCACTTCAGAGGCGTCAACAGCGGTCACATTGAAACCCAGCTCTGCCAGCCAAACAGCATTTCGGCCTTCACCTTCGGCAATACACAAAATATTTCCGCCAGGATGAAAATGGTGTACAGATTGCTTCAGAAAATCATTTGGTGCTGTGCCATAAATAAATCTCGGATCGCTGTATTTTTCGTTCCACATTGATTATATCCATCTGAAGTTAATGGTTATTTGTTATCTAAATTAGTTCTATCGATATAACGAGTTTAGATAAAGAAAACATGGATGCTACTCTGACAGTATGAAGAGGAGTACCGTCATGAGTCAGTATATTAGGTTTTTATTAAATAAAAAGGATGAGGCCGAATCAAATTGTATTGGGCTTATATGTGCTGCTAGCGTTGCTTTAGCTGGGATATTTATGGCCCAAAGTAACATTGCGCAGCATTGGGGATTAAGCGCCCTGACGATTGCTATTGCTTTAGGTATTGTGCTCGGTAATACCGTGTATCCACACATATCACACGCATGCGGGGCTGGCGTTGGTATTGCAAAACAGCAATTACTTAGAATCGGTATTGTTCTTTACGGTTTACGGATCACTTTCCAGCAGATTGCTGGGGTGGGAGTAACGGCTATTCTGACCGATTTGTTGGTATTAAGTTCTACCTTTCTACTGGCTTATTGGCTTGGGACCCGAATTTTTAAACTTGAGCGGGATTCAGTCTTATTAATTGGTGCGGGTAGTTCAATATGTGGCGCGGCGGCTGTGATGGCAACTGAGCCTGTGGTACAAGCTCAAGCCAGTAAAGTCAGCATTGCGGTTGCAACCGTCGTGGTATTTGGTACTGCTGGCATGTTTTTGTATCCGATGTTCTATCATCTGGGCACTACATTGTTGCCCATATTCAAAAATCAAAACAGTTATGGGGTTTATGTCGGTTCGACAATTCACGAAGTTGCACAGGTATTTGCTGCGGGTCAAGCGATAGGTACTAAAGCGGCAGATACTGCTGTTATTGTAAAAATGATTAGGGTGATGATGTTGGCACCATTTCTGTTGATTCTATCTGGTTGGTTGCGATTTAATTCGGTTAAAGGGTCTGCTCAGAGTCGTAAAATTACCATTCCTTGGTTTGCTGTATTTTTTATTGTTATGGCAGGGATCAATTCATTACAGTGGTTGCCCTCGACACTGACTCAAAGCTTGATTGTGTTAGATAATTTTTTGCTTGCGATGGCAATGGCTGCATTGGGTTTGACTACTCATCTGGGGGGAGTTCGAGCTGCGGGACTTAAACCTCTTATGCTGGGCGGTATTCTTTTTATATACCTGATTTTTGGTGGCGGATGTATTAACTGGTTGGTTGCAATATTCTGACCAGTAATCAGAATGCTAAAAAGGCATTTTCTTATAATTTTGGATATTTTCATGCCTGTTCTTTCCACGTTCGTTCAATATTAATCGAAACAACAGAGTCGAGAACAGGCAAAAGATGTATAAATACCCGCGCGTTTACTCTAGTAAACTACGTAACATCCATGCTGTTTTTTCATGTAGTTGGATTCGTTGTGTCAACAAATCAGCAGATGCTTCGTCATTTGCTTTTTCAACAACGGAAAAGAGCGAACGTGCAGTGCGAACAACAGCTTCTTGACCTGCAACTAAATTCTTTATCATTTCTTGTGCTTTCGGTACATCTGTATCTTCCGCAATAACTGTCAATTTAGCGAACTCCAGATACGTTCCTGGCGCATAGACTCCCAAGGCACGAATGCGTTCAGCGATTAAATCTACCGCTAATGCCAATTCGTTGTACTGTGTTTCAAACATCAGATGCAATGTATTGAACATTGGGCCAGTAACATTCCAGTGGTAATAGTGTGTTTTCAGATAAAGCGTATAACTATCAGCTAATAGACGTGACAAACCAGTTGCGATATCCAAACGATCAGATTCATTAATACCGATATTGATGGCTTGAGCGCTCATACTGAACTCCTTCTGTATATTTATAGGTCAAATGAAGTTTCTGTCTAGACTATAATTGGATAGTCACAAAAAAGCGTAACAGGTGTCGCATTTCATTGATTTTTATCATAAGACAGGTTTATGTGAGTAGGCCGCACTCATAGCACGTATACCATTAGGATGTTGATATAGTTCTTCGACGAAAAAGAACCAGTTGCTGATAGATTCTTGGTTAGTGGTGTAGGAGTGCAAGAAACTGCGTATCGCGAGCCACAAGTTAGTTTAAGATTATTTTGTTAAATATCTGTCTCTTTATATTTTTATTTTCTAATATTTGTTTTCAATATAAATGTGAAAAAAGCCCTTATTGGGATTGATTTTTCAGCAAAAAAGGGGCTTTTAGTTTACGAATATAATGTTAACCGACAGGAGATTTTATCTCCCTGTTTTATTTGAATGGAATTCCTGATTTACAACACCCAGCGGCGCAGTGCGGAAGCAATACCACTATCATCATTGCTGCATGTGACAAAATCAGCATATTGCTGTATCTCCGGCGTGGCGTTACCCATGGCCACCCCTAAACCGACCTGCTGGAACATACTGATGTCGTTATGGTTATCGCCAAAAGCAATTACCTGATCCAGCGCAATCCCTTTACCAGCAACCCATTCGGCCAGACGATTACCTTTACTGCTACCAGTATTCACAATTTCCAGACCGTTAGGTGCTGTTCTGTCATGAGTAATCGCTAATCCATCCGGCAATGCATCAATAAATGCGTCAATAGCAGCAGGAGTAGCATGTGCTATCTCTATTTTCCACAAAGGCACGTGCGTATTGCAGAGCGTGGCTAAGGATGAATGTTCAATAAAGTGAGGATAATGTTCTGGCGGGAGGGTACTCAGGTGATTTTTTATTTTAGCAATATGCACATTGTCCGGCTGATGACCAATACCATCACTAAAATGACATATCACATCCAGCTGTAAGGATTCGATGAGGGGTAAGAGTTGTTGCCACTGCCAGTCATGTAAGGGGTTGCCAGCAGTGATTCGCTTAGCCTGAAAATCAAAAATGTAGGCTCCGTTCGAGCAGATTAACGGGGTTTCCAGAGCTAGCTGATGGTGAACCGGACAAGCCATCATATGATGACGTCCTGTTACCAGAATAACCTCAATCCCTTTATCTCTCGCCTGTCGCAATGTATCCACTGTTTCTCTGGTCACCGTATGATCACTGGTTAACAGAGTACCATCCATATCTAAGGCAATGACTGCAATATCTGCCATGGTCAACGTATCTCTTTCCGGGTTAATAGTGACAGGCTGAAACTTTAGCGTTTTTTTTGCAAGTTACCGATACAAGAAAAATTATTGTTTATCCATTAATCGGGGTACGTACTATTAAGAATAAGTGCACCGTTCAGAAGAGAAATAGACTGGCTCTCGCGAAGAGCTTTACGTAAACTTGCGGCTCTTTTGAGCATCTGAGCAGTGGGATTTACAGCATGTCTGACATTCTTAATAGTTTAATCATGGGGGTGGTGGAAGGCATTACTGAGTTTTTGCCTGTATCCAGCACGGGTCATCTGATCGTCACTAAAGAACTTCTGAAATTCGAAGGCAGTGATACGTTTGAAATTGTTATCCAGTTAGGTGGTGTACTGGCTGTGTTGTGGTTTTATTTCAAAACCATTCTGCAGCAAGTAAAAAGCGTAGCCACTGACGCTGCTGTTCGTCGTTTCTGGATGGCGGTCATCGTCGCATTTTTACCGGCCGCTTGTATCGGTCTGGCATTTCATCATTACATCACCGAATACCTGTTTAATAGTGTCACCGTGGCCTGCAGTTTAATTGTTGGTGGCGTCATTATGTGGTGGATCGAAGGTGTCGCTTTTAAACCCCGGACTCTCGCTTTTGAGCAAATCACATTAAAACAGGCTCTGGCCATCGGTTGTGCTCAGCTATGCGCATTAATCCCAGGGGTAAGTCGTAGCGCCTCTACTATCATGGGAGGCATGCTGACAGGTCTTGATCGCTCCACTGCGACTGGATTCAGTTTCTTTCTTTCTATACCGACACTCGGCGCAGCCAGCATCTATTCTCTGCTGAAAGATCTGAACGGTGTAGGCGAGCATGGCATTCTCAATATCAGTATTGGCCTTATCTCTTCCTTTATCGTTAGTCTGCTCTCTATTGGCTGGCTATTACGTTACATCAGTAAACACAATTTCCGTGGTTTTGCCGTTTATCGTATTGTTGTTGGCATCATCATCCTCGCGTTATCGTATTTTGGCTTCTTCTCACCAAGCGTATAAATATCCTGAAATGACAGCAAACCGCCGATTAATTCGGCTGTTTGCTGTAAAAAGCAGCACTCAGCAAAAATCTGCAATAAAGCGCTTGATCAAAAAAGTTCACTCCCTATAATGCGGCCCCACTGAGACGGCAGACGCCGCGACAGAGCGAGTTAAGTGGTTGTGACGAACGACACTTGACAAGCCAGAGGGAAAGCGTAGAATGCGCCTCCCTGACCCAATGCGGTCACGCTCTTTAACAATATATCAAGCAATCTGTGTGGGCACTTGCGTAGATTGATTAGATTGAAAAAATTTAATCAATGATGCGAGTGACTATTAAGAAACAAGTATTCATTGAGTCAAAAAACTTTAATTGAAGAGTTTGATCATGGCTCAGATTGAACGCTGGCGGCAGGCCTAACACATGCAAGTCGAACGGCAGCGGGGGATAGCTTGCTATCCTGCCGGCGAGTGGCGGACGGGTGAGTAATGCCTGGGGAGCTGCCCAATCGAGGGGGATACCAACTGGAAACGGTTGCTAATACCGCATACGCCCTGCGGGGGAAAGGTGGGGACCTTCGGGCCTACCGCGATTGGATGCACCCAGGTGGGATTAGCTGGTTGGTGAGGTAACGGCTCACCAAGGCGACGATCTCTAGCTGGTCTGAGAGGATGACCAGCCACACTGGAACTGAGACACGGTCCAGACTCCTACGGGAGGCAGCAGTGGGGAATATTGCACAATGGGGGAAACCCTGATGCAGCCATGCCGCGTGTGTGAAGAAGGCCTTCGGGTTGTAAAGCACTTTCAGTAGGGAGGAAGGGGTGATGTCTAATACGCATCATCATTGACGTTACCTACAGAAGAAGCACCGGCTAACTCCGTGCCAGCAGCCGCGGTAATACGGAGGGTGCAAGCGTTAATCGGAATAACTGGGCGTAAAGCGCACGCAGGCGGTTAGATAAGTCAGATGTGAAATCCCCGGGCTCAACCTGGGAACTGCATTTGAAACTGTCCGACTAGAGTCTTGTAGAGGGGGGTAGAATTCCAGGTGTAGCGGTGAAATGCGTAGAGATCTGGAGGAATACCGGTGGCGAAGGCGGCCCCCTGGACAAAGACTGACGCTCAGGTGCGAAAGCGTGGGGAGCAAACAGGATTAGATACCCTGGTAGTCCACGCTGTAAACGATGTCGATTTGGAGTTTGTGCCATTATGAGCGTGGGTTCCGAAGCTAACGCGATAAATCGACCGCCTGGGGAGTACGGCCGCAAGGTTAAAACTCAAATGAATTGACGGGGGCCCGCACAAGCGGTGGAGCATGTGGTTTAATTCGATGCAACGCGAAGAACCTTACCTGGCCTTGACATGCTGAGAAGTTTGTAGAGATACGAATGTGCCTTCGGGAACTCAGACACAGGTGCTGCATGGCTGTCGTCAGCTCGTGTCGTGAGATGTTGGGTTAAGTCCCGCAACGAGCGCAACCCCTATCCTTTGTTGCCAGCGGGTAATGCCGGGAACTCAAGGGAGACTGCCGGTGATAAACCGGAGGAAGGTGGGGATGACGTCAAGTCATCATGGCCCTTACGGCCAGGGCTACACACGTGCTACAATGGCGTATACAGAGGGAAGCGACCTCGCGAGAGCAAGCGGAACCCACAAAGTACGTCGTAGTCCGGATCGGAGTCTGCAACTCGACTCCGTGAAGTCGGAATCGCTAGTAATCGTGGATCAGAATGCCACGGTGAATACGTTCCCGGGCCTTGTACACACCGCCCGTCACACCATGGGAGTGGGTTGTACCAGAAGTAGTTAGTCTAACCCTTCGGGGAGGACGATTACCACGGTGTGATTCATGACTGGGGTGAAGTCGTAACAAGGTAACCGTAGGGGAACCTGCGGTTGGATCACCTCCTTACCTTAAACTAATTGACTATGTGAGTGCTCACACAGATTGCTTGTGTCCCCTTCGTCTAGAGGCCCAGGACATCGCCCTTTCACGGCGGTAACAGGGGTTCGAATCCCCTAGGGGACGCCAGAAGTTCTTTAAAAATTTGGAAAGCTGATAAAAGTTCAATCAAGACAAACAAGCGTCTTGGAAAAAACTTGGTATGTAAACCAGTATAACTGGTCACATATGCAGCGTTGAGTAGGAAACTACTTGGGGTTGTATGGTTAAGTGACTAAGCGTACACGGTGGATGCCTAGGCAGTCAGAGGCGAAGAAGGACGTGCTAACCTGCGTTAAGCTGTGAGGAGTCGGTAAGAGACGCTATTACTCACAGATATCCGAATGGGGAAACCCACTGCATTTATGCAGTATTGCATGATGAATACATAGTCATGCAAGGCGAACCGGGAGAACTGAAACATCTAAGTACCCCGAGGAAAAGAAATCAACCGAGATTTCCTTAGTAGCGGCGAGCGAACGGGAATTAGCCCTTAAGTTTCTTGGAAGTTAGTGGAACAGTCTGGAAAGGCTGGCGGCACAGGGTGATAGCCCCGTACATGAAAACGACCTTGAGATGAAAACGAGTAAGGCGGGACACGTGGTATCCTGTCTGAACATGGGGGGACCATCCTCCAAGGCTAAATACTCCTGACTGACCGATAGTGAACCAGTACCGTGAGGGAAAGGCGAAAAGAACCCCTGTGAGGGGAGTGAAATAGAACCTGAAACCGTGTACGTACAAGCAGTGGGAGCCTCTTTGTGGGGTGACTGCGTACCTTTTGTATAATGGGTCAGCGACTTACATTCTGTAGCAAGGTTAACCGAATAGGGGAGCCGTAGGGAAACCGAGTCTTAACTGGGCGACTAGTTGCAGGGTGTAGACCCGAAACCGAGTGATCTAGCCATGGGCAGGTTGAAGGTGCCGTAACAGGTACTGGAGGACCGAACCCACTAATGTTGCAAAATTAGGGGATGACCTGTGGCTAGGGGTGAAAGGCCAATCAAACTCGGAGATATCTGGTTCTCCCCGAAAGCTATTTAGGTAGCGCCTCGGACGAATACTACTGGGGGTAGAGCACTGTTTCGACTAGGGGGTCATCCCGACTTACCAACTCGATGCAAACTCCGAATACCAGTAAGTACTATCCGGGAGACACACGGCGGGTGCTAACGTCCGTCGTGAAGAGGGAAACAACCCAGACCGCCAGCTAAGGTCCCAAAGTACTAGTTAAGTGGGAAACGATGTGGGAAGGCTCAGACAGCTAGGATGTTGGCTTAGAAGCAGCCATCATTTAAAGAAAGCGTAATAGCTCACTAGTCGAGTCGGCCTGCGCGGAAGATGTAACGGGGCTAAACTAGTCACCGAAGCTGCGGATTTGCACGCAAGTGCAAGTGGTAGGGGAGCGTTCTGTAAGTCTGTGAAGGTGTGTGGTAACGCATGCTGGAGATATCAGAAGTGCGAATGCTGACGTGAGTAACGTTAAAGGGAGTGAAAGACTCCCTCGCCGGAAGACCAAGGGTTCCTGTCCAACGTTAATCGGGGCAGGGTGAGTCGACCCCTAAGGCGAGGCTGAAAGGCGTAGTCGATGGGAAGCGGGTTAATATTCCTGCACTTTTTGTAACTGCGATGAGGGGACGGAGAAGGCTAAGTAAGCCAGCGGTTGGTAGTGCTGGTGAAAGGTGGTAGGGATGTACGGTAGGCAAATCCGCTGTACTTTATTCCGAGAGCCGAGACGAAGTGACTACGGTCATGAAGTTACTGATGCCACGCTTCCAGGAAAAGCCTCTAAGCTTCAGGTTACGAAGAATCGTACCCCAAACCAACACTGGTGGTCAGGTAGAGAATACCAAGGCGCTTGAGAGAACTCGGGTGAAGGAACTAGGCAAAATAGTACCGTAACTTCGGGAGAAGGTACGCTGTTGTTGGTGAAGGAATTTACTTCCGGAGCGAATGACAGCCGCAGTGACCAGGTGGCTGGGACTGTTTAACAAAAACACAGCACTCTGCAAACACGAAAGTGGACGTATAGGGTGTGACACCTGCCCGGTGCCGGAAGGTTAATTGATGGGGTTAGCGCAAGCGAAGCTCTTGATCGAAGCCCCGGTAAACGGCGGCCGTAACTATAACGGTCCTAAGGTAGCGAAATTCCTTGTCGGGTAAGTTCCGACCTGCACGAATGGTGTAACCATGGCCACGCTGTCTCCACCCGAGACTCAGTGAAATCGAATTCGCCGTGAAGATGCGGTGTACCCGCGGCTAGACGGAAAGACCCCGTGAACCTTTACTATAGCTTGACACTGAACATTGAACCTACCTGTGTAGGATAGGTGGGAGGCTTTGAAGTGATGACGCCAGTTGTCATGGAGCCGACCTTGAAATACCACCCTGGTATGTTTGATGTTCTAACCTCAACCCATTATCTGGGTCAGGGACAGTGTCTGGTGGGTAGTTTGACTGGGGCGGTCTCCTCCCAAAGAGTAACGGAGGAGCACGAAGGTGGGCTAATCACGGTCGGACATCGTGAGGTTAGTGCAATGGCATAAGCCCGCTTAACTGCGAGACGGACAGGTCGAGCAGGTGCGAAAGCAGGTCATAGTGATCCGGTGGTTCTGAATGGAAGGGCCATCGCTCAACGGATAAAAGGTACTCCGGGGATAACAGGCTGATACCGCCCAAGAGTTCATATCGACGGCGGTGTTTGGCACCTCGATGTCGGCTCATCACATCCTGGGGCTGAAGTTGGTCCCAAGGGTATGGCTGTTCGCCATTTAAAGTGGTACGCGAGCTGGGTTCAGAACGTCGTGAGACAGTTCGGTCCCTATCTGCCGTGGGCGTTGGATGATTGAGTGGGGTTGCTCCTAGTACGAGAGGACCGGAGTGAACGAACCGCTGGTGTTCGGGTTGTCATGCCAATGGCACTGCCCGGTAGCTAAGTTCGGAAAAGATAACCGCTGAAAGCATCTAAGCGGGAAACTTGCCACGAGATGAGTCATCCCTAGGACTATAAGTCCTCTGAAGGGCCGTTGAAGACTACGACGTTGATAGGTGGGGTGTGTAAGTGTAGTGATACATTGAGCTAACCCATACTAATGACCCGAGAGGCTTAACCATACAACACCCAAGTAGTTTTGAAGCGCTTGTTTGATTGATGAACGAAATAAAGACCGCGAGGTCACAGCTTTCCAAGACTTATTGCTAACGAGACCCAATGAGTTAGTGATAAGGGACCCGAATATGCCTGGCGGCAATAGCGCGATGGAACCACCTGTACCCATGCCGAACACAGAAGTGAAACGTTGTAGCGCCGATGGTAGTGTGGCATTCGCCATGTGAGAGTAGGACACTGCCAGGCACCAAATTAATGTGAAGACCTTGGCCGGGTGACAACGGTTAAGCGAGCATAGACGAAAAGTGCGGAGTGGTAGTTCAGTCGGTTAGAATACCGGCCTGTCACGCCGGGGGTCGCGGGTTCGAGTCCCGTCCACTCCGCCAATAACACAAAAGCCCTGAGCCATGCTCAGGGCTTTTTGCTGTCCGGAATCCAGAAGATACATTATGTGTATTCGATCCGGTACCAGACTCTTCGCTAAAAATTGCACTATTGCATTGAGTTGATCGCAGTAATGGCTATGATCAGATGTTGATAGTTTTAATTGATAAAGATGGACTGACAAGGTTACGGAAGCATGAAGTTCGCTATTTTGATTTCAGGGTTGCTGTTAGGTTTCTCGGTTAACGCAACAATAATGCCGAAAGCAGATCTGGTTGTTGTAAAAAAGTCACAGTATAGCCTGACCTTGTATTCAAAAGGGGTCCCATTAAAGCGCTATTGGGTGGCATTAGGCCCTAATCCTCGGGGGCCAAAAATTCGCGAAGGTGATAATAAAACGCCTGAAGGCCGTTATTTATTAGACTACAGAAAGATGGATTCCAATTACTATAAAGCATTTCATATATCTTATCCGAGTTTGAACGATATGAAGCGGGCTCAGCACTTGGGTGTTGAGCCAGGCGGGCAGATTTTATTGCATGGTCAGCGTAAAGGCTCGGTGATGAGTGATGAAACCTTACAGCGCTCTAACTGGACAAATGGCTGCATTGCACTGATTAATGCGGATATGGACGAACTCTGGGAATCTGTATCGCCGGGGACGCCGATAGAGATCCGTCCTTGAGTATATGACTACCCGGTAAGCCAGCTTTGCTGGCTTATTTTTTTGCGGTTACTGTCACATTTTGTCGCAAATAAAGTTATTTCAGACATAGATTTACGTGATTTCTTCGTTAGTTTATCTGTGCTCGAATAACCGGAGAAATAAAAATGAAAGTGATGGGAGCTGCGTTATTGGTAACTTTTTTGTGTGCACCTGTTTATGCTACAGAAGTTACACAGACCAAATCTGTTCCGGTACAAGCCGATAATTTATTTACCAAAGCTGATAAAGATCAGGATGGTAAGTTGGATCAGAAAGAATTTGCTGCATTTAAACAATTGCAGGAAGAGCGCATGATCCGGCAGATTAAGCAGCGTATGAGTAAGATGCAATTTTCTGCTTTTGATAAAGACGGGGATAGTGAAGTTACTCAGGATGAATTAAAGTCGGCACGTATTGAGGCTCGTCAGAAGATGATGCAGCAACTACGTGAACGTCAGTTACAGCTTAAGCCTGTTGTATCAACTGCGGTTGATTCGGCTAAAAAATAAACCAATAAAGCCCCGAGAGGGGGCTTTATTGTCGTATTACTTATTCTGTAACCAGTAAGCAACCTGTTTAGCAAAATAAGTCAGAATGCCATCTGCTCCGGCCCGTTTAAAGCAAAGCAGGGACTCCATGATGCACTCGCGTTCTTTTAACCAGCCATTTTGGATAGCTGCCATATGCATGGCATATTCCCCACTAACCTGGTAGGCAAAGGTTGGTACACCATATTGATGTTTGACCCGGTGAATGATATCGAGATAAGGCATACCTGGTTTCACCATCACCATATCGGCACCTTCCTGTATATCCAGACCAACTTCCTGTAGGGCTTCATTGCTGTTAGCCGGATCCATCTGATAGGTATTTTTATTACCTTTACCAAGATTAGCCGAAGAGCCGACAGCATCCCGGAATGGTCCGTAGTAATTGGATGCATATTTAGCGGAGTAGGCCATGATCTGTGTGTTGACCAGATTATGTTGTTCGAGTGAGCGTCTGATTGCAGCAATACGGCCATCCATCATGTCGGATGGCGCAACGATATCTGCTCCGGCTTTCGCATGACAAAGCGCCTGCCGGACAAGAATATCGCTGGTAATGTCATTCAGTACATACCCATGATCGTCAATGATGCCATCCTGTCCGTGAGTCGTATAAGGATCAAGTGCCACATCGGTGATTACGCCTAACTCTGGAAAGCGTTCTTTTAGTGCGCGCACAACACAGGGGACCAGTCCGTCATCGTTATAGGCTTCCTCTGCCAGCAAACTTTTTTGTTCTGCGGGTATAACCGGAAACAGGGCGATGGCTGGGATACCTAACCGTACCAACTCTTCAGCTTCCTGTAATAACAGATCCAGTGATAAGCGTTCAATTCCCGGCATGCTGGTAATCGTTTCACGACGACTCTCGCCATCTAAAACAAACATCGGATAAATCAGATCATCAACACTCAGCTGATTCTCACGTACCAGACGGCGGCTGAATTCATGTTTACGGACTCTGCGCAAACGGCGAAGCGGAAATGGTGAGGATACAAATTGCGGCATGAATGCTCCTGTAGCTGATAGGTTAACGGCGGGATATTTTCCACCAGCCGTTGAGCCAGCAAATAATACTGATAGTCAGGCCAGCCGATGCCAGCTGTTCATGCGTTGGTAGCAGAAGGATACTACCGAGCAGCAGAGTTGCTCCGGCACCCAACAGAAAACGGGCTTGTGCATGGCGGCGGTGTTGCTGATGATATTGCTGATAAAGTCCCTTCACCATATGCTGCTGATGCTGAACCTGTGTCAGAGTATCGTAAATCAGATCGGGCATATCGGGTAATTTTTCGGCCCAGAATGGCGCTTTCTCTTTGATTGCACGCCATGCAGCCTTAGGTCCGATCTGCTGTCGCATCCAGTGTTCCAGAAACGGCTTTGCGGTTTGCCACAGATCCAGTTGTGGATAAAGGTGCCGGCCCAGCCCTTCGATATAAAGCAGCGTTTTCTGCAACAGAACCAATTGGGGTTGTACATGCATATTAAAACGGCGGGCGGTATTAAATAGATTCAGTAATACCTGCCCGAACGATATTTCGGCCAGCGGTTTGGCGAAAATAGGCTCAAGCACTGTGCGCAATGCAGACTCAAATTCTTCCACTTTGGTATCTGGTGGTACCCAGCCTGATTGCACATGCAGCTCAGCCACTTTCCGGTAATCGCGGTTAAAGAACGCCAGAAAGTTTTCTGCCAGATAACGTTTATCCTGTCGATTCAGCGTACCGACAATCCCACAGTCAATGCCGATCCATTGTGGATCGTGCGGGTGTTCATAAGAAACAAAGACGTTGCCGGGGTGCATATCTGCATGGAAAAAACTGTCGCGGAAGACCTGGGTGAAGAAGACTTCAACTCCGCGTTCAGCCAGTAATTTCAGGTCGGTGCCATTGGCTTCGAGCGCTGCACGATCAGAAACCGGGATACCGTAGATCCGTTCCATGACCAGTACACTCTCCCGGCAATAATCAGAGTACACCAGTGGGACATACAAATGGGATGAGTTTTCAAAGTTCCGGCGCAACTGAATTGCATTCGCTGCTTCACTCATCAGATTGAGTTCATCCAGTAGCGTCCGACGATATTCCTCTATTACCTCTACAGGACGTAACCGGTTGTTTGGTATGAGGAAAGCGACGATTTTTGCGCACAGCCGCATCAGCCGGATGTCATCATTAATCACCGGTTTAATATCCGGGCGGATCACCTTAATGACTATTTCGGCATTATTTTCTTTCAGACGGGCAGTATGCACCTGAGCCACCGACGCGGATGCCAGAGGTTGTTGATCAAAATCGGCAAAAAGCGCTTCAATTGGTTGGCCTAATGCCTGCTCAATTTGCTCCCGTGCCAGTTGCCCATCAAAAGAAGGGACCCGATCCTGTAACATCGCTAATTCTTCAGCCAAATCAGGAGGAAGCAAGTCGCGTCGGGTTGAAAGCATTTGCCCGAATTTAATGAAAACCGGTCCTAAGCCTTCAAACGCATGACGTAATCTCGCTCCCCGTGATTGCTCCGGATAACGATTGCGTAGCCAGAACAGAGAGCGTCGGAACAGACGTACCGGCCAGGGTTGCCAGTGGCGGGGGATCAATTCATCCAGGCCATGTCGTAATAAGACACTACCGATGGTGTAAAAGCGTCGCCATTCGCGCAATATCATTGCTGACTCCGCTTGAAAAATTGTTCTGCCCGTTGCAACAACCGTTCGCTATCCCGTTCCAGATCTGAGACATCATCACAAAAAGCGGCAAGTTGTAGAGTGCCGGGAGCAAGCTGCCATTCTTCGGTAATAGCTTCGCGCAACTCTTGCTTTGCTGACAGCAATTGTACGGATGCACTCTGCTGTATTCTGTTTATTCCCCGGCATATCCAGTGTGCCAATACGTCACCGGTGCAGGCTGAAAGTTGTTCTTCCCAATCGATATCTAATTCGCTGAATAAATGACTAAAGGCATGAAACAGGACAGGATCGCCCTGCAGATCGATCCGTTCTTCACGGATATAACGGCTCAGCTTCTCCGGCTGTCGCAAGACCTGTAATCCTTGCCATTTAAGGCTGAGGCTGGCATGAGCCGGATGCTCATAACAAGTTAATACATCCACCTGTTGTGGCGAGAAAATTAACCAGATTGCAGGCAGTCTCTGTAATTCCAGTTTTAACACTTTGCCATACAGGGTTTTACTGCGTTCTCTTGACTGGGGATCAAGAGATAATAACTGGTTTAATCCTGTTTCCAGCAGTGCAGCCAATGCGACACTCAGGGGGGACAGAGTCATGCCGTTATTCCCGTTATTTTATGTTCAGAATTTGAAGCCACGATGTAGGGCAACGACACCCTGGGTCAGGTTATGATATGTAACTTGTTCAAAACCAACAGATTCCATCATCGCTTTCAGTGTTTCCTGATCCGGATGCATGCGGATGGATTCCGCCAGATATTGGTAACTGTCACTGTCTTTCGCCACTAATTGCCCCATTTTCGGCAATACCTTGAAAGAGTAGAAGTCATACAGTTTTGACATCACTGCGTTAGTCGGTTTGGAGAATTCAAGTACCAGTAAGCGTCCGCCTGGTTTAAGGGCCCGGTACATGGAAGCTAATGCCTGATCTTTATGCGTCACATTACGCAGACCAAAACCGATGGTTATCAGATCGAAGTAATTATCCGGGAAGGGCAAATTCTCAGCATTTGCCTGAACATAGCGGATATTGTTAACCAGACCTTTATTGCGCAGTTTTTCGCGACCGACTTTCAGCATGGAGTCGTTGATGTCAGCCAGTATGACCTCACCGCTTTCGCCGACTAAGCGTGAGAATTTGGCGGTCAGATCGCCGGTACCACCCGCAAGATCCAATATTTTCTGGCCCGGACGAACGCCGGCGCAATCAATGGTGAAACGTTTCCACAGACGATGAATACCAAACGACATCAAGTCATTCATCAGGTCATATTTATCTGCAACCGAATGAAATACATCTGCCACCAGATGCTCTTTTTCAGTTTCAGCAACGGTCTTGAAGCCGAAATGAGTGTTGTCCGCCATGTGCAACGATTCCTTATGCCAATAACATCTGCAGTGTAACGTAATTTTAACCAGACTTCAGAAGCGATTCATTATTGTGTTACGGGATTGGTAGGTCGAGTGGCATGAGATGTTTACAGGAAAAAAGAAAAAAATTGCAGATATTAAAAGGGGCCCGGTGGATGGGCCCCAACAAAACGGTTTTACTTGCTAACTAACTAACTAACTAACTAACTAACTAACTAACTAACTAACTAACTAACTAACTAACTAACTAACTAACTAACTAACTAACTAACTAACTAACTAACTAACTAACTAACTAACTAACTAACTAACTAACAAAACACTCAAACTAGCTAATAATTAACACTGGATTACTTTTAAAAGAATTATCAGGGTGCTGCCTCCTTAGTTTAGGAAGAGCCGTCTTTACTAGTTGCGATGCTATCCGGTATTTCCCGACAGCCAACTTTGCAAAGCGCTCCCAGATGGTCCTTCTGATTGTTTTTGCAGCTGCGCATGGCATCATCATGTGTCCTGATCGGGTCTGGCTATAAGCCTGCTCACCGGATCGTTTGCGACAGAACAAAAAACAATCACCCAGTCGGCCAACAAGCCGGAACGTCGTGAACGATTCACTTCGTCATCCTTCGGGTGCGAAGTGGAATCCTGACGCCCGAAAAGCTTGTTGCTCGCTTAACCTAAGCATGGTACGGCTTGGAAGGTTCTGCAAGTAAGAGCATGAGATTTTATTATTAGTTTGATGCCGAACTTGTTTCTGCCATTTTTATCGGTATAATCGCGCGCCTCGCTATAGTCAACCGCCATTTTATGTGCAAAATGGTTGGTTAAAGTACGAGCACTCATGGGTTCCCTCACCCCATTCGTTATCCAAAAAGGAAATACTATGCTGTTTACCGAACATCAGTCACGGCAAGCGCTGTGGCGTTTGTCTTTGTTTCATATTCTGATCATCGCATCCAGTAATTATCTGGTGCAGTTACCAATAGAAATTGCTGGTGTACACACCACTTGGGGCGCGTTTAGTTTCCCATTCATCTTTTTGGCAACTGATTTAACGGTTCGTATTTTTGGTTCATTGCTGGCCCGCCGCATCATTCTGTATGCCATGTTACCGGCACTTGTGATCTCATATTTGTTATCAGTGCTGTTTAATGCCGGTGACTTTCTGGGATTGGCGCAGATAACGCAGTTTAATTTGTTTGTGGCCCGAATTGCGTGCGCCAGTTTTATGGCTTATCTGCTGGGACAGATCCTGGATATCTCGGTATTCAGCAGACTACGGCAATTACCGCAGTGGTGGGCTGCGCCGCTGGCTTCAACCATCATTGGCAATTTGCTGGATACCGTTGCGTTTTTTGGTATTGCCTTTTATCAGAGCCCGGATCCGTTTATGGCGGAACATTGGGTGGAAATCGCCGCTGTGGATTATGCGGTGAAGTTGATTATTAGTATCGGTTTGTTTGTTCCTGCGTATGGTGTGTTATTACGTCACTTAACCCGGAAATTGCTGGGACAGGATAATGCCAACTGGCAGACCATCTGAATCAATTGATGCCAAAGATCAAGCATTTTTGGCATCAATTTTATGATTTTTTTCCAAAAGCCAATCTTTTTTCCACATTGACATAAATCATGTTTCTTGTTAATTCTTCATTCTGTTTTTTGTAACTCATTGAAAATATTGAATTTTAAATTTGAATTTAAAAGTTTTACATATTGTTTAACAGGTTCTGCCAATTTCTTCAACAAACTTATCCACAAATTAATTTAGTTATCCACAGATTCCTGTCATGGAGCTGAATAGTCAGCTGTGGCATGCTAGTACGATTCCCTTTCATAGATCGAAATACAATGACACAGACGCCTCCTTTGATTCTGGTTGATGGTTCTTCTTATCTTTACCGGGCTTTTTTTGCCTCGCAGCAAGCTGATTTACGTACGTCAAACGGTGAACCGACGGGGGCTATTCGTGTAGTAACGAATATGCTGCGCAGCCTGCTGAAACAGTATCCGGATTCAGTCGTGGCGGTGGTCTTTGATGCTAAAGGAAAGAGCTTCCGTAACGATCTGTATGCAGAATATAAATCCCACCGTCCCCCGATGCCTGATGATTTGCGCAGTCAGATCGAGCCCATTCATCAGATTATTGGTGCGATGGGATTACCATTGCTGGTAATTGACGGGGTTGAGGCGGATGACGTGATTGGGACGCTGGCCCGACAGGCGACCGAATCGCAAATTGATACGTTGATCAGTACGGGTGATAAGGACATGGCACAACTGGTGTCAGAACATGTCACGCTGATGGATACAATGAAGGATCAACTGACGGATCGTCAGGGTGTTATTGATAAGTTTGGTGTGCCGCCAGAATTGATCGTGGACTATCTGGCGCTGATGGGTGACAGCTCGGACAACATTCCAGGTATGGCTGGTGTTGGTGACAAGACTGCGGTTGCTGTTCTGCAGGGCGTTGGCAGTATTGACACCATTGCCGCTCATCCGGAACGGGTAGCGGAGCTCAGTTTCCGTGGCGCCAAAACATTTGCCGCTAAATTTAAAGAGCAGGAAGCGATGGTTCGTCTGTCGCAGCAGTTGGCGACGATCAAGACTGATGTGGAATTACCGGTTTCCCTGGCTGAGTTGCGACGCCATGAATTGCAGAAAGATGTGTTGTTGGCACTCTATCGTCAGTTTGAATTCAAGAATCTGGTGCAGGAACTGGAAAGCGCCAGCGAGGCTGATGCTGAGATAGTCACGCCATCGGATGTGACTGCACATTACGATACGATTCTGACAGATGCGGATCTGACGCGCTGGTTTGAGAAATTACAGCAAGCGGAATTATTTTCTTTTGATACCGAAACTAACTCACTGGATTATATTCAGGCACAAGTGGTTGGTTTGTCGTTTGCCGTTGCACCCGGTGATGCGGCATATTTGCCGCTGGCGCATGATTATTTGGGTGCACCAGAACAACTGGATCGAGAGCAGACACTGGCAAAACTAAAGCCATTACTGGAAGATCCAACCCGTCTGAAAGTTGGACAGCATCTGAAGTTTGATCGCAATGTCCTGCGCAATCATGGTATCCATCTGCAGGGCATTGCATTTGATACCATGCTGGAATCGTATGTACTGAACTCTACGGCTTCCCGGCATAACATGGATGATCTGGCGAAGAAATATCTTAATTACACCACTCAGACGTTTGAAGATGTCGCCGGGAAAGGGGTGAAACAGCTGACTTTTAATCAGGTTGAGCTGGAAAAGGCGGCATTCTATGCAGCAGAAGATGCGGATATTACTCTGCGATTACATCAGACACTCTGGCCTCAGGTAGAAAAAGAACCAGCGCTAAAATCATTGTTGCTGGAGATGGAATTACCGCTGGCCGAAGTGTTGTCGGATATGGAACGTACCGGTGCACTCATCGATCCGTTCCTGCTGCAAAATCAGAGTCAGCAAATTGAAGTGCGTCTGGCGGAACTGGAATCACAAGCGCATGAAATTGCCGGTGGTCCATTTAATCTGGGTTCCCCGAAACAGCTCGGTGAAGTGTTATTCGAAAAACTGCAGTTGCCGGTGATCAAAAAGACGCCAAAAGGTGCGCCATCAACAGCCGAGGAAGTATTGCAGGAGCTGGCTTATGACTATCCGCTGCCCAAATTATTGCTGGAACACCGTAGTTTATCCAAACTGAAATCGACTTATACCGACAAATTACCGCTGATGATTGCTCCTTCGACCGGGCGGGTGCATACCTCTTACCATCAGGCGGTTACGGCCACGGGGCGCTTATCTTCTTCTGATCCTAACTTGCAGAATATTCCGGTACGAACTGAAGAGGGGCGTCGGATCCGGCAAGCTTTTGTTGCTGATCACGGTTACAAAATCGTAGCGGCTGACTACTCGCAGATTGAGTTGCGGATCATGGCACACCTGTCAGAAGATGATGGCTTATTGCAGGCCTTCGCGCATGGTCAGGATATTCACCGGGCAACAGCTGCCGAAATCATGAATATTACGCCGGAAGCCGTAACCAGTGAGCAGCGCCGGAATGCTAAGGCAATCAACTTTGGTTTGATCTACGGGATGAGTGCGTTTGGCCTGGCGAAGCAGTTAGGTATTCCCCGTGGTGAAGCGCAGCGTTATATGGATCGCTATTTTGAGCGTTATCCTGGTGTGCTGACTTATATGGAAAGAACCCGTGAGCAAGCAGAACAGGCGGGTTATGTGGAAACACTGTTCGGTCGTCGGCTTTATCTGCCTGATATTAAAGCGAAAAATATGGGGTTGCGTAAGGCAGCTGAGCGTGCGGCAATCAATGCGCCGATGCAGGGAACTGCAGCCGATATCATCAAGCGCGCCATGATCAAACTCGCGGATTGGATCAAAACCTGTGATAACGGCACGATCCGTATGGTGATGCAGGTACACGATGAATTGGTGTTTGAAGTTCGCGAGGATAAGCTGGACGCTTATGTACCGGTGATCCGGCAATATATGATGGATGCTGCCAGCCTGAAAGTACCATTGGACGTTGGGATTGGTGTAGGTGATAACTGGGATCAGGCACACTGATCTGCAAACAAAAACGCCGATAGCGAAAGCCATCGGCGTTTGATTATTCTGCTTCGCTTATTTCATCTGGCGTATCTTCGGGCTGATACCAATCAGAAAGAATACGGGTGACTTCATCAACACCGGTACCTTTCAGTGAAGAGAAAGCTTCAACACGTACTGAGTCGCCAAAAACCATTGTAGCTTTGCGCACTTGCTGGACGACAGTTTTCCGTGGCCCCGGGTTCAGCTTGTCTGCTTTGGTCAACAGCACCAGTATGTTCAGATCGCTGTTTGATGCCCATTCCAGCATCTGCAGATCAAGATCCTTGAGTGGATGACGAATATCCATCAGCAATACTAAGGCCTTCAGCGATTCACGTTTCTGCAGATATTCCGATAAGGCCGCTTGCCATTTCAGTTTCATCTCGATCGGCACTTGTGCATAGCCGTAACCCGGCAAGTCGACCAGACGTTTACCCGGTTCCAGTTCAAACAAGTTGATTAACTGAGTCCGGCCAGGGGTTTTACTGGTACGGGCCAGTTGTCGCTGTTGTGTCAGTGCATTCAGTGCAGACGATTTACCTGCGTTGGAACGACCGGCAAAGGCGATCTCAATGCCACCGTCATTGGGCAGATGACGAATGTCCGGTGCACTGGTAACAAAATGCACCTTACGAAAATTCAGCAGCGGTGTATCCAAAGTCGCAGTCCTGACTAAAAAATGATTTATAGGCTATGTTATCACAGACTGCTGCATAGCCCCAACGTTGGGACAGCTGCGGTACGGTGAACCGGTACTTTTCCTGCCCGATTTCAGACTGTTTAACTAACGGTGCTGACATGGAGTGCAGATCTCTCATTGCTGTGCTTTTTTCACTTCCTGTATCTTGCGCATCACTGCCATTAATAACATCACCTGATAGGGTACCATCATGAAGAAACCAACCATCATCAGCAGCAATTCGTAGTAAGGGTAGTGCCACGTTTCCGGCCACCAGTGCAGCCAGCCGAAATATTCCAGCCCTCCCCACATGACCAATAAAATCCCGGCCATATCCAGTGTTAACCAAGGTAAAGGAACTAGTAGTTTTGTTTTATTCATCAGAAACTCCTGGCCTGGTAGTGTCAATATAGTCAGTTGACCAATATGATTGGATTTTATACATTCGCCGCGGCTTTTCTCTGAGCCTGGATAATTTAACTGGAAAAAAATCGATGAAAAAAATTATTGTTGCTGGGGCTTTGTTGGTTATGTCTGGTGTGGCAAATGCGGGATTGCTGGATGCCGTGGCTGAAACGGCGACGGCAGTGGCCTCATCTAAAGAAACCGGTGTATCTGCTGATCAGGCGATTACTGCATTGCTGAAAACCAAATTTCAGGAAAATGTGACTACTAAAGCACAGGTAAAAGAAAATCTGGGTGAGCCCAAAGCTACTGCTACTGATAACTCGCTGGATGTCTGGACCTACGACATGGACAGTGTAAATAATAAATTAAGCACAATCACTGGCATTGCTAAAGCTTTCGGGAACGATACATCTAAAGTTGAAAAAGTAGTTGAGTTGAAGTTTGATGGTGACGTAATGAAGAGCTATGCAGTGGTTGATGCTGCTTCTGCCGGCTAATATTGCTTTGTGATTACCCAAGCGAGCTTATGTAGCTCGCTTTTTATTTTCGTCTCGTTACCATGAGCCTGGTTCAGGCATTCCTCTTTTTATCCAAGCATCATACTCTATAATGAAATCTAATTTATCCATGGCGAATATTGCAATAATACATAAAACAGAAAAAATAATCCCTTTTTTATTCTTTAAAATAATGCTTGCCAGTAAGTTTAGTGACAGTGGGAACAATAAAATAAAAATATTGAATCCTATGTGATTTCCTTTGGATGCAATAAAAAACAAAAAAAATAAAATTATAATTGGGAGTGTTATGAACTTCATGGTCTTATGGTCTCACTATTTGTGGTTTGATTTTAAAACCATTACCAAAAACTGAATTTTGACCTCTTTTATATGCCCAAAGATAGACCTCTTTAGATGTAGTAGATATTTTTTTATATTCAATATCAGATTCTGAAAAATAAGCATAACCTTTTTGGCCACAAACGATAGTTTTTTGTGATTCACTGAATAATTCAGCAATGGATAAGTCTCTGGCCTCGCCAGATATACCTGAGTTGCAACCATAAAGTGTTAGTGTCGCGTTTTTTGCCCATGACAACCTAGGTAGACTTAGTATTTCATCATAGCTAATAGTCCCATCCTCCGAATTTGATGCTAGAAACTCCAAACCATCTTCGCTTTCCCCTTTACTTGCATGAGAGAAAATATGTCCTTCCTTTATTAAGGATAATTTTTCTTTTTGCATGTTTTTTATTTTATCCCATGCTGATTTGAATTCGGTACTAGTTTTTATTGGAAATGACAATATCAGAGTGTTATTTTCTTTTTTTGTCTTTTCTTTTATTAGATTGTGTCTTGTTGTTCCGGCCCTTTCGAATGCTTTATCATCACCATCTTTTATATAATAAAAGATAAAATAGATTAACCTGGCCTCAATATTGGCTATATAGCAAGAGTTTTTTGTTTCATTTGCTTTGCATGAAAGGTTCATTTCTTATCCAATCAGAATTTTTATATCATCTGGGTTCTTACAGAATACACGCTCTGTTAATCCGCCTTCATCTGTATGTCCATGAGCTAATAGATCGTTATTTGATTTCCTAATTAATTTGTATGGTACATTTTTTAACGGTTCTCCTGAGTTTTTTTCAATTAATTTAACTTGCTCATCATAAATAATAGAAGGTTCTTGCTTAGAATTATAAATTTTGCTGAGAGGTGTTATTTTTTTGATGGCTGGCAATTGAATGGAACTTAATATTACAGGTAATGTTATTTTTTGTAATATAGGATATAGTGTTGGTGCTATGGCACCGCCACTGTTGATCCTGATGCTTGCTCCTTGCAGTTTAATGCCGGCATCATCAAGTAACAAAGTGCTGCCGCCTGCATCAAAGCTCATGGCGGTTGCAGCTTCCAATACCATAGTTTGCCCGGCTTTAACGTGCAGTTCCTGATCAATTTTTGTCAGCCATTTATGGTCGATATGCAGGTGCTGATTCTGTAATACATGTAGATCCTGATTGCCGGATATATCCGTCAGGCGGTTTTTATTTATAGTCAGATGTGCTTCACCGGAAGTATGTTGTACATCTTTTCCGCCGATCCACCGATGTTCATTGCCGCCAATTTCAGTACGACTGGTGCGTTTTACTTTGCGATACCAGTTACGTTGCGCGTGCAGCACAATTTGCTCTTTGCCTTTTTTATCTTCAAAACGCAGTTCGTTGAAACCACCGCCACCCGGGCTGGACAGGGTTCGAATACCACTTTGTGAATGATTTACCGGATATTTCACCGGCGAGGTATTTGCTGCGTTATAGACGTAGCCGGTAACATAAGGCCGATCAATATCGTGTTCCAGAAATGCCACTATGACTTCTTGTCCGACTCGTGGCAGAAAGTGCTGTCCGTAAGCGGCTCCTGCCCAACCTTGTGCTACCCGCAGCCAGCAACTGGAGTTGGCATCCCCGGTCGCGTCTTTATCCCAGTGAAACTGTACTTTTATCCTGCCATATTCATCGGTGCAAATTTCCTGCCCATCGGGCCCGGTCACTAATGCAGTCTGGTAGCCACTGATTTGTGGTTTGGCATGAATCCGGGGCAGGCTGAAAGGGATATCTTTATGATGTAACACCAGATTATTCTGATACTTACTACTGCCACTGGCTAACTCCTTCAATACCTGCGGTTGTTCTCCCGAATGCTGAATACTAACCACCAGCCAGTCGATATTGAGCGTTGCCAGAGGGTGTTCCGTCACAGGTAAAAAATAACCCGGAGTGATATTCCGTACATTGCCGGTTGCATAGGCACGCTGGCATTCATTTTGTTGTTGATTCAGAAATAATGCTGCCCGCTTGCCAGCCTGATGCTGAGAGTCTTGCCGGGTACCATATTCGTACCATTCACACCGTGCTGTTTGTGTTTTTCCGGTCAGGGAAAAAGAGGGGCGGGTAAAGTCATATTCTCTTATTTCCGTGGATCCCTCCGTTGCCTGAAATTGCCAGTCCAGCTGGCTGATAGCAGGTTTATCCGGATTCTGACCTGAATCAGGCTGATAGCTGACTGCTCCGGTTTTCGGACAGTTTTCTTTACCATCAACAAAAACCATGGTGAGCTGGTTGACCGTGTGTTCGAAGTAGTAAAACAGGCTATGAAATTCACACAGCCGCTGGATAAAATTCAGGTCGGTTTCTCTATATTGCACGCAGTAGGCAAGCGGGGGGTGTTGCTGCGTTGTTTGAAAACGGATGGCTGCGGGATTGAGCCCGGCTTGTTGCCAGACAGCCTGGATAATCCCGGTCACTGATTTGTTCTGGAAGATACGCTGATCGGTTCTGTACTGAAGCAGCTTTGCTTGTGGCACGAGATGAAAGCGATAGTGATGATGACGGGAGTCTGTTTTGATATGCCCGGCACAAAGCACGATGCCATGAATATAACGTGGGGTTGGATTGTTCTGCAGGATAAGACACGCTGTTTGATGCTGTAATGCCAGGAGATCCAGCGAGTCTGAATCGCAGACGACATCAATTTCAAACAGGTAGTCAGAACCGAGGGCTTCCTGTCCGGAAAAACGTAATACGCCTAACTCTTCATGACAGCCATCAACAGTAAAAAGAAACTGCGCTTCATTGGCAGAAAAGAACCACATTCACCATACCCTCCGGAAAAAACAAACCGCATGTCCTGTCAGAGATATGCGGTATGAAAGCGGGTGGCTGATGTCACCCGATAGATCGATTAGGCTGTAGTTGGCGAACGCCAGTCATCAGAACCAGAAGTACCAGAGACTTCATGTGTCCATTTGATTGCCCGGTAAGTCATGAATACGTCTTCCAGGTGAGTGAAATGAGCCTGCGATGGATCCTGACAGTTTGGCATGCTGGCCTGCACGTCAACCACGATGGCATCAGTCAGTTCAGTCGTGAAGTAATGCTCCTGAGTACCTGCCGCTGAAGTCCGGTACCATTTGATTTTCACGCTGGGCAGACGCTCACCGGAGGTCAGTGAGTTGTAAATCAACGGGGAGCATTTATCGAAAACTTTGGTGATTTTTACTGGTTTATGAACGCGTTGACCGGATGGCTGGCCTGATTGCGGATCACGTGGCAGAACGACCTGATGTTCAAAACCCTGAACCATCACTTCATCTTCATGACCTTCCTGATAGATGTTACCGACAGAGGCTTCGGTAAAAGTACCGGCAGTGATCAGACCTTGTTTTTCACCATTGATAGTCATATACGCGGGAGTTGGCATGTTTGTGCTCCTAATCTGGTTATTGTGGTATGCCGGCATTGGCATACGGCATATATAACGCAGTGATCGTGCCAGTCTTTTATCTTTGTCTAATTAATTGAAAAATAAGGATATTTATTGGATGGCTGGCGTGGTGAGAGATGAAATGCAGAGGGGATTGGTCGAAAGATATGAGGTCTTTCGTTGTAATGCATTGTTATTTAAGGGATTTTATTTATGTGCAGCTTTTATGGCAGGGTGCAGCATTTTGCGCGAATCACAGGGGAGATCAGATGCTTTCTCTCTCCCCCTGCTAGTTCTGCCGGGGTTATCCGGATTTTTTCTTGTAGCCACTGAGCATGGCATGTACCAGATTCTCACCCATCAGGTGACTGATGATCAGCACGGCAGTGATGTGAATTCCGGCTCCCAGCATGGTCAGGTTGGCAAAGAACTCATGCATTTCCCCCCAGTCGATAAAGTCGGTTGCGGCGGCAATACCAGCCTGCCAGCCATCAAATACATCGGCAAGGCTTGCCAGCCAGCCAGTCAGACCGGTGAGTAGCAGACCACTTAACAGACAGAGAATCATTACTGCCCCGGCAGGGTTGTGGCCTTCGTAATTGGTATGTTCGCCGCGCAGCATGGCGCGCATGTAAGCCATAAATTCGGCAGGTTTTGGAATGAAGTTCTTAAAGCGGGCATGGTGTGAACCGATGACACCCCAGATCAGACGAGCCAGGACAAAACCAATAACAATGTAACCGGCGTAGATATGCAGTGTGCCGCCCCGCTCAAACGGCATGCCTTTGTCTGACAACAGATAGTTGCAGAAAAACAGGGTGACGACGGTCCAGTGAAATATTCGTATGAAGGGGTCCCATATTTTCACTTTTTCTGAAGATAATCCCACGGTAAATTCCTTAAACGATGGCAGAGTTTATTTAGCCCTTTGAGCCGATGTCGTTTACGGTAACAGGCGAGGATTAAGTTTCCATTAATCAGAAGAAGTAAATATAGGGGGGTATCAAGAAAATCGTGCTGATCAATCACAATAAAAAAGGGCTATCTTATATACAGATAGCCCTTCTTTTTTATCTGAAACAGAACGTGTTATACGATATCTGCATCTTCCTGCAGATTACCTTCGCTCAGTGAGCCGTCTTCTGCCATACAGGCTGCCGCGGTAAACAGGACATCAGTCGAACTGTTCAGTGCCGTTTCTGCAGAATCCTGCAATACGCCGATGATGAAACCAACAGCAACCACCTGCATTGCCACATCATTACTGATGCCGAACAGGCTGCATGCCAGAGGGATCAACAGCAGAGAACCACCGGCGACACCAGAGGCGCCACAGGCACTGATAGTGGCAACCACACTCAGTAATACCGCAGTAGCGAGATCGACACTGATACCCAGCGTATTTACTGCCGCCATACTCAGCACAGTGATGGTGATCGCAGCACCCGCCATGTTGATGGTGGCGCCTAATGGAATTGAAACGGCATAGGTTTCTTCCGGCAGACGCAGTTTTTCACACAACGCCATGTTTACCGGAATATTCGCTGCAGAGCTACGGGTGAAGAACGCGGTAACACCGCTCTCTTTCAGGCACATCAGCACCAATGGATAAGGGTTACGCTTGATTTTCCAGAAGACAATCAGCGGATTTACCACAAAGGCAACGAACAGCATACAGCCGATCAGTACTATCAGCAGTTGTGCATAACTCAGCAACGCGCTGAAGCCGGTTTCGGCAAAAGTAGAAGCGACCAGACCCATGATGCCGAGTGGGGCACAGCGGATCACGCCTTTCACAATACCGGATACGGCATGTGACAGATCATGAATTACAGCTTTCGTTGTGTCGCTGGCTTTCCGCAATGACAGACCCAGTGCAATTGCCCAGGCCAGAATACCGATGTAGTTACCTTCCAGCAGTGCTTTGACCGGATTGGCAACAACATTGAATAACAGTGTATTCAACACTTCAGCGATACCGCCGGGAGGAACAATATCCGCGTTCTGGGCACTCAGATGTAACACTGAGGGGAAAGCAAAACTAGCGACTACTGCAACGACTGCAGCGCAGAAAGTACCGAAAAGATAGAGAATAAGCAAAGGACGGATACTGGTTTTCTGTCCTTGTTTATGTCCGGCGATGGAATCGGTAACCAGCAACAGTACCAATACAGGGGCGACCGCTTTCAGTGCACCCACAAACAGTGTACCCAGCAGGCCGGCACTCTGGGCCGCAGAGGGTATCAGGGTAGCGAGTAAAATACCGACAATCATACCGATCAGGATCTGGCTGACCAGACTGGTATTATTGAGTAGTCGAATAAAAGATGGGGGTGTTTGGCTCATATAAAGTCCCTGACACTTAGTGTGTATTGATCATTAACTCCTGTGCCCGGTGATAGCAGAATAAATTGTCGGTAAAACAACAGATGCGATGACATCTGCCTCGAATTGGGTGAAAAACGAGTTTTTTCTGCACGGATCACTGAGCGGCGGAGAAATATCCCATTCATTGCGTTGTTTTGCTACTAAAAAGCGCAAAAAATAACGATTTCGTTCAACTTTTTGGCTTTTTAGTAGTGATATCCACTTTATTTAAGATACGAACGCAACACTTTTATTAACTCTTCCGTTGCCTGGGGTTCATCCTGCTCCAGCAACGGCTGCATGTGTTCGCGGATATGTCCTTCAATCACTGTTGCCATCAGGCCATTGATTGCCCCCCGGATCGCGGTGATCTGTTGCAGGATCGGATAACAGCCGGTTTCCTCGTCCAGAGCCCGTTCCAGTGCTTCTAATTGTCCTTTAAGACGTCGTACCCGGTTCAGTAATGGTTTCTTATGCTTCAGCGTATGGCTCATTAAAGATCCTTGTTTATACTGGGGGGGAGTATATACTTAATAATAACTCTCAATTTCATCTTTGCTTAAACAGCACCAATTTCATTCAGTGAGGATTGTATGTCAAGCGTACGGGAAATGATGCAATGTTGTCAGGCGGCTGCTTTCCAGCGTCCGGTTCAGGGCGCTGAACAGCGTATCCGCTGGGTTGTGATCCTGACGGTTATCATGATGGTCGTTGAAATTTTCGCCGGCTGGTTGTTTCATTCGATGGCTCTGTTGGCTGATGGCTGGCATATGAGTACGCATGCACTGGCTTTGGGGATCTCACTGCTGGCGTATGCATTATCACGACGTTGGGCCGGTGATCACCGGCTGGCATTTGGTACCTGGAAAATTGAAGTACTAGGTGCTTATACCAGTGCGCTCATCCTGGCGGCGGTCGCCTTTTCGATGATAGCGGAATCGGTATCCCGCTTATCAAATCCGGGTGAGATCAACTATGTGGAGTCCATGCTGGTTGCTGTATTGGGGTTAGCGGTGAATCTGTTCAGCGCCTGGTTACTGGGTGATCAGCATCATCATGGGCTTGGACATCATCATTCAGATGATCATCATGCTGACGACCACGACCACGACCACGACCACGACCACGACCACGACCACGACCACGACCACGACCACAGCCACGATCATGGTCATCATGATTTGAATAAGAAAGCGGCCTATATCCACGTACTCACCGATGCCGCTACCTCGGTACTGGCTATTTTTGCATTAGCAGGCGGTTTGCTATGGGGTGCGGCCTGGCTGGATCCGCTGATGGGGATCGTTGGTGGTGTCGTTATCCTGGTCTGGGCCTGGGGATTGCTGAAAGAAAGTACCCTGATTCTGATCGATGCAGATAACCAGAACAGTATGCGGGCCGCGATTCTGGAAACTGCCATCGGGCATGACTTACAGATCAGTGATCTGCATGTCTGGCGTATCGGTGAACAGCGTTATGCGGCGATTATTGGTCTGGCGTCATCACAACCTGAATCTATTTCAGAACTGCGCGGCGCGTTATCTCAGCTGGATAAACTGGCGCATATTACAATCGAGCAAGTTTAACAGCCACCGTCTGCCATCAGGGCATATCTTGCCAGGCTTATTTTACCTGGCAAGCTACCCGGTTTTCGGGCTGTTATTCTGGCTCCAGACCTGCGGTGGTGGCAGCGGGCAATCCAGACAGTATGCCAGCATCTGAAAGACTCCGGCTTCCTGTTCGGTAATTTTTCCATCCTGCTCTATCGCGTCGATAATCGTCTGCAGCAATTTAAAACGGATCGCCGGGCTGCTTTGTTGCAGCTGATCGAGTGCGGCACTCAGCGTGTCCAGCGATGGCATCGGTTGCAGACTTAGTTCCGTCATCGCTAATGGCGCGGCATAAGCAGCAAAAATCTGTTCAGCCGGTGTGTCATGAGTGCTCAGATGTGTCAGATAACTGAGCCATACCGTGATGGCTGAAGATAGTTCGTTAATTTCCCGATAGTTGATGTTTTGTCGTGCTTCAGCGCTGAAATGGGGACGCAGCTGGTGGACCAGCATCCGGTACAACAGCCACTCCGGTAATGACACTTGCTGATCTGCCTGTATCAGCTGCCAGAGCATGTCATGAAATTGCTGATATTGTTCCGCCGTCAGCTCTTTCAGCGCCGGGATCGCCAGTTCCACCAGTGCCAGTTGCAGACCGCAGGGGACGGGATATTGTGTCAGTGCTAAAACGGCAGACTCTTCCTGTCCGAGCAGGTGTCGCTGCTTTAAGCGGATTGTCAGGTCAGACGCTAATACCAGACGATACAGCAACAGACGGGCATCGAACGGTGAACGGGCGGCACGCACCAGTGGTTCCGGTAACTGTGGTAACCATTCACCCGGCGCGGTTGTATCGTAAAGTACGGGTTCTGAACCTGTAGTCAGCGGCAGCCCGGTTTGTTCCGGTTTGGGACGTTTCGGCATTTCCACCGGGGTTGTAGCCAGCGCACTCTGTGCCAGCAGCATGGCAGCCAGATCCTGATTACCGGTTGCTTTTAATTGTACGGCTGAAACGAAAGACGCAGGTAACGGTGGCGGTACTTCATCGGCCATCGGTTGCAGATTGGCATAATATTTACCATCCCAGGCGGGATCCAGACGCCGGATCCGCTCCTGTAATGGCGGGTGACTGGCGAGCCAGCCACGGAAGTTCTGGGTCAATCCCTGACTGAAAAACAGATGACTGAACGTCTCTGCCTGCGGATGGAAAATCAGCGAGGCATAGCGGTGTCCGCCGACTTTTTTCAGTGCACTGGCTAATGGCGCCGGATAACGGGTGAACTGTACGGCAGCTGCATCGGCCAGAAACTCCCGCTGCCGGTTCAGGGCTGACTTCATCAACCGGCCCCATACTGTTCCGGCTGCGCCCAGCAGCATGAGTGTTAAGCCAAAAAAGGGCAGCGCAGAGCTGCTTTTTCCCTGAGAGGTATTGATCCGGTGACGATGACGGCCAGAACCCTGTGACAGCCAGCGGCCTAATTCCCCCAGAAACATCAGACTGCCAATCAATGCCGCCAGTTGCTGGTTCAGCCGGATATCGCCGTGCAGGATATGGCTGAACTCATGCGCCACAACGGCCTGTAACTCATCGCGGCTGAGATAACTGATCGCACCTTGGGTTACTACGATCACGGCATCATTAACGCTCATGCCGGCAGCAAACGCGTTGATACCGGGCTCATTATCCAGCACATAAACACTGGGTACCGGGGTTCCCGAGGCCAGCGCCATTTCTTCCACGACATTGCGCAACCGGGTATCACCGGGATCTTGTGTATTTACATGCACATAACGGCCGCCTAATGCTTCGGCTACGACACGGCCACCTTTGCACAGGCTGGAGTACTTCAGCAGTGTGATCAGAACCAAAGCCGCAAAAATGGCAATGTTACCAACGATATACCAGTGCCAGAACTGACTGTCAGTATTGATATACACGACCTGATCGGTCAGTTTCCATAGCAGTAATCCGGCAAATGTCAGTGCAGCCGACAGACTGATCAGGCCGGCGAAAAACAGAAATAACAGCCGGGCACTGATTTTTTTCGCCTGATCCTGATACTGATAAAAATCCATAAGTTATCCGTACTAAAAGCTGACTTTCGGTGTCTGACGGTATTCTTCCGGATTTTCTATCTCCAGCAATGAAGCATCACTGGTATGCCCGAAACGATTGGCTATCAGTGAGTTCGGAAACTGCTGGCGGTAAATGTTGTAAGCCGTGACACAATCATTAAATCCCTGACGGGCAAAGGCGACGCGGTTTTCGGTTGCTGTCAGCTCTTCTGATAGCTGCAGCATATTCTCATTGGCTTTCAGATCAGGATAAGCTTCGATTTGTATGTTAAGCCCCTGCAATGCACCATGTAATTGGTGTTCGGCAGCGGCAAGCTGTTGCATGGCCGCCGGATTACCCGGTGCTGCCGTGGCGGCTTTCAGTCCGGCTAAGGCAGCATTGCGTGCTTCAGTGACGGCAGTCAGCGTTTTACTCTCATGCTGCAAATAGCCTTTGGCGGTTTCGACCAGATTGGGGATTAAATCGTAACGGCGTTTCAGCTGCACTTCGATCTGAGCAAACGCATTCTGATAGCGGCCTTTGAGTGCAACCAACTGATTATAAATAGAGACAAGCCAGAACACGGCCAGTAACAGAACACCGAGTACCACCAGTAATCCGATCATCATTCACATCCCTGCATGAAAAGTTAACTCTGCAGAGTGTAGTGTAACCGGATGGAGTTAGTCGCGTCCTTTGTGCAGGAAAAGTGATATAAGCTTGCGGAAGCGATGACTTATTTCATTCAGTTATGAACGGCCAGACCATCAAGGGCCTGACCGGATGATGCATTAAATAGCTTCCAGACGGGCATAGGCAACGACCAGCCATTTGCTGCCAGCTGTGGCAAAGTTTACCTGCACCCGGCTTTGTGCACCGACGCCTTCATAGTTAAGCACCACACCTTCACCAAAGGTCGGATGCAGCACCCGTTGACCCAGTTTAAAACCGGTACTGGCGAAACTGTCCTGCAGCTTTTCCTGACTAAAACGGCTTTGCGACTGAGCGCTGTTACTCCAGCCGACCTGTGTCCGCAGCCGGATTTCTTCCAGACAGTCACTGGGCAACTCTTTCAGAAAGCGGCTGGGGCGGTTGTAACTCTCTTTCCCGTACAGACGGCGGCTTTCCGCATGCGTCAGATAGAGCTTCTGCATCGCTCGGGTCATGCCGACATAGCAGAGACGGCGTTCTTCTTCGAGGCGTCCCGGTTCTTCCGAACTCTGCTGGCTGGGGAACATGCCTTCTTCAACACCCACCATAAAGACCAGCGGGAATTCGAGCCCTTTGGCGCTGTGCAGTGTCATCAGCTGTACCGCTTCGTCAAATTCATCCGCCTGTTTATCGCCGGACTCCAGCGTGGCATGTGCCAGAAAGGCGGTCAGCGGGCTCATATCCAGATATTCTTCGGCCGGACGAAATAACCGGGTGGCGTTGACCAGTTCTTCCAGGTTTTCGATACGTGACTGACCCTTTTCACCTTTCTCGTTTTCGTAATGCGTCCATAAACCGGACTGGCGGATCACCCGATCGACCTGCACATGCAGCGGTAATTCTGACGTATCGGTTTCCAGCTGATTGATTAGCGCGAGAAAGTTACGCACCGCATTGGCAGCCCGGCCAGCCAGCACACCCTGCTCACACAACTGCCAGGCGGATTGCCACAGGTTCAGGCTCCGGTCACGAGCTGCTTCCCGGATAAGGCCCAGCGTCCGATCGCCGATGCCGCGGGTTGGGGTGTTAACGACGCGTTCAAAGGAGGCATCGTCACTGTGATTGCTGAGCAGACGCAGGTAAGCGATGGCATCTTTGATCTCCTGACGTTCGAAGAAGCGCAGACCACCGTAGATACGATACGGTAACTGTTCCTGCATCAGCGCCTCTTCCAGAATGCGCGACTGGGCGTTGTTCCGGTATAAAATGGCGGCGTCCAGCAAGCTGTTACCCTGTTCGCGCCAGGCTTTCAGGCGACTGACTACAAAGCGGGCTTCATCAATTTCATTGAAGGCGGCATAGACGGAAATTGATTCGCCAGCGACACCATCCGTCCAGAGTTCTTTACCCAGCCGGGCTGAGTTGTTGGCAATAAGCTGGTTAGCCGCTTTCAATATGGTGCTGGTGGAACGGTAATTCTGTTCCAGACGGATGGTTTGTACGTCGTCAAAATCCTGCATGAAACGCTGGATGTTCTCCACGCGGGCACCACGCCAGCCGTAGATGGACTGGTCATCATCCCCGACGATCATCACCTTGCTGCTGTCACCGGCGAGCATGCGGATCCAGGCGTATTGAATGCCGTTAGTATCCTGAAATTCATCCACCAGAATATGGCGGAAGCGTTGCTGATAGTGTTCCAGCAGATGGGGTTTATGCAGCCATAACTCATGGGCCCGCAGCAGCAGTTCGGCAAAATCGACTAAACCGGCACGATCACAGGTTTCCTGATAGGTGGCATAAATTTTCTGGTAGGTGCGGCCCACCGGATCATAAACATCAATATGGTGCGGACGTAAGCCTTCGTCTTTTTTGCTGTTGATATAACCGGCAACGGCGCGGGGTACCCACTGCTTTTCGTCCAGATTCAGGTTCCGCAGAATGCGTTTCAGCAGCCGCAACTGATCATCGCTGTCGATGATCTGAAAATCTTCCGGCAGATTGGCATCCAGCGGATGAGCCCGCAGCAGACGATGAGCCAAACCATGAAAGGTGCCGATCCACATGCCGCCGCGGCCAAAACCGAGACTGTTTCCGAGCAGACGTTCAATACGTCCGCGCATCTCTGCGGCCGCTTTGTTGGTGAAGGTTACGGCCAGAATGCTGTGCGGGGATACCTGCTCGATCTGTAACAACCAGGCAATGCGATGAACCAGCACCCGGGTCTTGCCACTACCGGCACCAGCCAGTACCAGCATGTTTTGCAGCGGAGCTGCAACGACGTCGCGTTGTTTATCGTTCAGACCATCCAGCAGGTGGGAGATATCCATCACAGCTCCAGAAATAATGCCTCACCCGGTGTGAACAGGGGTGGGTTTTTATACAGTAAAAAAAGATTATACCTGTTGTTGTTCGCAGACCCAACAGACAAAAAAGCCGGGGAATAACCCCGGCTCATGTGCAACAGGTGAGCTTATACTTCGACCTGTACACCCATTTCCACCACCCGATCGGCCGGTACATGGATAAAGTCGTTGGTACGCAGCGAGTTTTTGCTTAGCCAGATGAACAATGCGGCTCGTAATCGTGCCAGGATTGATCGATGTGACGGGAGCAACGTCTCGCGTGACAGGAAGAACGAGGTGGTATTCAGGTTAAACGCCATGCCTTTCATTGCACAACGGCGGAACACCTCATACACATCGGGTGTTTCATGGAAACCGTAGGTCGCTGAAATGCGCCATACATTCGGTGACAATGATTTGATCTCGATATGCTGGTCTGGATCCACATATGGCACGTCCTGAGTTCGGAAAGTCATCAGTACGATCCGTTCATGCAGCACATGGTTGTGATTCAGATTATGCAACAGTGCATGCGGAATACCCTGCTGGGTTCGCGACAGATAAATGGCTGTGCCCGGTACTTTCTGGGGTGTCTCTTTTTCCACCATAGCGACAAAACTTTCCAGCGGCATACTCATGCGGCTGAGTTGCCGCAGCAACAGAAAGCGTTCCCATTTCCAGGTCGCCATCACCATAAACATGATGGCGCCTAACATAACGGGTAGCCAGCCACCGGCGAAGAACTTGACGACGTTAGCCAGAAATAGCGGAACATCAATCAGTAACAGACTGATAAGAATGATTTTAACCACCCGTCTCGGCCAGTCCCAGTTATAGTGCGCCACGGTACAGGCAAGAATGGTCGTGATCACCATGGTGCCGGTTACGGCGATACCATAGGCAGCAGCCAGATTGGTGGATTCGCGGAATGTGACCACAACGATCAGAACGGCGATGTAGAGCATCCAGTTTACAAACGGAATGTAAATCTGCCCCGCTTCAACTTCTGAAGTATGCAGGATGTTCATACCCGGTAAGTAACCCAGACGAACGGCCTGACGTGTCAGAGAGAAGACCCCGGAGATCACTGCCTGCGAGGCAATCACCGTAGCCATTGTCGACAGAATAACCATCGGGAAGACCAGCCATTCCGGTGCCAGCATGAAAAACGGGTTTGCAATCGCTTCCGGATTACTCAGGATCAAGGCACCCTGACCAAAATAATTCAGCAGCAACGCCGGTAAGGCGACGGTAAACCACGCCAGCTGGATCGGGAATTTACCGAAATGTCCCATATCTGCGTACAGCGCCTCCACCCCGGTGATCGCCAGAACGACCGAACCTAATGAGAAGAACGCGACGGTTTTATAGGTGAGGAAGAACTGGATCGCCCAGTGTGGATTCAGTGCTGCCAGTACCTGCGGGTTTTTGAAGATACTAATAGCGCCGAGTGTGCCGAGCGAAAAGAACCAGAGTAGCATCACCGGACCAAATAATTTACCGACACTGCCAGTACCGTGTTTTTGGATCACGAACAGTGCGGTTAGTACTGCAATGGCGACAGGCAGAATGTAGGGGGTCAGTGCCGGTGTGGCAACACTTAACCCTTCCAGTGCCGAAAGTACCGACATGGCAGGGGTGATCACCACCTCACCATAAAAGAACCCGCCGCCGATCAAACCCAGTACCAGTAGCACCGTTGTGGTACCGGCATATGTGTTACGGCCGGCCAGTGACATCAGGGTCAGAATGCCGCCTTCACCACGGTTATCTGCACGCAGTACAAATGCCAGATATTTCACTGATACCACCAGTATCAATGCCCAAAAGATCAGTGACAGGAATCCATAGACCACTTGTTGTGTCGGCGGCAAACCAATATGCGGCGAAAAGCACTCTTTGAAGGTATACAACGGGCTGGTGCCGATATCGCCGTACACCACGCCGATCGCTGCCAGTGTAACTGCTGGCAACGATTGTTTCTGATGCGCATCCATGTGATTACCGGTCATCCTTAGCGTTCGATGCGGTCAAAGTGAATAGCGGGTTCTGTTTCCTGCGGACTTGGTGCTGGTTGTGCCTGTTGCTGTTCCAGGTTTTCCAGATAGTCGTGCACACGAAACCGCTTATTATGTACCGGAGATACCGGCTCCGCTTGTGGTGCTGGCGGCTCTTCTGTGTAGCCGGAGAAATCATCACGATCCCGATTCAGACGTGATTTAGTGCGGCCTGATGGTTTTTGTCTGGACGGATGGTTCTGGCTGACCGTTTTCTTGCGGGCAGTTAGGGATGTCCTGCTGCTGCTTTTCGGTGCCGCAGAAGGTGCTGCCAGAAAAGAATGCAGTAACCAGCGCAATGACAGTGTAGTAATGACAATGAGTGCAACACCGATCGCGGCATAAAACCGGCTGCTGCCGGTAGATGCCGATTCAATCAGCGGTTGCCAGTCTGATTGCGCAGCCAGATCCTGTTCCAGCACATCCGGAAACAACATGCGGAACATGAATAAAATATCTGCCAGCAACGTGATGAATACACCGGTCTTGAATAATCCGGGTACCAGCAACAGTAATACGCCAGCGATAAACAGCATGACGCCGCCACCAATAAAAAGGGTATCGACAAATTCAGTGACCGGAACCGCGTAAGCCAGTGAAGGCAACAGCAGTAATCCGCTACTGAACAGGAGTTTTCTAATTTTGTTCATACAACCGTAACTGACTTATCTGAGGGGCTGTTAATCGGCGCAATACTAGCACAGAAGCAAACGTAAAGTGCATTACCGGTGGAAAAACCAGCGCAGATGGTAGCGGGATGACGGAGGGTTCCGGAAAGAAAAAAGGCTTTATATCAAAGATATAAAGCCGGATCGGCAACCATGCCGGAAAAGACCAAAATAACCCGTGACCGGGTCAGAACCATCCTTAACCTGTTACGATTGTGTTTGGTTCCCTCATCTTGGTTGATGACGATTCATTACTTTTGCTGCCAGCCACCACCGAGTGCTTTAAACAGGCTGACCCGGTTGCTGAGCAGTGCAAGACGGGTGCTGACCAGCCCCTGTTCCGCAGAGAACAGTGAGCGCTGGGCATCCAGCAGAGTCAGATAGCTATCAACCCCTTTCTCGTAACGGCTTTGTGCCAGCTGATAATAGGTTCTGTTGGCATCCACCAGCGCTTGCTGTGCCTGGAGTTGATCCCGGTAGCCATCCTGCGCGGCTAAACCATCTGAGACCTCTTGGAAAGCGGTCTGAATCGCTTTTTCATAGGTCGCAACTTCGATTTTTTCCTGCACTTTGGCGACATCCAGTTGTGCATCGCGGCTGCCCCAGTCAAAGATTGGCAGACTGATGTTTGGCTGGAATAGCCAGGTGCCTGAACCCGCGTCAAACAGCTTGTTCAGCGAGGAGCTCATGCTGCCGGCATTCGCGGTCAGGCTGATAGTCGGGAAGAACGCCGCGCGTGCTGCACCAATATTGGCATTAGCCGCTTTTAGTGAATGTTCTGCCGCCAGAATATCAGGACGACGGGTCAGCAGGGTAGACGGTATATCGGCACCGAGCGGTGACAGTAATGTCAGATCCTGTTCCGGCAAGCCGGAAGATAAGCCAGCCGGAATATTAGTTCCCATCAGCAGGCGCAGTGCATTTTTATCCAGTGTGACCTGACGGCGGTACTGTGCCAGACTGGAACGAACACTCTCTAAGTTAGAGCGGGACTGACTGACATCCAGCGACGATGAGATACCGGCCTGATAGCGTTGCTCAATCAGCTGATAACTCTGTTCATAGCTTTTGGCTGTCTGCTCGGCCAGCCGCAGCAGATCCTGATCCGCCAGCAGGGTCATATAGGCGGTCGCCACGTTGGCAATCAGACTCAGCTGTGTGCTACGTTGAGTTTCTTCCTGCGCCAGATAATTTTCCAGCGCCTGATCCTTCAGGCTTTGCACCCGGCCGAACAGATCCAGCTCATAGGCACTGATGCCCACAGTCGCGGAATCGGTGTTACTGATGGCATCAGCGGTTCCGCTGTAGGTGCTTGGGATCCGCTGTCTGGCCTGATAGCCGGATGCGGTCAGCGTTGGTAACTGGGCCGCACGCTGGATGCGGTACTGTGCCTGATAGGCTTCCACATTCAGAATGGCGATCCGTAGATCGCGGTTGTTCTGTAATGCGGTATCGATCAGCTTTTGCAATGCAGGATCGGTAAATGCCTGCTGCCAGTCGGTTGCTTTTACCGCCGCGATGGTACTGGCGGATGAAGTATCGTATCCGGCAGGGATAGGGGCGGCCGGACGCTGATAGTCCGGTGCCAGTGAACAGCCTGCCAGTAACAGGGAAACCAGGAACGCGATAGGGCGTTTAATCATGATGTTTCTCCGCAGAAGTCGGTGCGCGTAACGAATGACGATGTTTACTGAAGTACTTCATAACCAGTACGAAGAAGCTCGGTACATAAAAGATAGCAAGAACTGTCGCTGCGATCATCCCGCCGGTCACACCGGTACCGATAGCATGACGACCACTGGCACCAGCCCCGGAGCTAATCACCAGTGGGAATACACCGAGGATAAAGGCCAGCGAGGTCATCAGGATCGGGCGCAGACGCATACGCGATGCTTCAATAACGGCCTGTTTGATACCCATGCCTTTGTCGAACAGCTCTTTGGCAAACTCTACGATCAGGATGGCGTTTTTCGCCGCCAGTCCGATAGTGGTTAACAAGCCGACCTGGAAGAAGATATCGTTCGATAAGCCGCGCAATGTCGCTGCCGCCAGGGCACCGACGACCCCCAATGGCACAATCAGCATAACCGAGAACGGGATGGTCCAGCTTTCATATAACGCGGCCAGACACAGGAATACCACCAGCAGTGAAATGGCATACAGCGCAGGGGCCTGACTACCGGATTCCTGTTCCTGATAAGAAAGGCCTGTCCACTCGAAGCCAATACCTTCCGGTAACTGACTGATTAATCTGGTCATAGTCGCCATAGCTTCACCAGTGGTATAGCCTTCGGCAGCTTCACCTACTATATCTATTGCAGATGAACCGTTATAGCGTTCCAGACGTGGTGAACCATAGCTCCAGTTACCTTCAGCAAAGGCTGAAAAGGGTACCATCTGTTCCTGAGCATTACGCACATACCACAATTGCAGATGTTCCGGTTGCATGCGGAATGGCGCATCAGCCTGCACATACACTTTTTTCACACGACCCCGATCGATGAAGTCGTTCACGTAGTTTGAACCCCAGGCAGTGGATAACGTACTGTTGATATCACTGACCGTCAGACCCAGCGCCATCGCTTTTTCATAGTCGATATTGATGTTGTATTGCGGTGTATCTTCCATGCCATTTGGGCGGACACGGGTCAGCGACGGCTCTTTTGCTGCCATGCCCAGTAACTGGTTACGTGCCTCGATCAGTTTTTCATGACCCAGTCCGCCGCGATCCTGCAGATACAGGTCAAAACCACTGGAGTTACCTAACGCCGGAATACTCGACATGTTGAAAGCAAAGATCGACGCATCTTTGATCTGCGAAAACGCACCCATTGCCCGGCCGATAATGGCACTGGCCGCATCGTCTGAGGCTTTACGTTCACTCCAGTCTTTCAGCTTAACGAATGCCAGGCCCATGTTCTGTCCGCTACCGGCGAAACTGAAGCCAGCCACGGTAAACACCGACTCAACATTCTTTTTCTCAGCAGTAGTGAAGTGATCAGATACTTTATCCAGTACTTTCAGGGTTCGTTCCTGAGTAGCACCGGTAGGCAGCTGCACCATGGTCAGCGCAATACCCTGATCTTCTTCCGGCAGGAAGGAGGTAGGCATGCGCGTGAATAACCAGACCAGTCCCAGCAACAGAACCACATAAATCACCAGCATACGTCCGCTGCGTTGCAGTATCCGGCCTACCGTATTGCGGTAACGACGGCTGTTGCGTTCGAACATGTGGTTAAACCAGCCAAAGAAACCGGTCTGAATACCATGATCCCCCTTTGGAACCGGCTTCAGCATGGTGGCACAAAGCGCCGGGGTCAGGATCAGGGCAACAACAACAGACAACGCCATTGCCGAGACGATCGTCAGCGAGAACTGACGGTAGATCGCCCCTGTGGAGCCGCTGAAGAATGCCATCGGCACAAATACGGCGGACAGCACCAGTGCGATACCGATCAGTGCGCCGGTGATCTGATCCATGGATTTCCGGGTAGCTTCCAGCGGTGACAGCCCTTCCTCGGACATCACACGTTCGACGTTTTCAACAACGACGATCGCGTCATCCACTAGCAGGCCGATGGCCAGTACCAGCCCGAACATGGTCAGGGTGTTAATGGTATAACCGAATACCGACATGATGCCGAATGTACCCAGCAGTACCACCGGTACGGCAATGGTCGGGATCAGGGTTGCCCTGAAGTTTTGCAGGAACAGATACATGATGAAGAACACCAGTATCACGGCTTCAACCAGCGTTTGTGCTACTTCAGAGATAGAGATCTTAACGAAAGTCGTAGTATCAAACGGATAAACAACTTTCAGACCTGTCGGGAAATACTTTGATAAATCTGCCATCTTGGCTTTAACCAGCTCGGCTGTATCTAACGCATTTGCATTACTTGCCAAACGGATAGCAATACCCGATGCAGGTTTACCATTATAGCGGCTGACGGCGTTATAACTTTCCGCACCGAGCTCGACCCGGGCAACATCACGCAGACGTACCTGTGAACCATTGGTATTCACTTTCAGCAGGATGTTTTTAAATTCATCCATGCTGGTCAGACGACCCTGACCGGTGATGGTGGCATTAAACTGTTGTCCGGCAACAGCAGGGGTAGCACCCAACTGACCGACAGAGATCTGCGTATTCTGCGACGTAATGGCGCTGGTGACATCGCCCGGTGTCAGATTGAAGCTGTTGAGTTTGTTCGGATCCAGCCAGACGCGCATCGCATACTGCGAACCAAAGATTTGTACGGTACCCACACCTTTGATACGACTGAGCGGTTCTTTGATATTGGTGACCATATAGTCACTGATATCTGACTGATCCATCTCACCATTCTCAGAGATCAAACCGGCAACCATCAGAAATGATTCGGTGGATTTTTCTACGCGAACCCCTTGATCCTGTACTGTTTGTGGCAGCGAGCTTAACGCCTGCTGCACCTTGTTCTGTACCTGGACCTGCGCTGTATCGGCATTGGTACCGGCAAGAAAACTTAAGGAGACCGTCACATTGCCGCTGGAGTCACTTTGCGATGACATATACAGCAGGTTATCAATACCGGTCATGTTTTGTTCCAGTACCTGGGTCACACTGTCTTCTACAGTCTGAGCTGAGGCTCCCGGGTAGCTGGTACTGATACGCACGGATGGTGGAGCAATCGTCGGATATTGCTCTATGGGTAAAGACTTAATTGCCAGTGCCCCGGCAAGCATGATCACTATTGCGATTACCCAGGCGAAAATCGGGCGATCAATAAAAAATCTGGACATAACGACTCCGCGGATAATTACTGTTTGGTGGCCGGGCTGGCTACGGTCAGTGAGGCAACATCAACGTTTTTAGCGCTGACTTTCATTCCGGCTTTTACTTTCTGGGCGCCATTCACAATGATCCGGTCGCCGGCACTCAGCCCGTCTTTAACCAGCCAGTTGTTCTCGATACTGCGGGCGGTTTCAAATGCTTTCTGCTCAACCTGATCCTGCGCATTAACCACTAAGACAGTCGCTTTACCCCGAGGATCATGGCTGACGGCCAGTTGCGGTACCAATAAGGCATCTTTCAGTGTGGCTTCAGTCAGTTCAGCGCGGACAAACATGCCCGGCAGTAACTGTAGCTCGCTGTTGGCAAAAATAGCGCGCACGGTGACACTGCCAGTCCCTTCATCCACTGTGACGTCAGAGAACTGTAATTTGCCACTTTCGGTGTAATAAGAACCGTCTTCCAGCAATAACTTAACTTTTGCTTCCTGAGGACCAGCTTTTTCCAGCTGACCTTCTGCCAGCGCTTTTTTCAGTTTCAGTAATTCATTGCTGGACTGACTGACATCCACATACAGCGGATCCAGTTGCTGAACGGTCGTTAATGCGGTGGTTTGCTGGGCGGTGACCAGCGCACCTTCGGTGACAGTTGATTTCCCGATGCGGCCGGAAATCGGTGCTTTCACCTTGGTGTATTCCAGATTGATTCGGGCGGTATCAAGCGCGGCTTTGGCTGAGGCAACATCCGCGACAGCCTGTTTCCAGCTGGCTTCAGCATCATCATTTTCCTGACGGCTGACGCCATTGGTTTTGCTCAGATCGCGATAGCGTTCAGCTTTCAGGCGAGCAATGGCTTCTGATGCCTTCGCGCGCTCCCAGGATGCTTTCGCACTGGCCAGACTGGCTTCATAAGTTGCCGGATCGATCTGATATAAGGTCTGACCGGCTTTGACATCGCTGCCTTCACGGAACAAACGCTTGATCACGATGCCACCCACCTGAGGACGAACTTCAGCAACGCGATAGGCACTTGTCCGGCCGGGGAGCTCGGTATGCAGCGTCAGTGCCCGGGGTTGCAGAGCGATAACATTGACTTCAGGTGCCTGGGTTGCCATGGCCGTCTGATTATTCTCTGCTGATGGATTGCAACCAGTCAACAGCAGGGTCGTGGTGAGTAGTGCAAGAATTGTTACACGGAACGAGCAGGAGTGATGCAGCATGGTAACCTCAGATTTGTAATAACAATTTGAATATAGCGCGCTATTTAAATCAAAAAATGTCACAGAACTTTGACCAATTCATTAGCGAAACGTTAAGTTATGCAAAAAATTGAACGTTCATTCTATTTAGAGCGCTCATTCTAGATTAGAATTTTTACCTTATCAATCGTGGGAAAAGGTAAAATATCTTTCTCTAATTATTGGGGTGGTTCAATGAGCGAAATGACAGTGACTTCTCCGGAATCAGATCGTGCAGCACAACGCCGGAATCAGGTGTTAGATGCAGCGGCGGTCTGTTTTCGGAATCATGGTTTTCATGGGGCCAGTATGGCACAGATCTCCAAAACAGCGGGAATGAGTCCGGGTCATATTTATCACTATTTCGACAATAAAGAAGCCATCATCTCTGCGATTGTAGAACGCGATATGGAAGAAATGATGGAGTGGACAGAAATATTCTACTCATCCGATGACATTCTCCAATCCATGTTAGATGGCGTTACTTGTGGTGTGGAAGCGAATACAAATCCGGATTGTGCCGCCTTGATGCTGGAAATTATGGCGGAATCAGCCCGTAACCCGCAAATCGCAGCAACCGTGCAGAAATCGAATCAGATAGGCCGGCAGCGCCTGAGCGATTTGTTAATCAAAGAAATGGCTCAGCGCTGTGCGGTATCCACTGTGGATGTTCAGGTTAAAACTGATCTCATCGCGGCTATGTTTGATGGCCTGCTGATGAAGAGTGTTCATAACCCCACCATGGATAAAGAAGCGCTGACGGTGTTGATGCGTCAGGTCATGCTATTTGTGCTGACTCTCTGAGTTTTCCGATATGAGCCTGCGTAACAGGCGGATTTTGCTGACTCAGTAACTGCGCAAATTCCTCTGCCGGTAAAGGCATACTGTACAGATAGCCCTGATAATAATCGCATCCCTGTTGTTCAAGGAATTCCAGCTGAGCTTTCGTTTCCACCCCTTCTGCCAGCACGGTGAGCCGCAGTGAATGCCCCATCGCCACGATGGTTGCTGCAATTTCCATATCATCGCGTTCATGCGGAATATCCTCGACAAAACGTTTGTCGATTTTCAGTACATCTAGCGGAAACTGTTTCAGATAGGCCAGTGAGGAATAACCGGTACCAAAATCATCAATCGCGATGCGGATCCCTTGCTGCCTTAAGCCCTGCAGTATTTTTACTGTTTCTTCCTGCTGTTCCATCAGTGCACTTTCGGTCAGTTCCAGTTCCAGATGATGAGCCGGGAAACCCGAGTTATGCAGGATCGTACCAATCAACTGCCGGACATCACCATGATGCAGTTGTAACGGCGATAAATTGACCGCCAGATTAATCGGCGGAAGGTGCTGATCGAGCCAGTCACGGCCCTGACGGCAGGTTTCATAAAGTACCCACTCACCAATGTTCTGGATCAAACCCGTCTCTTCGGCTACGGAAATGAATTCTGATGGCGGAATCAGGCCATACTCCGGATCATCCCAGCGCAACAGGGCTTCCGCGCCAATGATTTGATTGGTCTTAATGGAAATCTGCGGCTGATAGAACACCTTAAATTCTTGCCCGGTAATCGCACGGTGCAGCCTTTGCTCCAGTTCCAGACGTGCTTTGGCTTTGAGAAACAGCTCTTCCGAGAAATACCGGTAGCCATCACGGCCATCGTGTTTGGCGCGGTACATCGCAGTATCGGCTTGCTGCATCAGTTCCTCAGCTGTACTGCCATGTTCCGGATACAGGCTGATACCAATACTGGTACCTATCATCACTTCGCGTGCATTAGATAATAAGAATGGCTGGTGCAGAGCATGAATGATTCTTTCTGCCAGCAGTGAGACATCATCCGGTGACGGATTGTTTTGTAACAGCACGGTAAATTCATCGCCACCCAAGCGACAGACCACATCGCTTTCCCTTAACTGCTGTTTCAGACGGGCGGACACCTGATGCAGCAGTTCATCGCCGAAGTGGTGACCAAAACTGTCATTTACATTTTTAAAGTGATCGAGATCCAGCATCAGCAATGCCACCCGGGTACTGTTCAGCATGGCATGCTGCAGTGCGGAATCTAATTTCTGACCCAGCATGGCCCGGTTTGGCAAACCCGTCAGCGGATCGTGCAGTGCCATATGTTCCAGTCTGGCCTCAGAGTCTTTCAGCTGGCTGATATCGGTATAAATACTGATGTAATAGAGGATTTCACCATTACTGTCACAAACCGGATTGATGCTGGTCATCATCGGCAGCAGTTCGCCGTTTTGTCTGCGATTCCACATTTCACCGCGCCAGAAACCGTGTTCATCCAGTGCCTGCAGCATCTGCTGATAAAAGTGACCATCGTGTTTGCCAGAATGGAAAATCCGCGGTCGCTGACCCAGTAATTCATTTTCCGGATAACCAAACAGGTCGATCAACGCCCGGTTCACTTTGATGATGTTGCGCTCAGCATCGGTGATGACAATCCCTTCCCGGGTACTTTCGAAGACAATCGCCGCCTGACGCAGTTGCAATTCGTTGTTTTTTTGCTGGGTAATGTCGGTCATGACACCGGTGAAACGTTGCGGTTTACCTTTCCGGTCAAATGAAGTGGTGACATGGTTTTCTACCCATAGATATTCACCGGCCGCCGTCCGGACGCGACATTCCAGAATGTATTCTTTGTGACGGGTTTCTATGTGATGTATGACTTCAGCCCAGACCCGCTGCAGATCTTCCGGATGCAGCAGATCACTCATCGTCAGCTTGCCGTTAATAAAATCGTCGGCCTGATAGCCCCAGCGTTGTACGTTGCTGGAGACATATTCCATTTTCCAGCTGGAATTGGGTTGCCAGCGGAACAGTATTGTCGGGCTGGCATCGATCACTTCCGCCGCATTCTGTAATGCTATCAGAGCGTTGGCGCGCTCCTTCGCCTGTAGCAGCATATCCAGGGCATAAGTCACATCCATGACCATATCATTCAGTGTGGCCCGCACTTCCGGCGAGAAGAAATCCGGCTCATCGGCATACAGATTCAGTGCACCGATCACCTGTCCTTTTTCCCGGATCACAAAATAACCGGCAGACTGAAAACCCGCCCGGGTTGCGGCTTCATGAAATGGTTGTACGGATTCGTCGGTCAGAAAATGATTCAGAATGACATGCGACTCAGCCGCAATCGCTCGATCTGTGGGCATCAGAACCGGAGCGTGACTACCGGCGCTGAGCCGGTGCTGTTGCTGGTAATCTCTGATGAATTGCAGAAAGCCATTATCATGACCGTAACTGGCGACATGGGAGCTGTGTTCCTGCTCCGTTGCGCTGACCCAGGCAAAGACAAAGCCCCCATTCCGGACAGCGATACGGCAAATATTCTGCAGCAGTACCAGACGATCCTGACTGCGCACAATGGCCTGATTAGTCAGTGACAGCATGTCATAGAGATTATTCTGACGAATCAACCGGAGTTCGCTGTTTTTGCGGGCGGAGATATCTTCAATCACGTTGATCATACAATCAATACTGCCATCCGGATGCCGGATACAGCGGGTATCAACGAGCGCAAATAACATGGAACCATCCGGACGGACAAAACGTTTTTCCCGGCGATAGCCCTGTGATTCACCATCCTGCATCCGCATCCATTCCTGCCGATCATACGGGCGATCATCCGGATGGGTCAGGGCCAGCAGGTTCAGCTCTGCTAATTCATCCCGGGAGAGGTTAAACAGTGTGCTGAGGTGATCATTAAAGCGTAACCAACTGCCGTTCGCATTGGTCGTGATCGCCATCCCCAGCAGCGGTAAATCAAAGAAATGGTGTAAGAGCCGATCCTTCTCCGCGACACGGCGCGATAGTGCCTGTCGGTGTTGCATATAGTGTTGCCGCCAAACCAGCAGAAAGAAGACACCGACGGTGATACCGGTAATAAAGGTAGTCAGGGAGACCCAGAACGTCAGACTATCAAAGGGCGGAGCGCCCTTTGTGGCAGAGGGGGAGAGGCTATAACCGGAGAAATAAAACCATGCTACGGACAACACTGTGTAAAACAGCATGATCCGCGTTGCCGTACGCAACGGGATCTGTGCGGTGGCACTATTCATGATAACGACACCATCCTTGCTCTTTGTTCTTTATAATAGTTATGTGATCGTTTGAGGCTGAATGATACCTGTTTTATTTCCGGCTAAATGCGACCAGCCACAATTTTTATGTATCTGGTCCGGGAATTTTAATAGCCGTTCCAGCGGCCCTCATTTTTGATCCGGATTGCACCTTCACTGTCACTGGTTCCTAACCAGTTAAGCGATGTCCGCAGATCGGCCGGCAACTCATTTCCCGGGTAGAGCGTCGCCTGCAATTTATACAGACCTTGCATATTCAACTGCAGCTGTGCCTGACTGCGTAATGCGGCTGAATCCTGACGGATGTTGATCTCCAGTTCATTATTCCGGCAGCTCAGCTCAGCCTGCGGATTGCCCAGCACCAGCTCGCCAGCGGGCGTCAGCAACTGTGCCTGCAGCCATTCGGCTTGTCCTTCCAGCGCCAGACATTGTTTGTTGTTAAAACTCAGATGGCTGATGTTGAGCTGTAATGTTCCGGACGCTTCTGCCGGTAGCGGGTAGGGGATCTGTTGCTGCAGTACACTGGCCGGTGTTTTGAGCGTCAGATCGTTAATTTTCCAGTCACCGCGCCAGCCGACCGTGGCGCTGGCTATCGCGATTTCCGGATCCTGCAGCGACAGTTTCACCGTCGGCATTCCCAGCCATAACCGGCTGAATAACACTTCCCACTGTACATCATGTAACGCGCGCTTTTGCCAGCGCAGTTCGCCGATCTGCCCTTGCCAGACGGTCCCGCGGATATTGTGCAGTTGCATTCCGGCAGGCAGCGGCAGACGAGGCAGCAATTGTGCCGCCGGAAAGGTTGCCAGCAAAAACAGCAGGTAACAGAACAGAAATAGTAAAAGCAGTGTGAGCCGCGGGCTCAGGTTCTTTATTGTCATTGAATTATTCTTTATTCCGGCCCAGCAGCAAGCGTCTGACCTGTGCTTTTCCGGGAACTTCGGCCGGCTGCAGATCAATTTGTTGCGGCGTTATGCCATATTGCTGTTCTAACATATTCAGCCAGCTCACCAATTGTTCAAAGCTGGTGGTATCCATTTCAACCAGTGCGTTGGTGCCCTGTGGCTGGATCCGCTTTAACACGATCTGATAGCCCTGGCTGCTGTTGCTGAGCGTACTGGCGATATCGCCGGAGTATTCCCTGGGGGATGCGGATTGCTGTTTCAGCTGGCGCACCAGCGGCGCCTGCTGCTGCATCCAGCTTAATTGTTGCTGTAATTGCTGTACCTGACCGCGCTGTTGCTGCAGATGCTGCTGCAGCGGAGACCAGACATTCCAGTACAGTATGATGGACAACAGTACCAGCGCGGCGGCCAGCACGATCCGGCGTTCGCGGGTAGTCCGATCCTGCCACCACTGTTTCATGATTTGCTCCTTATGATCAGCATGCCACTGACTCGTCCACCCTGATCCTGCATATTGGTCATTTCTGTTGCAAATGTGGTATTGGCCTGATTACGGAATTTATCCAGCATTCCGAAATCTTTCGCACTGATTTGTAAACGGAATTCCTGTTTATCCGCCTCAAATCGCAGTTGCTGTAATTCAATTTCCGGCGTTTTATGTAACAACGGAGCAAGTAACGCGAGCTGGCTCAGGAAACTGTCTGTCAAAGGCGCTTGCTGTAAGCCCTGCAGGTGTTGTTTTAACTGGGCTCGCGGATTAACGATTCGTTTTTCTTCCGGGAACAACTGCCGGTACAGAGCGGTCATTTGCTGCTGTAATTGTTGCTGTTGCTGACGTAACTGCACATATTCCATGCCCTGATTAGCCATGAACAGCAGTAACAGGAGGCCGGTCAGTACCGCCGGCAGACGCCAGCGCAGCCACTGTTTTTTCCACGTCGAAACCCGGCGGAATGCACCCTGCAGCAGATCAATGCGTTGCACAGGAACTTGCTCAGCCAGCAACTGCATCGGCAGTTCACATAATGAAACGATCCATTCAGCCGGCGGTTCTGCCGGTGGCGGTGTGTAGCTGTGCAAAGCCGGGTACGGCTGATGGCAAGTCATCCAGGCAGAAAACAAGTCGTTGTCCACTACGCTGCCTTGCCATGCCGACTGGCGGATAAGCCACTGATCGCCCAGTTGCAGCAGTGACCATTGTTCTCCTTCAGGTTGCGGCAGTGCCAGTACATCCGGCAGCAGTTGTTGTGCTGTTAGTCCGGCATCTGCCAGCCAGGATAGCCACTGCTGCATCTGTGTCTGTTCTACGGCAGCAATGTTCACCTGCTGTCCCTGATGGGCTAATACCGTGATATGCAGCTGTTCCACATCACTGGCAATTTCGTCTTCCAGCATGAAGGGCAATGCCCGCATCGTCTGCGCGTTCAGACGCCCGGGCAGCGTGAGTTCACGGAAAATAACATCACAACCCGGCACCAGAACATATACCGGGCGGTGACCGGCACGTTCCGTCAGTTCTGATAATTGTGCGGCGTTATCCAACTGCCCGCTGGAAATAACGGCTTGCTGCGTAACGGACCATACCAGCCAGTGCACGCGCTCCTGATGACGGGAACCCAGTCGTATTAATAAAAATTCGTTCACTCTAATCCTCCGAAGTGACGACGGATAACAGTCACCTGGTTATCACTCTGCCGCTGAAACAAGCTAATCAGACGGGTCTGGTAGTTATCTGTCTCAGCCTGTAAGGTCGCCAGAAAGTAGAAACTCTTTATAGTCAGTGCCGATTGTACCTGATCACCGGCTGCGGCCGTGTTACTCAGTGCGCCTAATTCCAGAAATTCGGCAACGCTATCCCAACCTTCGCGCGGGCGTTGTTCCAGAATGTTGCGGGCATCATCCACGCTCAGATCATTCAGAAACAGCGCTGCCAGCAATGGTGCCTGAACGGTGCGCAGGGTATTGGCATTGACCTGCAGTGTTTTCTCCGGAATGACACAGACCTGAGGTAATAAACGACGATAGAGGGCGGCATCCATTCCTCTGACAGCCCGCAGTTCACTGACATCCTGCATTAAGCCGTTAGCCGGCAGATAAGGTGGTGTCAGTGCTTCATATTCACTGTCTTCCGCACCGAGTGAGCGGGCGATGGTATTAGTATCCAGCCAATCCTGAACCGCTGCTGTGATTTGCTGCGCACGGTAATCATCCGCTCCCAGATTAATTAACAGATCTTTAAAAACGGTCGCGCGATAGGTTGCACTAACTGCAGTGCTGGTTTCATCGGTGCTGTCATTGGTTAGCGAATTCAGATTGAAACAGGCCTGCGAATCACGCACCACACCTTGCAGGATGGCGTTTTCTACCGGGAAAACCTGACCTTCTATTGCCCAGTATTGTGCCAGTGAGTTTTTTTCCGGATTGTCTTTGAAATCCTGTACCAGCACTTTGCTGATCAGCGTTTCCGAGCCAAGCAGATACCAGTAATTCTGCAGCTGTAACTGCTGGTTGTAGGTGCGTTGCCATTCCATCCGGAAGCGCTGCGTCATGCTGCTGGCCATGGTGACCATGACGGCGAGCAGGAGTAAGACGACCAGCAGAGCCATTCCCTGTTGACGTTTCATTCGCGACTCCCGCTGCTGGCAGTATCGGATGTTCCGGTCAGCAGAAACAGCCGCCGGATGGTGCCGTAATCTTCTGCTGTGATAGTGATTTCGACCGCAGCTGGCAGTTCATCAGGTGTGATCCATTGTGTCAGCCATTGCCCGTTATTATAAAAACGCAGACTGAATGCCGTCACCCGGCTGAGCAGTGGCGTGGCCGTCGGCTCGGTTCCGGTAACAGCATCAGGATAGATATAGGTCAGTCGTTCCAGTGTTTGCTGGCGTAAGCGGTAACCCACTTTTTGTAATTCTGAACGGCGTAACTCTCCGCCCGGATTAAACCAGCCGGCGCGGACAAGTGTCACTGCGCCGTCTTCACTGCCCAGCTTAAAACGTTCCGCCTGAAATAATATTGTGCTGGTTTCACCATTGATGCGCGTCGGGCGGGGAATCACCTGTGTAAAATCACGCGCCAGGGTAGCAAATGCCCGTTGCAGTTCTGACAGGCGGGTAATTTTCTCGCGGGAGACTTCATCGTTTCGCATCACACCCTGTAATACGGCATAGGCACTGAGACTGAGCATGGCAAAAATCACCAGTGCCAGTAATACCTCCAATAAGGTAAACCCGGTTTGTTGTGATTTGGCGGATGGTATGGTCAGCATAGATGGCTAGTTCTTCGACACATAACTACGCATCGTCGCGCGGGGATCGGGGGCTTGTTCCGCATCACGGACTTCAACATCAATGGCTCTGAATTGCGGATCGGCGGTTTCTACCCCGTGCCAGCGCCAGTAGTAAGTGCGTCCGGCCATCTCTTCTGTGCCATTGCTCCAGTTCAGATTCGGCCATTTCTCCGTTAGCCGGATAGTAACCAGCTGGTTATCCGCAACCCAGCTGGCAAAGGTTTTCTCTTCCAGAGTAGCCAGTGCGACGACCTGCTCGGTAACTGTTTTCATCAGCGCAATGCCGGCGACAGCAAATATTGCCATCGCCACCATCACTTCCAGCAAGGTCATGCCGCGGCAACTCAAGAATGTCCTCCGGAGACGTTATCTTCAGGCTCGTTCAGCACGGTGATCTGGCCATTTTCCTGCCCTTTGATCTGACGATACAGAGTGCTGTTGCTCCCCAGCTCTTCCAGCGTCAGAGAAAATGGCGTGATTTCACCGCTGGGTAACAGCAGTATTTGCGGTGTTTTTGCCTCAAGCTGGTTTTCGGTATCAAACCATTGCGGGTTGGAACGTCCCAGACGGTTTTCTTCCTCCTGCAATTGCAGGCCATCCAGCGTCAGAGCCAGCGAGACTTTTTCATCAAATTCACCGGCGGTGCGCAGTTTTTCACTCGTATAAGGTTGCCATACCTGATGGTCCCAGTCGGGCAGAGTATCTAATGCCTGGCTGGTTGACTGCGTGACAGTATCATCATTGGCAGCCGTGGTTTGCTGCCGGATCATAAACTGATAACCATGGTCGGAAATATGCAGTCCGATCGTGCGCCCCTGCTGAGTGGCCTGCTCGCTCATCACCTGAATGGTGGCGGCCAGCTGCTGGCTTTCCTCAGCAAGATCGTTGCCGAGTTTCGGGCTTGGACCACCGGGGATCGACAACACGATAATGCCGGTGGCACAGCCGATGATCACGATCACCAGCATGATTTCAATCAGCGTGAAGCCACGCATGGTTTTACGCATCACTGTTGATTATCCCGCTTATCCAGAGCCCAGTTACCGACGTCATCTTCCGTTCCGGACTGACCATCCGGCCCCATTGAGAAAACATCAATTGTGCCGTGTTCACCCGGACTGAGCAGCTGATATTCGCTCTGCCACGGATCAGCCGGCAGACGTTTGATATAACCGCCATCTTTGTAGTTTCTCGGCACCGGGTCGCTGTCCGGCTTAATGAGCAGTGCATTCAGACCCTGATCGGTCGTGGGATAACGGCTGTTATCCAGCTTGTACATATCCAGCGCATTCTCCAGCGCCACAATATCACTGACCGCTTTCTGATGGTCAGCCTGATCTTTGTTGCCCATCAGGTTAGGAACGACCAGACTTGCCAGAATGCCTAAGATCACGATAACGACCATGATTTCCAGCAGCGTGAAGCCGCGTTGTTGTCTGCGTTGCATGGATGACTCCCGGATTAATAAAAACAAAATTATCTGCCAATCATGTTATTCAGTTGCAGGATAGGCTGCAAAATTGCCAGCACGATAAACAGCACAATGACGGCCATACTGACTACGAGTGCTGGTTCAAAAATGCTCAGGGCAATGTTGACCTGACTCTCAAACTCGCGATCCTGATTGTCAGCCGCCCGTTCCAGCATGTTGTCTAATTCACCACTGCGTTCGCCTGAGGCAATCATATGCAGCATCATCGGCGGAAACAGTTTGGTTTGTTCCAGTGACGTCTGCAGGCTGCTGCCTTCCCGGACACGTTCCGCCGCAACGGTGACTCTGATTTTGGCCTCATCATTACTGAGTACATCACCACTGATCCGCATACCTTCCAGTAAAGGTACGGCACTGGAGTTGAGGATGCTTAAGGTACGGGCGAAACGGGCGGTATTCAGCCCCCGGCTGACCTTGCCAATCACCGGTAAACGTAACAGTATGGCATGATAACGCCGCCGGTTAGCCGGCTTCACGACCCAGCCGCGCCACAGGATCAGGGCGATAGCTATCAGCAGCACAAACCACAGCCCATAATCACGCACCAGATCACTGGCGCCCATCAGAAAGCGGGTACTGAACGGCAGTTCCTGTTTCATATGGATGAACTGTTCCACGACCTTCGGCACCACGGTCGCCAGCAGGATCGAAATCACACTGATGGCGACCAGTGTCAGGATAATGGGGTAAATCATCGCCTGCAGCAGTTTATTTTTCATCTGCTGACGTTGCTCGGTGTAGTCGGCCAGCCGATTGAGCACGATTTCCAGATGACCGGATTTTTCGCCGGCAGCCACCATTGCCCGGTACAGCTGATCGAATACGGAGGGAAAGGCCGACATACCATCTGCCAGCGAATGCCCTTCCAGTACTTTGGTCCGGACTGCGGCGACCAGTGTGCTTAACCGGGCTTTTTCGGTTTGCTGGGCGACCGCTTTCAGTGCTTCCTCTATGGGTAGCGCGGCAGCGACCAGCGTGGCCAGTTGCCGGGTCAGCAAGGCCAGTTCAGCCGTGCTGATACGGGGTTGCAGCCAGCTGCGTTTCAGGCTTTGCTGTTTGACCTGTTCCACGGCTTCAGTCAGCGAAACCGGGGTTAATCCCTGCTCACGCAATGCCTGCCGGGCCTGGCGTGGCGAGTCAGCCTCGATCATGCCTTCCTTGTTCCGGCCTTTGGCATCCAGTGCCTGATATGCAAAAGCGGCCATGTTAATCCTCCCGTGTTACACGCATGACTTCTTCCAGCGTGGTTTCCCCGTTCAGGACTTTCTGCAGACCATCGGCCCGGATGCTGGGAGTGTGTGATCGGATCAGATGCTCAATTGCAAATTCCCCGGCACCGGCATGGATGGCTTCACGGACTTTTTCATCAACGATCAGCAGCTCATAAATACCGGTACGCCCTCTGTAACCGGTAAAGTTACAGGCATCACAGCCGCCGGCTTTAAACAGATGCGTGACGCCGACCGGTAATTCGTAGCGCTGACGTTCTTCTTCACTCAGCAATTGTGGTTGTTTACAGACCGGGCAAAGAGTACGCACCAGACGCTGTGCCAATACGGCCAGCAGGGAGGTGGAAAGCAGGAAGGGTTCCACGCCCATATCCTGCAGACGGGTGATCGCACCAATTGCGGTATTCGTATGCAGTGTAGAGAGCACCAGATGGCCGGTTAATGAGGCCTGGACGGCGATCTGTGCTGTTTCCACATCCCGGATCTCACCCACCATGACGACATCCGGATCCTGACGTAAAATTGCGCGTAACCCGCGGGCAAACGTCATGTCGACTTTGGGGTTAACCTGCGTCTGACCAACGCCTTCCAGATCGTATTCGATAGGATCTTCTACCGTCAGGATGTTGCGATCCTTGGTGTTGATTTCCGACAGTGCAGCATACAGCGTAGTGGATTTACCGGAACCAGTCGGACCAGTGACCAGAATGATACCGTGGGGTTTCTGGATCAAATCGGCGATATGCGCGCGGTTCGCATCCGTCATACCAAGCTGTTTCAGTTCCAGCCGGACGTTGTTTTTATCCAGCAAACGCAGCACTACGCGTTCACCGTAGCTGGAAGGCATGGTAGATACACGCACATCGACGGCGCGGCCGCCGATACGCAGGCCGATACGACCATCCTGTGGTACCCGTTTTTCAGCGATATCCAGTTTGGCCATTACCTTAATGCGGGATACCAGCAGTGAAGCCAGTTTGCGTTGCGGACGCAGAATTTCACGCAGGACACCGTCAATGCGGAAACGGATGATGAGGTGTTTTTCAAACGTCTCAATATGAATATCCGACGCTTCCGATTTGATGGCTTCACTCAGCATGGCGTTAATCAAACGGATAATGGGGGCATCATCGTCAGCATCCAGCAGATCCTCACTGGTCGGCAGCTCTTCGGCCAGAGTGAAAAAATCCACTTCGTTGCCGATATCTTCCATCAGCTGGCGTGCTTCGGAGGAGTCACGCTGATAATCATCGGTCAGTTGCTGTTCAAAGGCATCGGCATCCAGCCAGTGCAACCGAAAAGGCCGGCGCAGCAAACGACGGATCTCCTGCAGCGTCTGCGCACTGACGCCGGTCCGGCAAAACAGGACGGGTTCAGCCTGTTGCCATTGCAGCAAGACGCCATGATCGCGGGCAAAGGAAAAATTCAGACGAACGGGTTGCTCGTGTTCAATCACGGTTGCCGTGGACTCCTGAGGCATTACTGCAAACTCCCTGCCTGACCTTGCTGTTCCAGTAACGCTTTCATTTTCGGTGACAACGTAGTTTCTGTGCCATAAGCCGGCAGTACCGGGCGATTTACGGGCAGTGATAAACTATCTGCGTCTTCATCCTGTGCAATCTGTTCAGCCCGGAACAGGTTGTATTTACTGCTGGAAACACCGGTATAGGTTACCGGATCACGCAAAATGGTCGGATGAATAAAGACCATCAGATTTTGTTTGGTGGTTGATGTGCCGTTATAGCGGAACAGGTAACCCAGGATCGGGATATCACCCAGCAGGGGCACCTTATACACCGATTCGGAGGTGTTGTTGCTGAGTAATCCCCCGAGCACCACGGTTTCGCCACTTTTTACTAAAACAGAGTTTTTGACGGTACGGGTGTTGAATGTCGATCCCAGCGAGCTGTTACTACTGGATGAAGACGAATCCGTCGAGGAGGAGGAGGCGACACTGGATACTTCCTGTTCAACCTCCAGCAACACAGAATCACCCTCGTTGATTTGCGGGGTTACCTTGAGTTTGGTACCGACGGTTTTGCGTTCTACGGTACTGTAAACACTCCCTGCGGTACTGGACTGACTGCCGGTCACTACCGGCACTTCCTGACCGACATTGAACGCTGCTTCTTTGTTATCCAGCGTAACAATACTCGGCGTCGCCAGAATATTGCTCTTGGTGTTGCTGGAAAGCGCGGTCACCAGACCCGCCCAGTTACCTTCATAGAAGCCGGCGACTAAACCGTTAAAGCTGCTGAGCGCGGCCGTTGACGTACTGGAAAGTTCGCCATCATTACGCCATTCATTTGCCGCATTCGCGACGGTGGTTGTAGGCAAACCTGTGGCCGTAAATTGTGTACCGCCGCCATTGGTATTCGCCCATTGCACACCAAAGTTAAGGGTATCGCCATCCTGTATTTCGACAATGATCGCTTCCACCAGTACCTGCGCCCGGCGGATATCAAGTTTGGCAATGATACGTTCCAGTTCCTGCATCACATCTGGTTGTGCAGTGATGACCAGCGCGTTGGTCTGTTCATCCGCGACAATACTGAGATCTTTACCGTTATAACCACTACTGCTGGAACCGGAACCGGAACTGGAAGCAGAATCAGCTGTATTGCCTGTCGCCGTCATTGAACCGGAAGCGCTGTTTTTTTCGTTCTGGATGGTTTTACTGGTACCACTCAGCACTTCCACCAGATTCTTCGCGTTGGCATATTTCAGATAGAAAACCCGGGTATTGCCCTGTGTCTGCTGTTCGCGATCCAGCTGGCGGATCATGGTTACTATGCGTTGACGCCCCTGATTTTCACCACTGATCACGACGGCATTGGTGCGTTCATCAGCCACTACTTTCGGGGTTAAAACATTGGTCAGTGCATTTTTATCATTTTTGGTCAGCGCGGTAATCAAGCGCACCATTTCACCGGCAGAGGCGTATTTGAGTTTAATAACATCGACGTTCTCATCACCGACTTTGTCGACCCGGCGCACGATTTCGACCAGCCGGTTGACCACGGCGGCGCGGCCGGTCAGCAGTAAGACATTCGATGGTTCATAATGCACGACATTACCGCCACCGGCGTTGTCATTGAGCTGACGGAGTAACGGTGCCAGTTCACGCACAGATACGTTGCGGACCGGAACTACACGGGTCACCATTTCATCACCGCTGCCGGTACGGGTTTCATCAGCAACCGGAATGGAGGAGGTTTTGGCATTTTGTGCCTTGACGACCTTCAGGATACCGTTCGGCATCGGTACGACGGCAAACCCGTAAACGTCGAGCACACTCAGGAAGAACTGATAATACTGTTCTTCATTCAGCAGATCATAGCTGCGTACATTGATAGTGCCGCGCACACTTGGGTCGACAATGATGGTCTTCCCCAGGTTTTTCCCAACGGTGTTAATAAATTCCTGAATATCAGTCCCTTTGAAACTGGCGGAGTATTCAGCAGCCAATGCAGGCGATATTCCGAGCTGGGTGCACAGACAACCAATGACCAGACTGCGTTTGAGAAATTGTTTCATGTTAAATTTATAACTCCGCGTGCTTATGGTTGTACCAGACTGAGATGGATACCCTGTTCAGCACCGTTGTGCCCTGCTGTGATATCCCTTTCTGCCTGATGGGCCAGTTGCTGCATTGTCTGCGCTGTTTTGCTGTTTTCGCGCAGATTCATTCCTTTGATATTGATAGCCAAATCGCTTGCCTGCAAGTCTGACGGGTCACATTTTTCCGGATGACGCGCCGTATTTAACCGATAGCTTCTGCACCGGCTCTTTCTTCTGGCAGACAATGGCATGATTGCCATCTCGTTTGGATCTCAAAATCTCTTTTTTATAGGTTCTCATCATAGCCGAAACTGATTTTTTGAAATAGCCATATCAACTGATGATTTAGTTATTTTTCCTGAAATTTGAAGGATTAACATCAAACTGACCTTTAAAGAAACGAGTAAAAGTACTTTGAGATGAAAAGCCAATGATCTCACTAATTTCCTGTAAAGTCAGATGACTCTCTTTTAATAAGCGGCAAGCTTCTTTCATTCTTATTTCTTTCAATATGGATTGAAAGTTGACGCCTTCAAGATGCAGGTGTCTGTTGAGAGTCCATCGGCTCATATTTAATTTATAACAAATACTATCCAGAATATTCTCATCGTCACTGCTTTCTTTGTTATGAAGCGTATTCAGTACTATTCGGCTTACAATACTGGCAAAGCCGATATTTTCAGACAGTTCTGATATTTTTTTATCTAATTTTTCTTTCTGGAAGTCAGCCAGCGTTGAATTGTATTTTTCATATGCCATTTCAGTTTTTGTTTTGTTTATTTCTAATATGTTTTTCTTTTCGTTCCATTGGCAACGGGTACCAAAAAAATCTTCCAGAGGCGAATTCTTTCCAATGCCATCCGTCAGGGATATCTTAATAGAATAGTTTTCTTCGTATTTCTTCATTATTTTAAGGATTGAAGAAAAATTAAATATGGCCTGTGATGAGCCTAATATTTTTGAGCCTTCATTGATATACTCGATGCTCATCTTATCGTCAGTTTCAGTGATGATAAAAGAGTCGCAATTACCAATGATGGTTCTGTATTTGCTGTATGCATGGATTGCATCAAACGGATTTCTTGAGTTCAGACAATATCCAATTAACTCAGGGTAGTCATCATAAAGTGAACTGAGGTTTTGACTGAATACTCTTTCGTTAAAATCCAAATACGGAATCGTCTCTGTCAGCAGTTTATAATGCTTGGCAGCTATTATTCTTCCGCCAGGATTTGTTATGTCTGTTGGTAGTATATTACACGCTTTACAAATACGATCCGTATCTAATCCTTTAGAGCCCAAATGAGTTAACATCTTTTTTGCTAATAAATTAGAAACGCTTTTATTCATGATTGTAAACTACGTTTATACTGAATCGGTATCTGGATGCTATGTTTTGCTTAATGCGGCGTCTATATAATTAACAGTTGTCTATGTAAGCAAATGTAAAATTGTCGTCTGCGTCATGTTTTTATAAGTGTGCACCGAATTGCAAAAATATGCACCCAAATGTCAAATCAAACAATAATTAATAACTGCAAACCACAGACTGTCGCTGAAAAGGGTCTTACGACCCTTCAAGGTTTTTATTTTCTGCGAAGCAGCATAATCGGAGCAGCATTTAAGCAGGTGACGGCGATTGCATTTATTATGGCTGAGCGAGATTAATATAAATATCCTGTTCAGCGCCGTTGCGGAGCACGGTGATATTCATTTCTGCCTGGTGAGCCAACTGCTGCATGGCCTGTACCGCATCACCTTTGTCGCGCAGATCAAGACCGTTGATACTGATCGCCAAATCATTTGCCTGCAAACCTGACTGACCAAATATTTCCGGGTTACGCCCCGGATTTAACCGGTAACCCTGAAGCTGGTTATTTTCCATTACCGGCGTGATGCTCAGGTAATCCTGCAATTGAGCGGGGTTTTTCATTATTTGCTGGCGTAAACCCGTGATGTTACCTGGGGCGGGCGCGGCAGCCGGCGGTGCCGTTGCTGCATTTTCATCCAGAAATAAGGCTTCATCCTGCTGTTGCCGGGTGATGATGATGCGATCCGGAAAGATTTCGGTAATGCGGGCATCGGTACCCTGAATGACATCGCCGATAGCATAACTCTGCTGCTGGCCGTTACGGGCAATGATAGCGATAGAGCGACTGGCGATGTTGCTGGCCATAATGCCGGTCAGCTGTGCATTTAAGCGGCTTTTGGGCGCCGCTGTTGTACCGCGGTCCTGTGGCTGAACGTCGATACCAAACAGCGCTGCTTCACGGATGGCAGCGAGTCGTTGCTGACTCTCTTGCTGGTCGCCGGGAGTTGCCGGGATATTGGTGCTGACTGATGCGGGAGCGGTGGTCTGAGACGCGGGTAATAACTGCCAGCTCAGCCGTGCCAGCTGATAACTGCAGCCAACCAGTAATAGTAATACTGCGGCGCGACGCAGCGCGCTGAGCCCGTTTTCACTCAGACACCAGTTTTGGATTGTCAGTAACTGCATGTGTTGTTCTCTTTATCGTTATGCCCATGCCGGAAAAAATCATTTTGCTATGTGATATCTCCCGATACAACTGTTTGCGGGAATAGATGCATAAATCATCACCGAAATCACAGAATATCAGCAAAGACAGTACTGACGGGGGAAGATATACTGTTGTTACTGTTTTTTAACATCATGTGATTTTCATGTCAGAGAAGCCAGTTAAGCCAGAACGTGCTTTACCGGAAATCTTACAACGCGATGTTGTGGCGCAGAGTCGTCTGTTCCGGGTTGAAGCTTTACAGTTACGTTTCAGCAATGGTGAGGAACGGGTTTATGAACGCATTCCCGGTGGTAACCGGCATGCAGTAATGATAGTACCGGTACTGAATAAAGACACATTGATGCTGATCCGGGAATATGCGGCCGGTACCCATTCCTATGAAATCGGCTTTCCCAAAGGTCTGGTCGATATGGGAGAAACGGATGCCGAAGCGGCTAACCGTGAACTGCAGGAAGAGATCGGCATGGCGGCCCGCCAGTTGACGTTTTTGAAGCAGGTTTCGCTGGCGCCCGGCTTTATGAATGCCCGGATGGGGATTTTTCTGGCAGAAGATCTGTTCCCGCAGCAATTAACCGGCGATGAGCCGGAGCCACTGGAAGTGATTCCCTGGCCCCTGAAAGATGCCGAAGCGTTGCTGGAACATCCGCAATTTCATGAAGCACGCAGTGTGGCGGCGTTGCTGTTGCTGTTACGTCAGGTCAAAGATGGTGTTTTATCTGACCATCCGGCTTAATTGTTGAGCAGAAATACGACATAGCCGCGGAAAAAGGCGGCTTGTTCCAGATAGTCCGGCGCCTGCCAGTCACCATGCTGTACCAGGCCGACTTTAAACGGAATGCGCAGCTGGGCCAGCCGTGGCAGATAGTCGGCATAGTTGCTGATGGTTGTCCGCCCCTGATAGGTTTGTACGACGACTTCATCGACGATGCCGGCCAGCTGGTTAACCAGCGCAGGTGAAGTGTGATTACTCCAGTCGAGCAGGCCGGTAATACTCAGCGCGTATGGTGCCGGTAACCGTCGGCGCAGCTCCTGCAAAAAGGTGATGTATTGCTGCATTTGCAGCGTGCGGGCATCAAAATCAATCTGAATACCCGTTACCGGGTTGCCCTGTGTTTTCCAGCGGATAATCTGTTGTGCAATGCTCTGGTAAATGGATTCTGACCACTGCAGTGTTTCCACCCGGTAGGCGAGCCAGATCTGCCCGTGGCGCAGCCGTGGCGTGGCAATGCCTTGCGGAATAAACCGGGTTTGTCCACGACGCTCACTGATTTGTCCCTGCAGGATATAGATGGATTCTGCCTGCGCCAGTACCGGTTGCGGACGGACGGCACTCCACAGCCAGAAAGCATGATGATCTTCCGCATTGACTCTGGCCTGAGCCGGCAGGAGCGTTATTCCTGCCAGCAGGATCATGCACAGCCGTAATTTTGCCATCACCAGTAATATTTAAGTTGCTGCGCCCAGCTGGTATCACCGAATTGCGATTTCAGGGTGTAGAACCACTGTTTGCGCTGTGCAATCGGGATGTCCTGAGTACCGCAGCTGTTATAACCACTTGGCGCAAAACAGTTCACGGCGCGGTAGAGGGCATAGGCTTTATCCTCGCGGGCAGCCTGTTGACTGGCAATCACTTGCTGATAGCCATCCAGGCGCGAGAACAGTTTGCCGGTAAAGTGGCTTTCTGTGCCGCCTAACTCATTGCTTTCAGGTTGGTTATTCAGCGGGAAGTCATCCAGACCATGGCGGAAGATAAACTCACCCAGACAGTTCAGTGCGCGCGGATTGCTACTGTCATCCTGCAGTGTCTGTACGACAGCGCTTAATGCCGGACACTGATATTCGGTGGCATTTTTGCCATCCCACTGGAACAGTGCCAGTGCCTGCTGCGTGTTATAGGTGAAGCCCATAAACAGGGGGGCTGTACTGACCTTTTCCGGTAACAGGTTGATGTCTTTAAGAAAATCAGCATACATGCTGCGCGTCAGATCTTTGTATAACAACGTAAACAGGGCGACATCATGTTCCTGTGCCGAGAGCGGGCGGGAGATCTGCTGGCGTAATAACACCGGCGCAGCGACATTACGCAGCAGGATCTCGCGTATCATCGGCGTTTTGATCGGTGAGTTGGACGCAAAGACCTGTTCAAGCTTCTGGCTGCGTTCGTAATTCATCGCCAATGACAGCTCCAGCTGTTGCCGTTGTACTGGTTGGGTGACCTGTTGGAGCATTTTTAACCATAACTGCTCTGCTTGGCTCCACTGCTCCTGCATTTCCAGTGCGAATCCCCGCAGGGTTTGCTGGCTGAAGCCCAGATAATCCGGTATTTCCTCAGCAGATGATTCCGGCAGAATGGTCAGTGTTTTATCCGCATCTTTTTCGACATACAGCGCGTAAGCACCCAGCAGATAGGTATAAAGTTCCGGCTGCCGGGCAAAGCGGCTCTGTTGTGCCTGCAGCTGTGTCAGAGTAAATGGCGGCCGGCTGTCATCACTGCTGCGCTGACGCATCAGCATCAGATCAATGATCGCCAGCAGATGCGGATCATCAATGCTGCCGGTATCACTGAAAGATAACAGCAGTTTGTTATCGATCTCCTGCACCAGCTGATTACTGGTGATATTCGCTTCGCTGAGCGGATGTCCGAACCAGTAAGCGTAGGCCTGCGCCAGCCGTTTCTGATCGTTCATTAACCAATATACGCGACGCAGTAAACCTGTTGCTGAGGCGCTGTACTGCCCTTGCGGATATGCCGTCAGGTAACGGTTAAACGCCGATTCTGCCGCCTGCAATGCGGCCAGATCGATTTTATCGTTACTGGGGTAACCTATGTCATCAAACGCATTCTGTTGCGCTGCATTCAGAAATACCCGCCCTTGCATATAAATCGCGGTTTCTTTCAGCCATGGCTGTGAGGACTGGCTGAGTACATTAAATGCCGCAATCGACCGGGTAAAATCGCCGTTATAAAACGCCAGCGCTCCTTGCAGATAGTTGGCAAATAACTGACCGGATTCAGACTGAATATTGTCGGGTAATAAACCGGCCTGCTGCTCCGGATCAGCGGCACAGCTTTGCAGAATAGCTAAACGACTTGTCGCCAGCTGCCGGCGTTCTTCTGCCGGGATATCACCGGCCTGAACCAGTTGCTGTAAATAGCGCAATGCAGTCTGCTGGTTATTGGATGCACAGCGGCTACCTTCCCAGATAGTACTTTGTGCTAACAAGCCGGAGGCCGTGTCACTGCTGACCCCCATCTGTACCGCGAGCGTGACCAGTGGTGATGCATCGCTGGCCGGGGTCTCCGTGCTATCCGCCAGATCCACCGGGAAAGGCACCAGGGCATAGCCTTGTTCTTTGTAATAATCATCTGCAGTGGGAACGGTCAGGGGCTGATGGCTGTGGTCAGCCAGTAATAACTGCAGATTGATCCGGCTGTCGTTGGCGGGGGAAAGAAACGGGGTATTGTTGCAGGTATCAAGGAGGTCTTTTTTCAGATCCCACGTCGGATAACAACTGTCATCACTGCAGGCTTGTGCAGGCCACTGGAATAAGGCTGATAAGATGACTCCGCCGGTGATGATGTGACGCCAATGCATATCTCATCCTTGATTGTGTGTCGGCCTGATTGCCTGATTATCAGACAATCGGATGCCGGATACCAGTTCCGCAATACAAATACTGGCCGATAAATCAGGTACATATTCATTGCCGGGGTAAAACCTGACTACTCCAGATTAGCAGATTCTGTGAAATCTGCCGGTAGATGCCCCGTTCCAGAACCCAGCGCTGCCAGTAGAGACCGCGTTGCAATAGGGGAGTTTCCGGCATCAGTTCGACCAGTTCGCCGCGGGCCAGTTCGGTTGTGATCTGCAGTTTCGGGATCAGGCAATAGGCGGCTCCGGCTTTGGCCAGAGCGACAAACGCTTCCGACGAACGTACTGTGTGGCAGGGGTAGCTGCCCGGCGGTAAGCCAAAGTGTTTTTCCACAAAGCTGACATGCATATCATCCCGCTGATCAAAGGCAACGCCTGGTGCTTTGCGCAGTGCCTGTTCCGTCAGCCCGTCCGGGAAATATTGCCGGATAAAACCCGGTGACGCGGTCAGCACATAATCCATATACCCCAGCAGATCAGACTGGCACCCCGGTAGCGGTTCTTGCTGCGTGGTGATGGCACCGAAAGCTTCGCCGCGACGCAGCCGATCGATAGTGCGGTTTTCGTCCTCAATCAGTAGATTCAGTTCGATTAAACCGGGTTGCAGCAGTGGCGTCAGCGCCGGGATCAGCCAGGTTGCCAGGCTATCGGCATTGGTCGCTATGGTGACCGGAAGCGGTTTGGCCGGTGCGCTGGGTGACAGATGCGGTAACAGTTCCCGCTCCAGCTGTTGCACCTGTTGGTAATGGGTCAGCAGCAGTTGTCCCATGGCGGTGAGTTGTAATGGTTGCGAGCGGATCAGCACCGGCTGTGCGACCAGCAATTCCAGCTGTTTGATGCGCTGTGATACGGCCGATTGCGTGAGATGCAGTTGCTGCGCGGCACGTTCAAAACTCTGCTCCCGCAACACGACATCCAGTGCCTGCAGTAATTTATAGTCGAGATGGTTCATTAATTTTTCTTATCTTCTATAAGAATCATGAATTTTACTTAATTCTAGTGCTTTCTTATGCTGCTGCCAGTGAAGAATAAATAACGGAAAAATTAATGTTAAACGGTGCTATTTATCTGCAGGGGATGCTGGTCGGCGCCAGTCTGATTATCCCGATTGGTGCACAGAACGCGTTTGTGCTGGAGCGGGGTATCCGGCGCAATCATGCCATGCTGGTGGCCGGGCTCTGTTTTCTGGCCGATGCGTTTCTGATTGCACTGGGTGTGGGTGGTGCCGGAAAGGTGATTGCGCAGTCACTGCTACTGCAGTTGCTGCTGACGCTGGGCGGTGCCGCATTCCTGCTGCGCTATGGCTGGTCGAGTCTGCAGCGGGCCTGGCGGGCAATGGCACAAACACTGGAACAAAAGGGCGGGATGAGCCGGATACAGGCGGTGACAATGACGCTGGCGGTAACGCTGCTGAATCCGCATGTCTATCTGGATACGGTGATGATCCAGGGCGCGGTGGCCGGACAATATCCGCGCGAACAGCAACTCAGTTTTGCACTGGGCAGTATTTCGGCCTCGCTGTGCTGGTTCTTTGGGCTGGCCTTGCTGGCGAGCTGGCTGGCACCGCAATTACAGCGGGTACGGGTACAGCAATGTATTGATACTGGCGTCGGATTACTGATGTGGCTGCTTGCATTCGGATTGTTACGCCATGCCGCATCGCTGGTGTAATCGGTACAAAAAAGACCTCCCGTATTGGCTGAAATTTAAGCAGATAGACCTATACTAATGATAGGCGTGATCGTTATTTATTGATCCACCTGCGCCGTAAGGAGGTTTATATGCGTCTCGAAAAATGGAACCCATTCCGTGATCTTGACGATATTTTCCACAATTATCAGCGTTCTTTTCTGACTCCGTCTTTGAGTCGGGAATCTATGGTTGGCAGTGAATGGGTGCCCGCTGTGGATATTGTGGAAGATGACAAAGAGTATCAGCTCAAAGTCGAAATTCCGGAAATCCCACGTGAAGCCGTTAAGCTGCAAATTAACCACGGTATGCTGACGATTACCGGCGAACGCAAGATGGAAAAGAGCGATGAAAAACACCATCGCATCGAACGTTACTATGGTAGTTTCAGCCGCAGTTTCACGTTACCGGATGATGTTAAAGCGGAAAACATCAGTGCGAACTTCAGTAATGGCATGTTATATGTGCACATGATGAAGAGTACACCGACAGGTGATAAGCCACTTGAAATTGAAATTCACTAACCGGTGGAAAATGAGCGGCATGCAGGATTAACCGGCATGCCGTTTTGTTTTGTCTGTTATTTACGTACCAGCCAGACACCCGATTCCATATGATGGGTGAACGGGAACTGGTCGAACAGCGCACAACGGGCGATGTTGTGCGTCTGGCAGAGGGTTTTCAGGTTATCGCACAGCGTTTCCGGATTGCAGGAGATATAAAGGATCTGTTCATAAGCCTGGATCATGGCGACTGTGGCCGGATCCAGTCCGGCGCGTGGTGGATCCACCAGAATGGTGTTGCACTGATAGCTTTGCAGATCGATCCCTTTCAGGCGGTTAAATTCGCGTTCGCCATTCATGGCCTGCGTAAACTCTTCTGCTGACATCCGCAGGATCTGTACGTTATCGATCTTGTTTACCGCAATATTATGCTGTGCGGCATGCACTGACGGTTTGGCTATTTCAGTGGCCAGTACGCGGTTAAAGTTTTTCGCCAGCGCCAGCGAGAAGTTGCCGTTACCACAGTAAAGTTCCAGCAGATCACCCTGACAATCAGCGGTAACATCGGTAGCCCAGCCCAGCATCTGCTGATTCATTCCGGCATTGGGCTGGGTAAAACTGTTCTCTACTTGCATGTATTCAAGCGTGCGATCGCCGACTTGCAGCTGTTCCAGCACATATTCCCGTTCCAGCACGATTTTTTGTTTGTGCGCGCGTCCCACCACATCCACTTCACCGAATTCAGCGCGCAACGCCTGACGCAGTTCAGTTGCGGCAGGTTGCCATGCCTCGTTCAGCGTCTTGTGATAGAGCAGGCTGATCAGCGCTTCGCCACTCAGGGTGGTCAGAAAGTCGATCTGGAAGAGCTTATATTTCAGCGTGTGATTGCCCCGGATCAGCTCCAGCAGTCGCGGCATCAGGCGATTGATCAGCTGGCTGCCGGTCGGAAACTCATGCACGTAGTAACGCTGTTTGGTTTCGCTGTTGAACATGACGTAGTAAAGCTCATCAACGCCTTCATGCCAGATGCGGAATTCGGCACGCATACGGTAATGACTTGGTGCGGAGGCAAACACTTCCGGTTCAGGAGCCTGAAACGGGGCCAGCAATTGCGTCAGACGCTGCTGTTTTTCATGCAATTGTTGCTGGTAGAGGGCATCTGAATGGACTGCGTTTGTCATGTTGTACTCCGTCACTGCTGGAAGGCCGGAAATTGTATGCAGTTGTGCGAGGTTGTCCAGTTTTATGCTTAAGTTTTCGGCAACATGATAAGCGAGCTGGTGGGATGGAGGTGAAATCCCGCTATACAGCCTCTTATGTGCTCTCTATAATCCGCGACTCTCTGGCGCAATAACCTGCTTAAAAGGGAATCCGGTGTGAATCCGGAGCTGGCGCGCAGCGGTAATGGGGAACGAAAGCGAATGAGTGAAAACTCAGGCACTGCCATCCGGCGGGAAGCCGTCGCCGTAGGAATGAATCAGCCCCTGAGCCCGAAGACCTGCCAGAGCAAAATCTGAGTCATATCATCCGATATGGTAAACAGGGACCACTACGCGAACTAGGGATTGCCCAAATGTCAAAACGACTGACTGCCTCTGTGCTGTCGGCGCTGGCTATTGCTGCGCCAACACACGCCGAAGAATCCACCGGCCTGCCGATCACGGTAACGGCGACACGCTTTGCTGAACCCACTGCCTCTGTACTGGCGCCGGTAAACATTATTACCCGCAAAGATATCGAACAATTACATGCCCGCTCACTGGCCGATGTCGTGAAAACATTACCCGGTGTGGAAATGGTTTCCAATGGTGGTCGTGGACAGCAGGCATCTGTGATTGTCCGTGGCGCCACGTCAGCGGAAACGCTGGTCCTGATGGATGGCGTTCGCATCAACAGCGCCACCAATGGCGCTACCGATTTCAGTAGTATTCCATTAAATCAGGTTGAACGTGTTGAGTTTGTGCGTGGTGCGCGGGCATCAGTTTATGGTTCTGATGCAATTGGTGGTGTGATCAATATTATCACCCGCGGCACGGCAGGGCAGACCAAACATACGCTGAATGGCAGCGCCGGTTCCCGTGATTATCAGAATCTGAACGGCAGTACTTCCTTTGATATCAATCAGCAGCAACATCTGAAACTGGCTGCCGGTTATGAAACGGAAGATGGGTACAACGTTCATCCGGTGGAAGGTGTCAATGACGGTGATGAGCATGGTTTCCTGGGGCGTAATGCCATGCTGGATTACCAGAATCAGCTGACGGATGAAGTGAACGTGTATGGTGCAATGCACTGGACGCGCAACACGATGCAAAGTGACGGTTCCTATAGTTATGGGGATTACAGCCAGCATGAACGTGATGAGACCTGGGAAGAAAATACCCACTATCAGTTAGGCACTAAATACCAAAAAGATCGTTATCAGACGGAACTGAATACCAGTCTGATCAATAACGACATGTATTATTACCCGGATACGATTTCCCGTGATGAAGCGAGTTCAGTCTATAAAACCAGTCAGTATCAGCTGAGCTGGCTGAATAACTATCAGATCACGGATCCCTGGACTGTGGGCGCGGGTGTCGATTTACGCCGTGACGTACTGCACTCCGATTCACAATCTTCCGGCAGCGCATTTTTTGATGAAGATAAAAACCGTAATAACGTGAGTGTGTATGCGTTATCGCAATATCGCTGGGAACAGTGGCTGGGTGAACTGAGTGGCCGTACCGATGATAACCAGCAGTATGGCCGGCATAATACCTGGCAGGCGGGTCTGGGCTGGAACTTCCTGCCGGAATATCGTCTGAGCGCGCGCTATGGCACCGCCTTCCGGGCGCCAACCTTTAATGATCTGTATACCCCGTATTCGGTCTCGCCGGATTTGAAACCGGAAACCTCCAAAAACAGCGAAATTGCATTGGAAGGGACGACACAGGAAGTGTTATGGCGTGTGACTGCATACCGTAACGATCTTGAGGATATGATCGAATGGGCGCCGGACAGCAGTGGTTACTGGTATCCGGGTAACGTAGGCCGGGCACGGATCAAAGGCATTGAACTGGAAGCAGAATTTGCCACCGGTTGGTTAACGCATAAGCTCAGTGCGGATTTCAAAAATGCGCGTGATCTGGAAGACGGTACCGTACTGTCGCGCCGGGCAAAACGTAACTATAAGTGGACGGGCATGGCGAACTGGGACAAGTGGGATGCGTCGCTGACCGGTCAGTACCAGAGCGAACGTTATGACAGTTCCACCCGTTTAGCACCGTATGCGCTGTGGAATGCGGCTGCCGGTTATCATGTATTACCGCAACTGCGCATCGGTGGCCGGATCGATAATCTGTTCGATAAGGATTATGCCCTGGCTTCCGGTTATGCCACACCGGAACGCAGTTACTATGTCGATTTCAGCTACCAGTTGTAATCGCTGCTGCTGAGTGACCTGCAAATAAAAAGGGTTCGCTTTGTGGCGAACCCTTTTGTTTATGAGAGAGAGAAAAAGTTACTCGTCTTCGAGATAGGCGTAACCCTGCAGACCGGCTTCCAGTTCTTCCAGCAATGCTTTACGAGTTTCTTCACTAAGTGACGGGTGTGCGACCAGCTTCTGGTAATCACGACGGATCACTGACGTGTCGATATTGACGTAACGCAGCAGGTTATCCACGTTATCACCCTTGATGATATTGGTGATCACCGGTTCGCCGTTATCGTTCAGGCACACTTCCGCACTGTGGGTATCGCCGAACAGGTTATGCAGATCGCCGAGGATCTCCTGATAAGCGCCGACCAGGAAGAAGCCCATATAGTTGGTTTCATCGTTGCGCATTTCAGGCATTGGCAGCGAATTTTCGATACCCACACCATCGACATACTCTTTAATCATGCCATCCGAATCGCAGGTGATATCCATGATCACACCACGACGGGTTGGCTGCTGATCCAGACCACTCAGTGGCATGATCGGGAAGATCTGGTCAATCCCCCAGGCATCCGGCAGTGACTGGAACAGGGAGAAGTTAACAAAGCATTTGTCTGCCAGCTTCTCGTTCAGTTCATCCTGCAGATTACGATGCATGCGGTTAACCGGATCCAGCATTACCTTCAGTTTCAGGCAGAGATTCAGGTGCAGATCTTCTGCCCAGGCACGTTGGTGTAAGGACAACATGCCCAGCGTGTATTGCGTGTGCACGTCCGCCAGATCAGAAACGGAGTCGTGGAAGATTTCCAGCAGGCCCGGATCTTCTTTCTCATGCAGCTCTTTCCAGCTATCCCACATGTTCTGCAGCAGCATCGGCGCTTCGGCATCCGGTGCATCCGGCAGAGAAGTCGGTAACTGACTTTCCATGCCGACGATATTGGAGATCAGTACCGCATGGTGTGCCGTAATGGCGCGCCCGGACTCACTGATGATCATCGGATGTGGCAGGTCGAATTCTGCGCAGACATCGCCGATGCCCCACACGACGTTGTTGGCATATTCGCGCAGGTTGTAGTTGGCCGAGCAGTGGCTCTGCGAACGGGAACCTTCGTAATCCACACCCAGTCCGCCACCGACGTCGACGACTTCGATGTTGGCGCCCAGATGGCGCAGTTCCGCATAGAAACGACCGCATTCACGGATCCCGCCCTGAATATCGCGGATATTGGCAATCTGTGAACCCAGGTGGAAATGCACCAGTTGCAGACAATCCAGTTTATCGGCTTCACGCAGACGTTCGACCAGTCGCAGGATCTGGGCGGCATTCAGACCGAACTTGGATTTTTCACCGCCACTGGCCTGCCATTTACCGGAACCCTGTGATGCCAGGCGGGCCCGCACCCCGATACGAGGGGTGATATTCAGGCGTGCCGCTTCATCCAGGATCAGCTCCAGCTCTGACGGTTTTTCCACCACGATATAGACGTGGTGACCCAGCAGTGAGCCGAGCAGGGCATGACGGACATATTCACGATCTTTATAACCGTTACAGACAATCACTGAACCCAGATCATGGTGATGTGACAGCACGGCCAGCAGTTCCGGTTTGGAACCTGCTTCCAGACCCAGTGCCGGTTTATCGGCAAAAGCACGGGTCACCGATTCAATGACCTGATTCTGCTGGTTTACTTTAATCGGATAAACGCACTGATAACGGCCTTTGTAGCCATAACTTTGGATCGCCTGCTCAAAGGCACCAAACAGCGCATTGATCCGGGTTTTAATAATATCCGGGAAACGCAGTAATACCGGTGTGGCATACCCCTGTTTGCGTAACTGTTCGATGATATCGACTAAGGCTATCTTGCAATCCAGCCGGGTTTTATCCGGTGTCACAACGACACGGCCCAGTGCATCAATATTGAAAAAGCCCGCGCCCCAATAAGGGACGTTATACATCTTCAGGGCGTCCTGACAGGACCAGTTTGCCATGGCATTTCCTTAGTTCAAATCAACAATAATCACAGTGCAGTATCAGGCGCGTTCGTGTCAGCAGCATGGCAGTATCCCTGATGCGCCCTTCTGATCGCGGCGTATTTTATGCGTATTACTCTGGCGATAAACATTTTTTTATAGTCATATAAATCCTCTTTTGAGTACCTTTGACTATGCAGTGATCCAGTGTGAATAAAAACGCGGATCAGGACATACAACGCCCATATTCATGCAAAAAAAACTTACCGGATTGCGTCAGATCCCACCGTAATAAGCGAACAATGCCAGCAGGATCGTACACATAATGTTCAGTACAAAGCCAACCCGGATCATATCCCGCTGCGGCACATAACCACTGGCATAGACAATGGCGTTCGGTGGTGTGGCAACAGGTAGCATAAAGGCACAGGAGGCAGAGACTGCGATCATGATCGACATAATGCTGACTGACATGCCCATATTCGTGGCGACACTGGCAAACAGCGGCACCATCAGTGCGGCAGTGGCGGTGTTCGACGCCAGTTCGGTCAGGAAAACGACAAACGCGGCAATTGCCAGTAGCAGCAGAAGCGGATGGGCATGGCTGAACCACGCGGTGATCTGCTGCGCCATAAACAGACTGGTGCCGGTCTCTTTCAAGACGGCAGATAAAGTCAGTCCGCCCCCGAACAGCATCAGAACGCCCCATTCCGTCTGCCGTTCCACATCGCGCCAGCTGGCAACACCGGTAATACAAATCATCACTGCCGCCACCAGTGCAATCAGGGTATCCAGCTGATCAATGCCTCCCAGCCAGACGGAGAGTTGCTGTGAGCTGATCCAGGCTAATACCGTACAGGAGAAGATAACCAGTGTCAGTTTATGCTGTCGGGTCCAGACAAAATCCATCTGCTGCATCGCGCATTGCTGGTTTAATTGCGGACGCAAAACCAGATAGAGCGCTGCCATGGCACAGGGCATCAGGATCAACACGATCGGAATACCAAAGACCAGCCATTGCAGAAAGGTAATATGAGCCTGCGCGGCGGCGATGACATTCGGCGGACTGCCCACCAGCGTACCGATGCCACCGATACTGGCACTGTAAGCCATCCCGAGCAGAATGAAGGTCCGGGTGCTGCGATCTTTTTCCTGATCCAACTGCACCGCAATACCCATTGCCAGCGGCAACATCATCGCTGCGGTGGCGGTGTTACTGATCCACATTGAGAGCAGTGCCGTGATCCCGAACAGCAACCCCACTGCAGTCTGTAATCGTCCTTTGGCCAGCACCAGGATCTGCTGCGCCAGAAATTGATCCAACTGTTGTTTATGTAAGGCGGCCGCCAGCGCAAAACCCCCGAAAAACAGATAAATAGTCGGATTGGCAAAATGACTGATCGCCGGTTGCAGCCCGAAGATCCCGAGCAATACGGCCATGATCGGTACCAGCAGGGCGGTGACGGTGACATGGATCGCCTCGCTCAGCCATAACACCGCAATAAACAGGAACAGCGATAAACCCTTATTTATCTGGGGTTCAAACGGCAGCCAGTTCAGCAGGATCAGCAGCAGCGCTATATCCAGCAGCAGGATCAGCGGTTTGTATTGTGACTTGAAAATACCGGTAGTGGATGTGTCATCAGACATACACACCTCAACATCATGGGATGTTTTATCTCTTAGTGTAGTTGAGGTGGTAACGAACGGAGATTATTCCGCGGGTTGGCGCAGATAGTGGATCACCTGATTGCTGCTGCCACGCCAGACCAGGGAAGGGTCTGCCAGCTCCTGTACAAATTTGCCATCAACCAGCACGTCAATCAGTGCGGTGATTTCCTGTTGGTCGGGGGTGAGTTCGGCGAGCAGATAACCGGTCCACATCCAGATATCTTTACCGGGACATTCCGCACGGATGCGTTTTACCAGAGCCAGTACATCGGCCTGATTCGCCGGATGCAGCGGATCGCCGCCGGAGAAGGTGATGCCACGGCGTTTGATTTTGGTGTCATTCAGATCGGCGATGATGCGGTCGGCCATTTCCTGAGTAAACGGATGGCCGGAATCGGTGCGCCAGGTGGACTGGTTATAACAGCCACGGCACTGATGTTCGCAGCCGGAGACAAACAGCGTACAACGGGTGCCCGGGCCATTTACCACATCAATCGGGTAATACTGGTGATAAAACATCGCGGGCTCCTGAGCGGTAATTAATGCTGACACCATACTCGGCAGGAAAAGAAAAATCAAAGCAGCAAACGCAGGGATAAAGCAAACGCCCCTTCAGTCGGAGGGGCGTGTCCGGATCACTTAACCCAGGATCTCGCGGGCATTGATTGGCTGCAGCGGACGATTGTTTGCGTGCACCATGACCTTTTTAAAGGCGTCAATCTGTGCTTTCGAAACAAAGACTGGTTTCTTCATGACAATCCAGCGAACACCTTCGGTGCAGGGTGGGGTAGTCAGTGAACCGTTGAAACGATAGTAGGCGTGGTCTTTAGGGAAAAACTTCAGCGCATTGTTTGCCGGAGACAACGCGATTTTGTCACCTTCTTTGGCTGGCATGTGTGTCCACAAGCTTTCCAGCGCTTCGTTGGCATGACCTTCTTTAAACATCACGGTAACGACAGCCAGATTGCCATCCTTGTCCGCATGTACGAAGTGACCTTCCAGCGGGTAGGATTCACCTTTGATCTGGTTTTCACTCGGCGCATGGAAGTGGAACTGTTTCAGCGCGTATTCCACGCCATCAATCACGACATTACTGCCGGCGTCATAAACGACCTGAACGGTATGACCGTTGTTCAGGATCTGGCTGCCACCTGCTTTATAGTTGAATTTCAGTGGTTTCAGTTCTGCCTTGATAAAGCCGTCCAGGTTAACCGGCGTCTGGTTTTTACCGGCGCAGGCACCGAATTCCGGTGTCAGTTTTGCCCAGTTTTCAGGGCCGGTTTCACCACTGTAGCCCCAGTGGGCATGCTGTTCAGCGGTGAATGCAGAGAAGGAGGTAAGCAGCATGGCTGCACAAAACAAATTCTTTTTCATTGTATGGATCCCGAATTGATTTATCTCGAATGGCCAACAAAAAGCGCCCCGGAGGGCGCTGCAGTATAACCCTAGTTACTATGTGGTTTTGTAACTAAATGTACTCAAGCGATACTTTTTCAGCGTTGCTCGCCGGGGTTATATCGGAATTTGGTGCCGTCCGGGCGTGATTTGAAGCGCCGGTGCAGCCACATATATTGCGCCGGTGCTTTACGTACGGCCGCTTCCAGAACCTGATTGCTGCGGGTGGCGTCGGCAATATCATCGCCGGTCGGGTAGTTCTGCAGCGGTGGTTCAATGATCAGCTGATAACCACCTTGTGGCAGGCGGATGTTGTAGCAGGGCAGGACCACGGTATTTTTTACCCGGGCCAGTGTGGCGGTGCCGGTAATCGTCGCGGCATCACTGACCCCCAGAAACGGCACAAAGACACTGGCATGCGGCCCATAGTCATGATCGGGGGCGTACCAGAGCGCTTCTCCCTGCCGCAGGGTTTTGATCATCCCTTTCACATCGTCACGGTTGACCAGATATTTATTGCTCTTGCAGCGACCATGATATTGCGCGTATTCCAGCACCGGATTGGTGTTCGGACGATACACACCGACGCCCGGACGCAGTAAGCCGAACATGCGGGCATTCAGTTCCAGCGTCATAAAATGCGCGGATAACAGCAGCATGCCCTGTTTATTGGCCACCGCCTGTTCGACATGTTCCGCTCCCACCACCTGCATGATCTTACGGATCCGGCGATCCGGCCAGAACCAGGCGATGCCGGTTTCAAAGATAGCCCGGCCAACATTGGCAAAATTCTCTCTGATTTGCTGTTCTCTGGTTTCCTCGTCCCATTCCGGGAAGGCCAGTTGCAGATTGGTGCGTGCGATCCGGACCCGGCGCGGCAGGATCTTCATGGTTAGCCAGCCTAAGGCAGCACCCAGTTGCATCAGCACCGGATAAGGCAGTTGTACGATAAGCCACAGCACTGCGTGTCCGAACCATTGTGGCCAGTAGCGTGGATGAAACAGACCGGCAGTCAGACGAGGAGCGGTATCAGGTAACTGTGTTGCGCGCATAGCAGATGACCAGAGAGTAGGTTAGAAGAAGATAAAAACCCTGCCAGTTTAGCAAATGGTAGTCAGGGTGGCGAATAGCTGTTTGGCCTGTGATAAACTGCGCCGCATTCAAGTCAGTATTGAGTGAACACTATGACTATGCGCATTACCTTACCTGATTTTTCTGCTGCCCGCGTGCTGGTGGTCGGCGACATTATGCTGGATCGCTACTGGAGTGGCCCGACCCGCCGGATTTCCCCTGAGGCGCCGGTGCCGGTCGTCAAGGTTGAAAAGAACGAAGATCGTCCGGGTGGCGCGGCCAACGTGGCGTTAAACGTGGCAGCATTGGGCGGTAAAACCACTTTGCTGGGGTTTGTCGGTCAGGATGAAGCAGCCGATTGTCTCGAAGCGAAGCTGGCTAGCCATAAGGTCTCTTATGATCTGGTCAAGGTTGCGGAATTGCCAACCATCACCAAACTGCGCATTCTCAGTGGCAATCAGCAACTGATCCGCCTGGATTTCGAAGACTCTTTCGCAGCAGCAGATCCGGCGCCATTACTGGCGAAACTGGATGCTGCCCTGCCGGATTTTGATGTACTGATCCTGTCGGATTATGCCAAAGGTGCACTGACCTGTGTGCGTGACATCATTGCGCTGGCGCGCAAACACAAGGTACCGGTACTGATCGATCCGAAAGGTGACAGCTTTGAAAAATACCGCGGTGCGACGTTAATCAAACCCAACATGCTGGAGTTTGAAACCATCGTCGGCAAAGTGAAAAACGAAGAAGACTTGATCGAAAAAGCCAAAAATCTGCTGAACGAGCTGGATCTGGAAGCCTTGCTGGTGACCCGTTCCGAAAACGGCATGTTACTGGTACGCCGCGGTGGTGCGGTACTGGCACTGCGTACTCAGGCCCGTGAGGTATTCGATGTGACCGGTGCCGGGGATACCGTGGTCGGTGCACTGGCAACGGCGCTGTCGGCCGGTAAATCGCTGGAAGAAGCTTGTGCGATTGCAAATTGTGCCGCCGGCGTGGTGGTTGCGAAACTGGGGACTTCCACTGTGAGCCCGCAGGAACTGGCGCAGGCACTGCATGAACACAGTAGTGTGGAACAGGCATTCGGTGTCATGAACGAAGCCGAACTGAAAACCGCCGTGCTGGCGGCGCGCCGTCGCGGCGAGAAAATCGTCATGACCAACGGCTGTTTTGACATTCTGCATGCCGGTCATGTTTCTTACCTGAAAGCCGCCCATAAACTGGGTGATCGTCTGATTGTTGCTGTGAATGACGATGCCTCTGTGCGTCGCCTGAAAGGCGAAAAACGTCCGATCGTACCGGAAGATCAACGTATGGCGGTGTTAGCCGCGCTGGATTCGGTCGACTGGGTGGTGCCGTTTACTGAAGACACCCCGCAGCGTGTGATCGCCGGGATCCTTCCGGATCTGCTGGTGAAAGGTGGTGACTATCAGCCGCAGGATATTGCCGGTTATGCCGAAGTGACCGCCAATGGTGGCGAAGTGCGGGTGCTGCATTTTGAAGACGGCTGTTCCACCAGCAATATCGTGAAAACCATCATCGAGCGGGAATGTAAATAATCCGTATCAGCATCCTGTTCCATACGGAGCAGGGTGTTGCATTTTGTCACACTTGTGGCACAGCTTTGCTACGACTCTTTGTTTTACTTCAGGATATCCATTTCCTACGGACGTCTTGTCATGCGTTATCTCTTTTTACTTCTTCTCATTTCTCTCTCTTGCTGGGGACTGACACTGCCTTTGGATGCGATGCAGCAAGGCTTCCTGTTCTGGCGTAATCAGGGTGTTCAGTTAACCGGTATTCTTGCTCTTGCCCTGATGGGTGCCTTAATGCTGATGGCGACCCGTCCGGCCTGGCTGGAACAGCGGTTAGGCGGGCTGGATCATCTCTATCAGTTGCATAAGTGGAGCGGGATCACGGCCGGCTCCATGGTGCTGCTGCACTGGCTGCTGACGAAATCCCCCCGCTGGCTGGTGGACTGGGGCCTGCTTGAGCTGGGGCCGCGGCCTGCCGGTGCCCATGTGCCGGATGTCTGGCGCGGCATAGCCAAAGAGGTCGGGGAATACTGCTTCTATGCCATGATCCTGTTTATGATCGTCAGTCTGGTTAAAGTCCTGCCGTACGGTCGTTTCCGTCAGATCCACAAAGTGGGGGCAGTCCTGTTTCTGCTGGCCGCCTTTCACAGTATTTATCTGTTACCTGATGCCACCCGCTGGACACCGTTTGGTCTGCTGACACTTATCGCCGGTGTGCTGGGTTCACTGGCGGCATTGTGGAGTCTCTTCGGACTGATTGGCCGGCCGCGACGTTATCCGGGACAGATCATCGAGATCCGCGAGCATGATGGCAATGTGCTGGAGCTGGAAGTGGTGCTGCCGACAGATTTTCAGGATGAGTATCTGCCGGGGCAGTTTGCCTTGCTGACGTTGCATAAGGAGGAGGGTTCGCATCCTTTTACCATTGTGCGGGAAGATGTACAGAACGGCAGTATTATTTTTGCTATCAAGGCATTAGGTGATTATACGCGCCAGCTGATCGGGCAAGTGCAGGAGGGCGATGAAGTCACGGTGGAAGGGCCGTATGGCCGGTTTGTGCTGCCGGAATCGGGCGGCCAGGAGTACTGGATTGCCGGTGGTATTGGCATCACGCCGTTTCTTGCCTGGCTGGAAGGGCTGGTAGCGGAAGGGTATCACCGGCCGGGTGCCCATCTCTATTATTGTGTGAACAACCGGCAGGAGATCCTGTTTGCCGAGCGTCTGCAGCAGTTATCCAAACAGACAGGCGTCAAAGTGACGATCGTCGATCGGGAGACCGATGGTTTTCTGGATCCATCCCGTCTGGATATCGATGAAGACACCCGGCTCTGGTTCTGCGGTCCGAAAGGCATGCGGGACATGCTGTTAAAACATGTGCCTGCCTCGCAACTGCATTACGAACAGTTCGATTTCCGTTGATGAACGGTAGCCGCCAGTTATCTGGCGGCTTTTCCATATAGCTGACCGCGTAGCAGCATCTGCACAGTACGGAAGGCCAGATAACCAATAAACAGGTTAGCACCAATAAAAATGGGGATCGCCAGCCATTGTGCGGAAGGCAGTCCGGCCGCCGCCAGTTTCAGACCGCTGACCGTGGTAGCGGCAACACCGAAGGTATAAGCCCAGTAGGAAGGGGCAAAGGCCTGTGCGCCCAGCCAGGCACCCAGCCGTAACCCCAGCAGCAACTGAAACAATCCATACCCCCACAGCATCAGCAGCCACGGCGCGGTACTGCCCGGCATTAACAGCAGCGATGCCATGGCACAGACAACCGGCGGTGCAAACTGAATGCCGAGCAGCGGGCGTTGCGCGACCGGCATGGTTTTCGGATGCCACAGGCGCTGAATGATCAGCGACTCCAGCGCCAGCCAGGAGAAAACACCGGCACCGAGAAACAGCCAGCCCCAGTCCGCATGTCCTAAGGCACCTAAAGCCGCCGCACTGGTAAAGTTGCCGGCAACAGTTGGCAGATACAGCGTCGGGGCGGTATCCAGCGTATCGCGCCCGCCCTGCCAGAGCGTGCCGGTATGCCACAGGGAAAACACCAGATGCCAGCTGATACCCGCGATAGTCAGCAGCCATGCAGCGGTCAGGGAGTAGGGCAAGACTGCCAGTACGATTAAGAGTGTGGAAGCGCCCAGTAACGCCGGCGTGCCGCCCTGTACCGGATGCAGAAATTCGGCTTTCACCAGCGCAAAATGGCGGATGGCCTGTGCAAGGTAGCCCAGCAGCAGCACCGCCCAGACGCAACCGGCCAGCAATAATAATCCTTCACCAATCAGTGCCGGTAACTGCCAGAGATGCGCGGCAATACGCCATGCCTGCCCCAGGCCGGATAAGCCGAGCACCATGCCGAAGAAAGAGGCGGGGATATGTCTGGATGTCATCGTAGCTTGCTCCTTATTCTTTTCTGAGCAACAAAAAGCCCTGTCAGGCTGGACAGGGCTTTTTGATATAAATCATGTAGTCAATATATCACTTTTTTGTCATTAACCCATTATTGATATCCAGCAGATCCTGCTCCGACAATGTTCCGGCTGTCTGCTTCAGTTGCAGGGTGTTCAGGATGTAGTTGTAGCGGGCATCCGAGAGTTTTTGTTTCGCGAAATACAGTTTGGTGGTTGAGTTAAGAACATCAACGATGGTACGGGTTCCGACCTGATAACCGGCCTGAGTCGCAGTGAGAGCGCTGTCAGCGGAAATCACCGATTGCTGGTAAGCCTTGATGGTACCGATACTGGCAAACACGTTATTGTAGTTTTTATACAGATCGGCCTGCATGCTGCGGTAGGTTTTTTCCAGACTTTCGCTGGCAGCGACATAGTTAAACTGCGCCTGTTTTACCTGTGACTGGGTGGCACCGCCGGAATAGAGTGGCAGATTAAATTGCAGACCAATCGTACCTTCGTTAACGGTACCATCCTCTCTCGAGGCGGTGTTTTTTTCGTAATCCGTGTAATCGGAATTGGCCCCGAGCTTCAGATCCAGCGTTGGCAAATGACCGGCTTTGGCCAGATCAATCTGTTGTTTTGCTACATCCTTAGCGATACGCAACTGATTCAGTGCCAGGCTGTGATCCTGTGCCTGTTTCAGCCATTGCTCGGCGCTTTGCGTCATCGGTGTCGGGCTGAAACGTTCGATATTCAGCACATCCAGATAACGGTGTTCGGTGCCGGTCAACTGGCGCAGTGCTTCATAACTGTTCGACAAGGCATTCTGTGCATTGATGGTGTCGGCGACGGCCAGATCATGCACTGCTTTGGCTTCCTGTACATCGGTGATGGCCGTCATGCCGACATCAAAGCGCTGCTGTGTTTCATCCAACTGGCGTTGCAGCGCTTTTTCATTGGTCGTTGCATACTCAAGACTATCTTGTGCCGCCAGCACACTAAAATAAGCCTGCGCAGTACGCAGCATCAGGCCCTGTTTCTCCAGATTCAGGGCGACATCGCTGGCCATTGCCTGTTTACTGGTGATATCCGAATTCATCCAGACGGACTGACGGAATAACGCCTGGGTCAGCGTAATGCCAGCACCGGTAGTCCGGGCGGTATAAGCGTCATCATTGTTTGATTTCAGATAGTTGGCATTCGCATCTAAACCAATCTGCGGCAGTTTGGCCGCATCGGCTTCGTTGATTTTTTCAAAAGCGACGTTACGTTGCGCCAGTGTTTCCTGTAACTGCGGATCTTTCTCCCGCGCCTGATGATAGATATCGAGCAGGCTTTCGGCATATGCCCACGGGGAGAGCCCCAGCAGAATAAACACGGACAATAATGATTTTTTCATTGGGTTATACACTCCAGTTTTAATCCAGCGTTTTCCGGAAACGCAGCACACCTACTAACAGCATAGCGAATAAAAACAGTAATAATGGCCACAAATGCGGCCACATTTCCGCCATTCCGTTTCCTTTGAGCATAATTCCGCGGATCAGACGAATAAAGTGGGTCAGCGGTAACAGCTCACCAATCTGCTGCGCCCAGAACGGCATGCCGCGGAACGGGAACATAAAACCGGACAGCAGCATGGAGGGCAGAAAAAAGAAAAAGGTCATCTGCATGGCCTGGGTCTGGTTGCGGGCCACACTGGAAATGGTGATTCCGATGCTGAGGTTGGCGGCAATAAACACCAGAATGCCCAGTAACAACCAACTGCCCGGACCAATAAACGGCACCTCAAATAACAGTTCGGCGACAATCAGGATCACCGCGACCTGCACAAAGCCAATCAAAACATATGGCAGGATTTTGCCCAGCATGACCTCCAGTGGCCGCACGGGGGTTGCCAGCAGATTTTCCATCGTACCGCGTTCCACTTCGCGGGTAACGGCCAGCGCGGTCATCATGATCATGGTCATGGTGAGGATCACGCCCATCAGACCGGGCACAATGTTGTATTGCGTCAGACCCTCCGGATTAAACCGCCGCTGGATCACCACCTCATAGGGCTGCGCTTTACCATTCAGGGCGCTGAGTGTGCCGGTCAGTTCGTGTTGCAACCATTGCTGACTCAGTTGCTGCAGGGCACCAATGGCATTGGCGGTCGCGGAAGGATCGGTGGCATCGGCGGCGACCAGCAGTTGTGGCCGTTCTCCGCGCTGCAGTTTTTTGGCAAACCCGGCCGGAATGACCACTGCAAACTGAGCATCACCTTCTTCCAGCCAGTGATCGGCTTCTGCCTCACCCAGATCGGTCGCGACCAGCTGAAAATAACCGCTGTTTTCTAATCCCTGCACGATTGCGCGGGTAAACGGGGTTTGTTCATGCGCCACGATGACGGTGGGCAGATGTTTCGGATCGCCGTTGATGGCAAACCCGAACAGGATCAACTGGATCAGCGGAATGCCCAGCATCATGGCGAAGGTGAGCCGATCGCGGCGCAGCTGGATAAACTCTTTCACGATCATCGCCAGCAGCCGGTGCCAGCTTAATACCTGATTCATAAGCACCTCTAGCGGAAATTATCCTGACTTTGCTGCATCAGATGAATGAACACATCTTCCAGTTGCGGCGTGATCAATTGCCAGCGCAGATCGTTGCGTTGCCGGAATGGTTCAATCGCCATTGCTAAAGCAGCGGCATCTAATCCATTGATATGCAGGCTGTTACCGAAGCGGGTAATCAGTGCGACAGCGGGGTGGTTTTGCAGCGCCGGCAAGAGCACATCGACCTCGCCCTCAACCAGCCAGGTCGTAAACTGACTCTGCTGGATCAACTCTTTCGGTGTACCACCGGCCAGCAACTGGCCATAGGCGATATAACCGAGACGATGACAACGTTCGGCTTCATCCATGTAATGGGTGGAAACCAGCACCGTCATCCCCTCTGCGGCCAGCTGATGGATCTCATCCCAGAAATCGCGGCGGGCTTTCGGATCAACCCCCGCCGTCGGCTCATCCAGTAACAGCAGTTGCGGTTCATGCAGCATACAGGCGGCCAGCGCCAGCCGTTGTTTCCAGCCGCCGGATAAGGTGCCGGCCAGCTGATTTTGCCGGGCCTGCAGACCGAGCCGCTCCAGCGCCTGCTGTACCCGTTGTTTGCGTTGCGGCATGCCATAAATGCGGGCAATGAAATCCAGATTTTCCCGCAGGCTCAAGTCGTCATACAGGCCGAAACGCTGCGTCATATAACCGACATGACGTTTGATATCGGCGGCCTGTCTGACAATGTCATAGCCCAGTGTATGACCGGAACCGCTGTCGGGCGTTAGCAGGCCACACATCATGCGGATCGAGGTGGTTTTACCGCTGCCGTTCGGCCCGAGAAAGCCGAAGATCTCGCCGCGTCGTACCTGCAGGCTCAGGTTATCCACGACCAGCTTGTCACCGAAGCTCTTGTTTAAACCCTGCACATCGATGATCCAGTTTTCACTGTTCATGGCTTATTGCTCCGTTGGTGACAGTGCAACAGCAACCGGCTGCCCGGGATGCAACGGGAAGGCGTGTGTATCCAGTGGCTTGGCTTCCACCATAAACACCAACTTGGCGCGGTTTTCTTTACTGTAGATAACGGGTGGCGTGTATTCCGCATTACTGGCAATAAAACTGATCCGCGCCGGAATCGTCGCCTTGCAACCATCACAACTGATGGTGACACTTTGTCCCGTTTTGATCGTCGCCAGTGCGGTTTCCGGAATATAGAAACGGATCTTCACCGCATCGGGAGCTAACAGTGTCACCACCGGAGAACCGGCCGGGATCCATTCACCGGGCAGGTATAAGGTCTCTTCCACCGTTGCCGTAACCGGACTGAGTGGCGAGGTTTGAGCGACTAACCAATCGGCATGGCCGGTTTGCGCTTCTGCGGCGGTAATGTCGGCCTGCGCAGCCTGACGTAAATCACTACGTGCCGCCTGCGATGCCAATGAGAGTTGCGCTTTCAGATCGCGGACCTTGCCTTGTGCCTGCAAACGGCTACTGGCGGCCTGATCGAGCGTGGCCTGATTGCTGAAACCCTGCTGACGTAACCGCTGCTGCCGGCTCAGCTCCTGTTCACTTAAGCGCAGTGCTGCCTGTGCGGCACCGAGCTGTGCTTCCAGTGCAGTGATCTCTTCACTGCGTTTGCCTTTACTTAGATCAGCGGCCTGAGCCTGGGCTTTTTTCAGGGTAGCGAGCGCAGTTTGCTGATTGCTGCTGACTTCACTGCTTTCCAGTCGGAACAATGGCTGGCCAGTCTGAACCGGTTGGCCTTCCGTGACGGCCAGTTCCCGCAGATAACCGGCCACGGGCGTGGCAATCCGCACATAGTCGCCTTCCACATAGCCGGGCAGGGTGTTTTCGGTTTTCGGCTGACAAGCACTTAAGCCAAAGGCACAAAGCAACAATATGTACTTACGCATGAGGTTCCTCCCGTAAGGCCATCAGACCGGCCCAGCTGAAACGGACAATGTGGTTTTCTATCTCTTCCAGCCAGCCGGGATCGGTCAGTAAATGCGGGCTGGTGCGGACAATCAGTGGGCGGGCCAGCACATAGATGATGCACTGACTCATCATACTGAGCGTACAGCGTAACAGCGTATCCGGCGTCTCTTCCGGCAGGATTTGCTGTAGCAGACTCAGCATCTGCTGCAGTTGTGGCTGCTGAAAACGATGATAAATATCATCCAGTGCGGCCGTCGGGTTGACCATTTCCCGCAACACCAGCTGGGCTATCCGGCAACCCTGTTGCTCATCCAGCATCCGTAGCAAAACGCTGTGGATCAGAAAACGGAACCGATCCGGCAACGGTAATTCACTGTCGCTCAGCAGCGGTTGCTGGGTGATGGCCAGGTCACCGTGGTAACGCAGCACCGCCAGATAGAGCCCTTCCTTACCACCAAAGTGATAATTAATTGCCGAGAGACGCACACCCGCCCGCGCCGCAATCTGCTGTACCCGGGCCGCCCGGAAGCCCTGTTCTATGAATTCCGGGGTGGCGGCGTGAATAAGTTTCAGCCGCGTTTCTTCGCCGTGCGCACTGGCGGCAAGATCATGAATAGTGGGGAAGGCCGGCATAAGTCGTCTCTGCATTAGAAAACCTTTTCTAATCATTGGCTGATAAGCAGACAGATGCAAGGAGATTAGAAAAAAAATTCTAATTATTTTGTGACGAAGAATCACTATTGCCCCTGTGCGGGCTTCGGGGTAACCTTCCTTTCTTTGGCATAACGCCAGTACGGGAGTCGTCACCATGACAGATCAACTCTTAGCTGCTGATCAGCATTACGATCGTAATGATGTGGAAATTATAAAGTGCGAACCCTGCTTTAAAGGTTTCTTCCGTATTAACCGTTACCACCTGCGGCATAAGCTTTTTGCCGGTGGCTGGGGGCCGGTTATCCAGCGTGAAATGTTCGAACGGGGCCATGCGGCCGCGGTTCTGCCATACGATATCGAAAACGATAAAGTGGTACTGCTGGAACAGTTCCGTCTTGGCGCGTATGAAACCAAACAGGATCCGTGGTTGCTGGAGCTGGTGGCGGGCATTATCGAACCCGGTGAACAGGCTGACGAAGTGATCCACCGTGAAGCAGAAGAAGAATCTGGTCTGAAACTGCAACGTGCTGAGTTCGTACTGAGTTATATGGTCAGCCCGGGCGGTACGACGGAACGTATTGATCTGTATGTCGGTAAAGTCGATTCGACACTGGCAAACGGTCTGCACGGTCTGGCGCATGAAGGCGAAGACATTCGTGTGCATGTGGTCAGTCGTGAGCAGGCTTACCGCTGGGTGGAAGAAGGGCGTATTGATAACGCCACGACGGTCATTGCACTGCAGTGGCTGCAATTGCATCATGCCGATTTACAACGCCGCTGGTTGGGTGGATCGTGACGACGCTGTGTGTTGCCCGGCGTCATGTGCCCGATTTGCCAGAGTTGCACCGGGCCTATGAAACCAACTACATGGCGCTGATGAAGCTGTTACCTTCGACAAATGATGGCGCAGCCCGGTTGTACAATATTGCGCAATCATTACAATTCGCGGTCCGGATTCTGGAAAACACCCGCTACACCACGTTGATTGAAATCTGTCAGCACAATGACGAGTTTCCTGATTTTCTGAGAAGTCACATGCAAGTCCGGTTATACCACGACGCGCGTATGGCGGAAGTGTGTGTCAGTCAGCAGATTTCCCGTTTACTCCCCAGCTATGATTATCCGAATCCGGCTATGCATCAGCGGGACGAAAAAGAACAGTGTAATCACTTTCTGGCAGAATGGCTGCGTTTCTGTCTGGCACACGGGTATAGCGCTGAAGCGCTGGCATATTAAAAAATAATGAGATGATGCCACGACCCGGACTGCCCGCAGGATGGGTAAATGAAAGGCATTGTCCGCAAGTATATAGAGAGAGATTTTGGAAACCTGCACATTAAGTAAACCGGACGATGGTATCGTTCGATTATTGCAGATTTCAGATACGCATCTGTTCGCTGAGACAAACCGCGATTTACTGGGAATTGCCACAGCGGATAGTTTTCAGGCGGTACTGGATGCCATTACTGAATTGCCGCAAACGTATGATGTGGTACTCGCTACGGGCGATCTGTCGCAAGATCACTCCGCGGCTTCCTATCAGCGTTTTGCCCGCATGGTCACGACATTGCAGAAGCCAGTTCACTGGTTACCGGGTAATCATGATCACCGGGTACTGATGCAGAATGAACTGCAGGTCTCCGGTATTCGTCCGGAAATGCAGCTGGTCGGTGACCACTGGCAGGTGATCCTGCTGGATAGTCAGGTGTACGGCACGCCGCATGGCTGGCTGAGTCATCTGCAACTGGAACAACTTGAAGCTGCACTGCTGCAATATCCTGAAAAGCATGTCCTGATTTGTCTGCATCATCATACCTTTCCGATTGGCTCGATCTGGCTGGATCAGCACGATCTGAAGAATGCCAGTGACTTTCTGGCGGTACTGGCACGCTATCCGCGGGTAAAAGCGGTGCTCTGCGGCCATGTGCATCAGGAGTATGATCAGTATCATCAGGGGATACGTTTTCTGACATCACCATCAACCTGCATTCAGTTCCAACCACTGAGTGTAGATTTTTCACTGGATACCATGTCTCCCGGCTGGCGTTATCTGCAGCTGTATCCGGATGGTCGTATTGCGACACAGGTCTGGCGTCTTGAACCTGGCCAGTTTGCTCCCGATTTACAATCTACAGGCTATTGAGATGTCGCCAACGCTGATTTATCTGCACGGTTTTAATTCAACGCCGAACTCGGTTAAAGCCCGGCAAATCGCGGAATATCTGGCTGCTGAGCTACCGGATATTCAGGTTTGTATCCCTAAACTGCCGAATACCCCGGCTGCCTCCTGGCAAACGATACAAGAGACGCTGGCTGATCTCGGTGATCGCAAGATCGGTCTGGTTGGCAGCTCCATGGGCGGTTTCTGGGCCACGAAAGTCGCGGAAGTTTACGGGCATAAAGCGGTCGTGATTAATCCGGCTATCCATCCGCATCATTTGCTGCAACAACTGCTCGGGCCGCAGCATAATCCTTACACCGGTGAAGATTATCTGCTGGAACAACATCATGTTGATGAGTTGCGTGATCTCGGGATCCCGGAGCTGCAGCATCCGGAACGGATATGGTTATTACAGCAACAGGGCGATGAAGTGTTAGACTATCGCCACGCATTACAATTTTATCATTTTGCACGAACTACAGTAGAGCAGGGCGGCACTCACGCTTTCACAGGATTTGAACGTTACTGTGCTCAGATAGTAAGATTCCTGCAGTTATAAACCGTCTTCACGGAATACCATGACTCAAGCTTATACCGCTGAATCCATTGAAGTCCTCAATGGTCTGGAGCCGGTGCGTCGTCGCCCCGGCATGTACACCGATACCTCTCGTCCGAATCATCTCGGGCAGGAAGTCATTGATAACAGTGTCGATGAGGCGCTGGCAGGGCATGCCCGGCGTATTGATGTCATTCTGCATGATGATCAGTCGCTGGAAGTCACCGATGATGGCCGCGGTATGCCGGTGGATATTCACCCGGAAGAAGGGGTGCCGGCTGTTGAGCTGATCATGTGTAAATTGCATGCCGGCGGTAAATTTTCCAACAGTAACTATCAGTTCTCCGGTGGTCTGCACGGGGTGGGGATCTCGGTCGTCAACGCGCTGTCACGCCGTGTCGAAGTCACGGTGCGCCGCGATGGTAATGTGTATGAAATGGCCTTTGAACAGGGCGATAAAGTCGCTGATCTGACCATCACCGGCACCTGTGGCAAGCGCAACACCGGTACCCGGGTGAAGTTCTGGCCGGACGCGAAATATTTCGATTCACCGAAATTCTCTGCCAGCCGTCTGGTGCATATTCTCAAAGCCAAAGCGGTATTGTGTCCGGGCTTAACCATCCATTTTGAAGACCGCGTCAATCAGCAGGTATATGACTGGTGTTATCAGGATGGTCTGCGTGACTATCTGCTGGATAACCTGAAAGACGTCATCCGTTTGCCGGAACAACCGTTTACCGGTCAGTTCAGTGCGGACAATTCAGCGGTGGACTGGGCATTGTGCTGGTTGCCGGAAGGCGGCGAGCTCATCAGCGAATCGTATGTCAACCTGATCCCGACGGTGCAGGGTGGGACGCATGTCAACGGCCTGCGTCAGGGCCTGCTGGATGCGATGCGCGAGTTCTGTGAATTCCGTAATCTGCTGCCACGCGGCGTGAAGCTGACGCCGGATGATATTTGGGATCGTTGTGCCTATATTCTGTCGATCAAGATGCAGGATCCGCAATTTGCCGGTCAGACCAAAGAGCGTTTGTCTTCGCGTCAGAGTGCGGCGTTTGTTTCCGGCATTGTGAAAGATGCGTTCAGCTTGTGGCTGAACTCGAATATCGAACTGGCGGAACAGCTGGCGGAACTGTGCATCAACAGCGCGCAGCGTCGTCTGCGTGCCGCGAAAACCGTGGTGCGCAAGAAGATCACGCAAGGGCCGGCACTGCCGGGCAAGCTGACTGATTGTAACTGTTCTGATCCGATGCAGGGTGAGCTGTTTCTGGTGGAAGGGGATTCCGCGGGCGGTAGTGCCAAGCAGGCACGGGAACGTGAATTCCAGGCCATCATGCCGCTGCGTGGGAAGATCCTGAACACCTGGGAAGTCGATGCCTCGGAAGTACTGGCATCGCAGGAAGTCCATCACATCTCGATTGCGGTGGGGATGGATCCGGACTCTGATGATCTGAGTGGCCTGCGTTACGGCAAGATCTGTATTCTCGCCGATGCGGATTCGGATGGTCTGCACATCGCGACCCTGCTGTGTGCGCTGTTTGTGAAACATTTCCGTCCGCTGGTGGAAAAAGGGCATGTGTATGTCGCGATGCCGCCACTGTTCCGAATCGATCTCGGCAAAGAAGTGTATTACGCGCTGGATGAAGATGAGAAAGAAGGTGTTCTGCAGCGCCTGAAAGCCGAGAAGAAACGAGGCACCCCTCAGGTGACCCGCTTTAAAGGTCTGGGTGAAATGAACCCGAAACAGCTGCGTGAAACCACCATGGATCCGAACACCCGCCGTTTAGTACAACTGACGCTGGATGATGAAACGGAAGAAACCATGCAGCTGATGGATATGCTGCTGGCGAAGAAGCGCTCCGGTGATCGCCGCGAATGGCTCGAAAGTAAGGGTAATCTGGCGGATATCGGTTAGTTTTGCCGCTGGAGCCTGTGTGGTCATACCGCTATAATGCATGTTAATCCCATTAACATACAGAGCATTCGACGATGGAAAAAAAGACCGCACGGTTAACTTTACTGATTGATCCGGTAAAGAAAAAAGCCTTTGAAGATCTCTGTACGGCGCAGGATCTGACGCCGTCGCAGGTGGTTCGTCAGATGATCCGCGATTATCTGGATGAACATGGCGTCACCTATGCGACGAAAAGTACACTGGGTGCCAAAGCGAAAAACGAAACCACGCCCTGAGGCGTGGTTTTCTTTTTGAGATGATTAGCGCTCGTTAACCGCCATTTTTTCGCTGTTTTCCGCAAACCGCAATTCGCAGTAATTCAAGGCTTCATCAAAGGTCGTGAAGTTGTGGCCTTCTCCCACCAGATCGATGATACCGGCTTTCGTCAGCTTTTGTTGTACCGTTTTATTGGCTTCACATAACAGGATGGTGACGTTGTGTTTCGCTAATAAATGGATGACATGTTCCAGCGACTGCAGCGCAGTGAAATCCATAAACGGGACATGGTTCAGTCGCAGGACCAATGCTTTCGGTTCGGTATTGGTTTGCGCCAGTGCCCGTTGGAAAGTTTCTGCTGCACCAAAAAACAGCGGGCCGTCGATGCTGTAAACCATCACCTGTGGCGGTAATTTTTTATGTCCGATAATTTGCAGTTCTTTCTCCAGATCATCCTCGCTGTGCTGCTGGATTTCGACGGCGCCCGCCATCCGCTGCATAAAACTGAATGCGGCCAGAATAACCCCGATATTGACGGCAACTACCAGATCCGTGAACACCGTCAGCAGGAATGTGATCAGCAGGATAGCGGTATCTGTTTTCGGCGCCTTCTTCACCATTTCCACGAAATGCGGCAGTTCACTCATGTTCCAGGCAACGACAAACAGGATCGCCGCCAGTGCGCACAATGGAATGTTGTTGGCCAGCGGTGCCAGAAACAGCAGGATCATCAGTAACACAACAGAGTGAATGATGCCGGCCAGCGGGCTGTTCCCTCCATTACGGATGTTGGTCGCCGTACGGGCAATGGCACCGGTCGCGGCAAAACCACCGAATAAAGGGGCGATGATATTCGCCAGACCTTGTCCGATCAGCTCCTGATTCGAGTCATGCCGGGTTCCGGCCATACCGTCGGCCACCACGGCAGAGAGCAATGATTCGATCGCTCCCAGCATCGCAATGGTGAATGCCGGACCAATCAACTGCACCATATCGCTGAAAGTGAATTCTGGCAGAGCAAAATCTGGTAATTTCTGTGGAATGCCACCGAAAGCACTACCAATGGTGGCAACGCCTTCCGGATGGAACAGACTGACAATCAGGGTGGAAAAGATCATCGCCATCAGCGGGCCGGGCACCTTGCGCAGATAAGGAATACGCGGTGTCAGCAGCACCAGTGCCAGACTGCACAGTGCCAGCGCACTGGTGGTCAGATTGGCATGGGGTAATTGCTGCAGCAGGTGCCAGAATTTTTCATGGAAGTGTTCACCGCTGACACTGGGCAGACCGAAGAAGTCTTTCCACTGTCCGACCCAGATGATAACCCCAATCCCACTGGTAAAACCGACAATCACCGGCGCGGGAATGAATTTGATGATACTGCCGAGGCGGCTGAAGCCCATCAGCATCAGAATGACACCGGCCATCAGGGTTGCGATTTGTAACCCGCTGACGCCGTATTTAGCGGTGATTCCGGCCAGAATAACGATAAACGCACCGGTTGGACCGGCAATCTGTAACCGGCTGCCGCCAAACACAGCCACCACTGCCCCGGCCACCATGGCAGTGTAGAGCCCCTGTTCCGGTTTTACGCCGGAAGCGATTGCAAACGCCATGGCTAAAGGTAATGCCACGACACCGACGATAAGCCCGGCAACCAGATTAGGAAGCCAGTTTTTGGCGCGTAGCAGACCAGCCCGCTGCGCTTCCAGTATTGCAATCATAACCACCTCAAATACTAATCATATTAACATATGGTGATAACCGTTTGACGCATTCTAGCGCGTTCCGGCATATCAGATCATGAAAGCAAATCAAAAAAGATCCGGCCTGCACTGCAATACATAAAAAGCCGGACTTTCTGCAGGATTTGCGGCAAAGCTCCCATATCTTTCTCTGCAATAAACTAGAATTAACAGCATATGCTGCTGGTGATTCCGGCGCATTCCCCTCGCATTACGCTACGAGCCGCGGAGGTAACTATGATTAAGCATTCTCTGGTGCACGCTAAAATACCGCAGTATGCACAGCGCCCTGATCGGGGCCATTCAATATTTTCACATATCAAACATATGCTGTTGTTATGGAAGCAAAACTGGCAGACCCGTCGTCAGCTGGCCCGTCTGAGCGCAGAAGATTTGCGTGATATTGGCCTCAGCGAAGCGCAACGCCAGGAAGAGCTGAACAAATCGTTCTGGGAACCATAAACTTCAGTTTAAGTGAGTGTAGTTCTGATGCACCCCCGCGAAGAAATTCCGGGGGTGTTTTTGTTTGTGGGGTTATAGGGGGGAGCCGGTTGTATTTGAAAATAAAGAAATATCTTAAAGTGACTGCCGTGTCACATGCCATGTCATATAAAACGACTATCCTTTTTACTCCAATATTCAGACGATACCATTCATAACAATACAGAGATTTTATCTTTGTTTTTCCTGGATTAATGAAATATGGAGGTGAACGATGACGAATGGTGAGCTTATGCTTGAAGGCGTCAACCTGATGATCGCCGGCATGGGTTTTGTCATGGTTTTCTTACTGCTGCTGGTTTATGCAGTGCAACTCATGTCGCGAATTATTGCCCGTTTCACACCAGACCTACCGCTCCCTGTAATTCCCATACCACAGCCCGAACAACCCTTATCCTCGACTGATGATGCATTAACCAAAGTCGCGATTGCTGCTGCTTTACACCACCATCGCCGCACTCATGACAAAAAATAATTTCCACTGATGGAGAAAAAGGATGATTGTAACTCCTCGCCCTGTTGCCATTACTGATGTTGTGCTGCGTGATGCACACCAGTCCTTGTTTGCTACCCGTCTGCGTCTTGATGACATGTTGCCCGCCGCTGAAATGCTGGATCAGGTTGGTTACTGGTCTCTGGAAAGCTGGGGTGGCGCAACGTTTGATTCCTGCATTCGTTTTTTAGGTGAAGATCCGTGGGATCGTCTGCGTGAATTTAAAAAGGCCATGCCGAAAACCCGTCAGCAAATGTTATTGCGTGGTCAGAATTTGCTGGGGTACCGTCATTATGCGGATGATGTTGTAGAACGTTTTGTGGAGCGGGCATCGGCCACTGGTATTGATGTTTTCCGTGTGTTTGATGCGATGAATGATCCCCGTAACATGCGGTGCGCATTACAGGCAGTGAAGAAAAACGGCGCGCATGCACAGGGTACGCTGAGCTATACCACCAGTCCGGTACATAACGAACAAACCTGGATTGATCTGGCGGAACAGTTGCTGGAAATCGGAGTTGATTCGATCGCGATTAAGGATATGTCCGGCATTCTGACACCGACTGCTGCCTATAATCTGATCAGTAAACTCAAAGAACAATTTGATGTAGAACTGCATCTGCACTGTCACGCCACGACCGGTCTGGCGGAAATGACGCTGCTCAAAGCCATTGAAGCCGGGGTGGATCGGGTGGATACCGCCATTTCGTCTATGAGTGGTACTTATGGTCATGCGGCGACGGAAGCTATTGTTGCTGCGCTGCAGGGCACGCCGTATGACACCGGGCTGGATCTGATGCAACTGGAAAAAATTGCGGCCTATTTCCGTGATATCCGTAAAAAATATTCTGCGTTCGAAGGTCAGCTGAAAGGCATCGACAGCCGCATCCTGATTGCTCAGGTGCCGGGCGGCATGCTGACCAATCTGGAAAGTCAGCTGAAGCAGCAGAATGCCGCTGACAAACTGGATCTGGTATTGGCAGAGATCCCACGGGTGCGTGAAGATTTGGGCTTTTTGCCACTGGTAACCCCAACCTCTCAGATCGTCGGCACACAAGCGGTACTGAACGTGCTGACGGGTGAGCGTTACAAAAATATTGCCAAAGAAACCGCCGGTGTACTGAAAGGTGAATATGGTGCGACGCCGGCACCGGTCAATGCGGAACTGCAGCAGCGTGTGCTGAATGGTGAATTACCGATCACGTGTCGTCCGGCGGATAACCTGAAACCTGAAATGGAGACGTTAGAAGAAAGCGTTATTGAGAGCGCAGCCCAGAAAGGTGTGAAACTGTCTGAAAACATCATCGATGATGTTCTGACGGTGGCATTGTTCCCGCAAATTGCCTGGAAGTTTCTGGAAAATCGTGGCAATCCGGCCGCTTTTGAACCTCATCCGCAAGTTGCTCCTGCTGTTGTTCCGCCAACCGTGGTTCCGGCAGCTAAGGAGAAAGTGGAAGGACCGGCAATTTATACCATTGAGGTTGAAGGCCGCAGCTATGTGGTGAAAGTCAGCGAAGGTGGCGAAGTCAGACATGTGCAGGAGGTTTCCTCTGCTGTTTCACCGGTCGTGCCGGCACCGGCTGTTTCCGCTGCGAATGCAGTCCCGGTTGCCGCGCCTTTAGCCGGGAATATCTGGAAGGTAGTCGTGAAAGCAGGGCAAGCGGTGAAAGAAGGGGATGTGCTGGTGATCCTGGAAGCCATGAAAATGGAGACCGAGATCCGGGCAGGTCTTTCCGGCACAGTGAATACGATCCAGGTGAAAGAAGGTGATGCTGTTGCTGTCGGTGATTGCATGCTGACTCTGGTATAAGAGGGCTGAAATTATGGATCGTATAGGTGCATTATTGCAGGGCATGGGGTTCATGAGCCTGACCGTGGGTCAGGCTGTCATGTTACTGATCAGCTTGCTATTGCTTTGGCTGGCGATTGTCAAAAAATTTGAACCGTTATTGCTGATGCCAATTGGATTCGGCGGATTGCTGGCTAACATTCCGGATGCCGGGCTGGCTTTTTCTGCCCTGGACATGGCCTTATATAAAGCTCAGCCGGATGTTATTGCGGCAATAGCGGCAAATATCGGTAGTTTGCCGGATGTCTCCGCAATCAAGTTGCAGATGCCGGATTTAACACTGCCTGCACTGCATAGTATTGAAGAGATAGCGGCTGGTTATGGATATACGGACGGAATTCAGTACATCTTCTATAAAGTAGCAATTGCTTCCGGTGTTGCACCGCTGGTGATTTTCATGGGTGTAGGCGCGATGACCGATTTTGGTCCACTGCTTGCTAATCCGCGAACGTTAATGTTAGGCGCCGCTGCACAGTTTGGCATCTTTACCACGGTACTGGGTGCATTAGGGCTTAACTACCTGGGAGTCATGAATTTTTCACTGGCTCAGGCGGCATCCATCGGGATTATTGGCGGTGCGGATGGTCCGACGGCGATTTATCTGACCAGTATTTTGGCTCCTGAGTTATTAGGGGCAATTGCAGTTGCGGCTTATTCCTATATGGCACTGGTGCCGCTGATTCAGCCACCGATCATGCGCCTGCTGACAACAGAAGAAGAACGCAAAATCGTGATGACTCAGTTGCGTCCGGTAAATAAACGGGAAAAGATCCTGTTTCCGATCATATTGCTGCTGCTGGTAGCTTTGATCCTGCCGGATGCTGCACCACTGCTGGGTATGTTCTGTTTCGGTAATTTAATGCGTGAATGTGGCGTGGTGGATCGTCTGAGTGACACGGTACAAAACGCACTGATTAATATCGTCACGATCATTCTCGGATTATCAGTTGGTGCAAAATTGATGGCAGATAAATTTCTGCAACCACAGACACTGGGCATCCTGTTACTTGGCGTGATTGCGTTTGGTGTTGGCACCGCCAGCGGTGTGTTAATGGCCAAACTGATGAACCGCTTCAGTAAAAACAAGATCAATCCGCTGATTGGCTCTGCCGGTGTATCTGCCGTACCGATGGCCGCCCGGGTGTCAAACAAACTGGGGCTGGAAGCGAATCATCAGAACTTTCTGTTAATGCATGCGATGGGGCCCAATGTCGCGGGCGTTATCGGTTCTGCCATTGCTGCGGGTGTGATGATTAAATATATTCTGGCGTTGTAAGCAAACAAGTGCCGGCTGAATGCGGGATAACATTCAGCCGGCACGTCTCCGTTCATTCCCTGGCAACAACTATTCCGGCTGTATTGTTTCTACCGGATCTTTACCGATATTCAGCAGCAACGTTCTTAATAAATCAGCCAGTTCCTGCTGCTGGGCACGATCCAGCGAATGCAGTAAGCGCTGTTCATTGGCCACATGCGCGGTCATGGTTTCATTGATCAGGGCTAGTCCGGTTTTGGTCAGCGCGACCAGCATGCTGCGGCGGTCTTCCGGTGAAGGTTCGCGGTAGATCAGCCCGCGTGCTTCGAGTTTATCCAGCCGGTTGGTCATGGCGCCGGAAGAGAGCAGCAGCGAGGTATACAGCGCGGTCGGGCTTAATGTGTAAGGTTCACCGCTGCGGCGCAGTGTCACCAGCACATCAAATTCCGGCTGGGTCAGTCCAAATTGCAGATGTACCTGTTCAATGGCTTTGCTGGCGATAGCATTCAGACGCCATAACCGGCCGAATATACTCATGGCCAGCGGATCCAGCTCCGGACGTTCGTGTTGCCACTGACTGAGAATGCGATCGACATGATCCGTTTGCATGATTCACCTCCTTTTTATCTTCACACAAAGATAGTTGACGGAGAGTGCAAAAACAAACCAAAATATCTTCATATTAAGATTCTTCATTGAAAGATACATATGTCTCCTATTTTCGTGGCACTGACGCCGATCCTGTGGGGCACCACCTACTTTATTACCGGAAGATACCTGGCTGAATGGCCTGCGCTGTGGTTATCGGTGATGCGGGCGATCCCGCCCGGATTACTGTTACTGGCCATCCGTCCGGCCAAAGTACCCTGGCGGCAGGTGCCGTATCTGCTTCTGATCAGCTTTCTGTATATCGGTGCTTTTTTCCCGCTACTGTTTATTTCCGCGCTGTACTTGCCGGGATCGGTGGCCGGGACGTTAGCGGCGACCTTGCCGCTGGTGCTGCTGGGATTACAGTGGCTGTTTTTGCATAAGCGACCTTCCCGTCAGGCGCTGATCTGTGCGCTGCTGGGCTTGGGCGGTATTATTCTGTTGCTGGGTCCGGGCGCTGAACTGAACTGGATTGGTGTCGGTGCTGCCTTAACTTCGGTGCTGCTGATCGGTATCTGCAGTTTATTGTTACAGCAGCGTCCGTGGCATGGTGAGCTGATCAGTTTTACCGGCTGGCAGTTACTGCTCGGCGGATTAATGATTCTGCCGCTGGCCTTCTGGGTGGAAGGGGCGATGCCAATACCGGCCGGGGATGACTGGTTTGGTCTGTTATGGCTGATTTTGCTCAATTCAGCGCTGGCATATGTGCTCTGGCTGTGGGGCATGGCGAATTTACCGCTGAACCGTCTCGGGCTGATGACGTTGCTGAATCCGCTGACAGCGGTAATGGCGGGAAGCATACTGATGCATGAGGCACTCAGCTACTGGCAGTGGCTGGGCGTATTGACGGTATTTGCCTCACTCCTGCTGGAGCTGTTGCTGCGGCCAAAACGTTATCCGGCTGCCGCATAGATCGGAGCGGATCCGCAAGGCCGATGGCAGTATCGGCCTGCAAAACCGGCAATTATTGAAACATGCTGTCGCCGCTCTGATCGATAAACAGCTCGGCTTTGCGCACCATCCACTGACTGGCATCTTCTTTGGACGGAAACAGATCGGAGCGGATAAACACGTGCGTTTTTACTTCGCCGTTAATTTCTTTGCAGATCCGGCCGGCCAAACGGTACTGACTGCCTTCATCCATCGGTTCGGCGTAAATCAGATAACCTTTATATTCGACCGGTTCCACTTTTGCGGCTGTTTTTTCTGAACCGGAAAACAACGATTTGAATAATTTACCGAACATAGCAAAGCTCCTTTTTTCGCTATTCTGACCATAACTCAGAACGACTGCAAGCCGGCATGCTGCACTGATTGTTGTCGCTTTGTCTGCTTTGTGACGCATTGATGATCTCTAACTTATTGTTATCTCTATAAACAATCCCGGCACCTTTCTTGATGGGTCTTAAAAAACGGATCGCAGGACAGATGTATGCGCACAGAATTAGACTGGTCGGAATATCAGGACCGCGGCATGGGCGATGCCTATGCGGATATTCCCAGACAGGGTGGTGATTTCGCCAAAGCCGTGGCGGTGTGTATTCGCAGCGGCGTCTGCGAACAACATGGCCGGGGGGTGATGTGCCCGAGCTTCCGGATCACAGATAATCCGCTGTTATCGCCGGGTGGACGGGTGCAGTTGCTGAAACGGGCACTGAACAGCGATGAGGCTGCATTGACCTCCGATCAGGAGTTGGCAGAGGCGATGGATCTCTGTGTGGCCTGTAAAGGCTGCAAACGGGAATGCGAAAACAATGTCGATATGGCGCAGATCAAGATCGAATATCTGGCGCAAAAACTGAAAACAGAGTCATTATCATGGCGCAGTCGTCTGTTTGCTTATTCGCCGCTCTGGCTGAATCAGTATCCGGTGCTGGGGTCACTGATCCGCTGGCGAAATAAATCGGCACTGCTGGCAAAAGCCGGTGAAAAATTCCTGGGCATCGCCGCGAAAGTACCGTTGCCGGAAACGGCCAGAAAACCTTTCTCACCCAGGGAATCCAGTTTTCCTCCGCTGGTGGCTCATCCTTCCGGTGAAGCCCGTGCCGTGGTGCTCTGGCTGGACAGTTTCTCCACGCTGTTCGCACCACAACAGGCCGAAGATGCGCTCTATCTGTTGCGTATGACGGGATTGACAGTGCATGTGATCCATCCCAATTCACAGCCGGGAACCGTACTGGACAGTGGCCGTTCCCTGCTCACTTTCGGGCTGGCAACGGAAACCCGTGAACTGGCCAAACAGCTGCTGGCGGTGTTGTCACCGTATGTCGCGCAAGGTCTCTCCGTCGTGGGGCTGGAGCCTTCCAGTCTGCTGATGTTGCGGGATGAATATAAAACGCTGGGGTTAGGGCAACCTGCGGTTGCACTGGCAAAACAGGCGATGCTTTTTGAAGAGTTCATCGCGGCCGAACTGACGCGGGGTGGTTTCTGCCTGCCGTTTCAGACCGGTAAAATCACGCAGCCCGTGCTGATCCACGGTCATTGCCATCAGAAGGCGATTGGTGCGATGAAATCGGTACGGCGGGTACTGAAAACGGTGCCCGGGCTGGAGTTCAGCTTTATTGAATCATCCTGCTGTGGCATGGCAGGCACTTTCGGGCTGGAGGCGGAACACGTTGACTACTCGCACCAGATGGCGCAGCAATCACTGGTGCCGGCTTTGCAGGCAGCGCCGGATGCGCTGGTGGTCTGTAACGGCTTCGGCTGTGCGCACCAGATCAAAGTTACCGCCGGACGGCAAACCCTGCATTTAGCGACGCTGCTGCGGCAGGCATTGGCGGAATAACCGGATCAGGCCGGACAGCATGCTGTCCGGCTGCCGGGATAAATTATTGCTGTTGCAGATACTGATACAGTTTTTCGGTATCATCTTTGCTGCACAGTTTGGTGCCCTGATTCATGGTCGCAGCCGTACCGGCGGCAACGCCAAAGCGCACCATATCCGCCAGTGGCGCATCTTCTGCCAGTTTCAGCACCATGGCGCCGACCATACTGTCACCGGCACCGACCGTGCTGCGTTTAATCACCGGCGGTGGCACTACCTGGATGCATTGTTCCGCATCCACAGCCAGCGCACCCTGCGGACCCAGCGAGACGACAATGCGTTTTGCCGCCCCCTGACTAATCAGCGAACGGGCCGCATTCACCACCTGATCAGGCTGTTCCAGCGACTGACCGGTCAGTTCTGCCAGTTCGGACTGATTGGGTTTTAACAGTTCCAGACCACCAAAAGCGACCGCCGCTTTTAAGGCGTCACCGGAGCTGTCAACGATCGTCCGCAGCCCCTGTTGCCGGGCACACTGCAGCAGTTCCGTCACGGCGGATGTCGTCATATTCGGCGGCAAACTGCCGCTCAACACCAGTAACGTTCCGGCCGGTAATTGGGCTATTTTCGTCAGCAATTGCTGCCATTCATCTTCATGCAATGCCGCACCCGGCATCACAAAGCGGAACTGTTCACCGGTGGCGTCGGAGACCACATGCAGGTTCTGCCGGGTCCAGTCATGGGTCTGCAGTGCATCCACGGTAACGCCTTCCTGCTGCAGCAGTTCAACCAGATGGGCACCGGTTGGGCCACCGGAGGGGAGCAGGGCTGTGGCTTGTCCGCCGAGGTGTGTGATGGCACGGGCGACGTTGATGCCGCCACCACCGGGTTCAAACACCGGTGCCTGGCAGCGCAATTTTCCTTCCGGGTAGACTTTGGCTGTGCTGGTGGCGGTGTCCAGTGACGGGGTCAGTGTGAGAGTCACAATCAGAGGCATAAGATATTCCTTCGGTTTTGATGTATCTCAGTCAAAGTCAAACAGATCACCCAGAAAGCCGCCCCGCCGTTTTTTATGGTAGCTCTCTTCCCGGTGACGGTGCTCATCATCCTGATAACGCCGGCGATCATCGTCATGGTGACGCCAGTGGGGTTTTTCTTCATGGGAATGAGATGGTTCGGGAGAGTGATGCTGCATACGGGGGGAGGAAGCGACCGGTTCAGCCTGTGCTGAACGCTCGATGATCTTGTCGAGTTCACCGCGATCCAGCCAGACGCCCCGGCATTGCGGGCAATAATCAATTTCAATGCCCTGACGCTCAGACATTACCAGTTTGACACCTTTACAGACCGGACAATCCATCTCTGGCTCTCCTGTGATATGGGAAAACAACTTGGTACTGTCATTAGTTATGGTGTCACGGGAGGAAGTATACAAGGGCTGCCAGTGCTTTTTTCGCCGACTTTGCGACAGCTGACCTGCAGATATCATGCTCCGGACTACAGCCTTCGGAACTCTTATTTATACTTACAAATATGGGGGCTGATTTTACGGGGGTGACGATGTCCGGCATCAAAACGCCTGTGTTACAGTGGCTCCGCAGCTGTTTCTCCGGAAAAGGTTTTCCCTGGTTCGTACTGATTTGCATGCTGACCGTGACAACCGGATTATGGCAATACACGGAAATAACGCTGATTAATCAGTCGCTGGATCGCTTTCACTCCCGGGTGGACAAGCAAAAAAACAGTATCGTTAACCGACTGCAGGATTACATTCAGGCACTGCATGCTGCAGCCGGACTTTTTGCCGCTGACGATGATGTCACCCGGGCCAACTGGCATGACTATGTCAGAGCGCTGAAACCTGAAAGATATCTGCCCGGTACCCGTGGATTCGGTGTTCAGGATCCACTCAGCAAGGTGGTATTCATTGAACCGCCGGGTGATGCAGGGGTAGGGACACCTGGTGATAACCTGAATTCCGCTCCCGTGCTGCGTTCAGCCATGGATCAGGCGCGCGACAGCGGTCAGATCACGCTGTCACGCCGGATTACATCCGGGCTGACGACCGATGCGAAAGAACAGCCGGATTTTGTGCTGTATCTGGCCATCTATAATCCGCATGAACCAGCTGATACAGTCGCTGCCCGGCGCCGGGCATTACGCGGTTTTATCTATATTCCGTTCCGTGCCGCAGAATTCATGCAAAGTGTTCTGGCGGAACAGGTTAATCGTGATGTGGTCATTAATTTATTCGACGGTAAACCCGTCCGGGAAAATCTGCTCTATTCATCTGCACAGGATAGGCCGGAGACCCGCTATGCCACGGAAAGAGAACTCTCAGTAGATGGCCATATCTGGACGCTTCAATTCCGCAGCAGTCCTGAATTTGAGGCAAGCACCGTCAGCCGGTTACCTTTGATCATCCGCTTCGGCGGCATGGCACTGGATCTGATCTTGTTTTTTGTGCTGTTTATCAATACCAACCGTCTGCACACGATACGTGAACTTACGGTCAGACTTGAGCTGAGTGACGAGAATTTTAACCGGCTGGAAGAACATCTTTCAGGCGCGGTATTTCGTGTCAAACCGGAATTCCCATGGCAGGTTCAATATATCGGGCATGGCATTGAAGCGCTGACCGGTATACCGCAGGAACGTTTCCTGATGAAAGAGTTGTCCCTGGATCGGGTGATCCATCCGGATGATCAGGCCCGCTTTACGGCTGCGGTTACCGAAGCACAAACCAGACCGGCCGCGTTTGATATTACGCTGCGGATCAAAAGAGAGGATGACCGGATCCTGTGGGGCAACCTGCGGGGCCGTATTATTTATGATGATGCCGGCACACCGCTGTGGCTGGAAGGGGTGATGTTCGATATCACCCGCTTCAGATAGCTACTGCTTACGGCTAAACATCCACTGGTTTCCCTTGCGTTTAAGTCTGAGCGATTTGCCGTTGATCAGCAGATACATGCTTTTTGCATGCTGAGGAACATCGAATAACCGGGGGCCATGTTCCGGTGAAAACCAGACCAAGCCGGGGGTGTGAGTAAATTTATTGGCTATTTCGTAATTGCCCGCAAACCGTTTCGAACGCAAACAGGTGAGCGGGGAATCACTGGCGGAGCAGTTAGCATCCGCTAAAGATTTAACCGGCGTGCCAATCACCAGAAGGGGTGATACCGAGATGACCGTAAAATGGTAGGGGAGCTGACGCTGACAACGCCCCGTGCCGCTTAATGGCCAGCTTTTGAATTCTTTTGTTTGCGATAAGGTGTCGTCCAGTTTAGCCACCAGACCAGACGGCGATACTTTTTTTGCGGATGCCTCAGCGGCTGCCTGTTCACAATCACACGCACGATCTTTTGCACATTTCTGCGCGGAAGATGCCAGTTGTTTCAATGCCTGCTGAGCATGGCCCCTGGCCTGATCCGATTCGAAGCGACTACAGCCATATAAAGCCAATCCACAAAAAAGCACCAATAACTTCATATGGTTATAAAAATATTGCATCGGGGTTAAGTCTGCGCGGGTAAGGCTTGTAAACGGCTTGATCTTCATGTGAATCTACTACAGGAACAGAAATTACCGGCATGATATCGTAATGTTGAACAAACATCTAAAGCCGGGTTGATCCGCATCAATGCGCAGATAGCTGACAGACTCTTTTATTGGTTAACATTGGCCTGATTTAAATAATCCGCTGAATTTGTTATCAAACCACATTTGTTATAAATCGATTATTAAATGTGATATGTTTAAATAATCTTTAATTTTATTTGATTGTGCGATCTTAATCACAACTACTGTTAATAAAAAGTTAATTAAACACTGCCGGCATATGCATCTTTTAGTTTTTCATAATAAGAGTCAGATCACATTTATAGTTAACTTTTAGGAAATTAATGAGTGCTTGTAAGTGAGTTTAGATTAAAAAACCTCCCCTTATAATCTTCACCAAGGTTACTGATATAAAAAAATAAAGTCTCGAATGGGGATTTTATAAAACAGTCTCCGGATTAAGAAGAATATTTTTAACGCCAAATACAACAAGTGGGGAAGGTTATGGAAGCTGAAGTAGCTATTGAATCTGTGGAAACACGAAAAAGGACTAATATCAGGTATATTATAATTGCCCTGTTGTTTGTTGTTGGTGCAATTAATTACGCTGATCGCGCTATATTCTCTATCGCCGGTCCGGCAATGATGAAATCGTTGAATCTGGATCTGGTTAATCTGGGTTACCTGATGTCAACATTCGGTTGGGCATATGTACTTGGTCAGTTACCAGGTGGATGGCTGCTTGATCGATTTGGCGCTCGCAAAGTATATATCGGTAGTTTGTTTTCCTGGTCGTTATGTACCTTATTACTTGGTTTTGCAGGTTATCTTGGGGCTGCGGCCGTTGTCACTATCTTTGCCCTGGTGTTTATGCTTTCAATCTGTGAATCGCCCGCTTTCCCGGCTAATGCGCGGATTGTTGCCTCCTGGTTCCCAACGCATGAACGTGGTACTGCTACAGCTATTTTCACTACCGCACAATATTTTGCTTTAGTGATATTTTTACCTCTCATGGGATGGTTAACTAATAAATTTGGCTGGCAGTCAGTTTATTGGGCGATGGGTGTACTCGGTATTGCTCTGGCAGTGGTAATGCCTTTTATTTTGTATAACCCTAAAGATCACCCTCGTATTTCTTCTGAAGAGTTCGAGTATATTAAAGCCGGTGGTGCTCTGGTTGATAATTACACTACCAAGGTAGGTGATAACACCAAAAAAGAATCTTCTTTCAGTCATATTAAGCAATTACTTAATAATCGTTTAATGGTTGGTGTACTTATTGGTCAGTTTTGTATTGTTACATTAGTCTGGTTTTTTACAACCTGGTTCCCGATTTATTTGGCTCAGGGCCGGGGGCTGTCATTAACGTCTGTAGGTCTGATCGCAACCATTCCTGCTATCAGCGGATGTCTTGGTGGTATCCTGGGTGGTTTATTCTCCGACTTCTTGTTAAGAAAGAAATTCTCCCTGACATTCGCCCGTAAAGCGCCAATCATCCTTGGTATGGCATTAGCCATGTCTATTATTGGCTGTGTTTTTGTCGATTCATTAGAGATGATTGTTTTCTTTTTATCACTGGCCTTCTTTGGTAAAGGACTTGGTGCTTTGGGCTGGGCTGTAGTGGGTGACATTGCGCCGCGTGAAATTGTTGGTCTGTGTGGCGGATTAAGCAACATGGCAGGCAATATTGCCGGTATTGTAACCCCGATTGTAATTGGATATATCGTTAAAACGACAGGATCATTTAACGGTGCCTTGATCTACGTCGGTGTAGCTGCATTCATGGCAATATTCAGTTATGTTTTCCTAGTGGGTAAAATCTCCCGTATAGAACTCAAGAAATAATTACGCCATAAAAACAAAAAACGCCACCATGTTGTATGGTGGCGTTTTCTATTAAGAAAGATATAAAAATATAAGGTTGACTATAGTTTGTTGTTTATTTCCCTTTTACAGCAGCAACACTGGAATGTGAAAGGGTTATTTCAGAGAAGTTATTGGCTAGAAAATCAATAAATACACGTACTTTTGCCGAGAGATAATGGCGCTCCGGATATACGACATAAATATCTGCGGCGGGTAATTCATAATCTTCCAGCAACCGAACCAGTCTACCGCTCTGAAGGTATTTATTTACATCCCATTCAGCACGGATCAATATCCCATGACCTTCCAGCGCCCAATTGGCAACAACTTCGCCATCATTACTGCTTAACGTGCCGCGGACTTTAACTGTTTCGGAAGAGTCGCCGCGTTTAAAACGCCAGATCCCACTGGCAGATTCATCCTGTTTTAATACGATACAGTTATGTTTGGCCAAATCAGCAGGAACTAATGGCTGTGGATTGTTACGCAAATAGAGTGGCGAGGCGCAAACAAATCGTCGGTTAGTCATGATCTTGCGTGCAACTATATTGGAATCCGGAGGCAACCCGAAGCGGACACCAATATCAAAATCACCACTCGTAGGATCAGGCTGATTGCTGTCCAAGGTTAATTGAACTTCCATCTCAGGATACTGTTTCAGAAAAGCAGATATTGCTCTCGCTATATAGTTACGACCAAAACCTGGTGTTGTATTGATCCGCAACAGACCTTTGGGCTTGGCGCGCAAACTTAAGACTTCTTGTTCCATCGCATTGATATCCTGAATGATCTGGCGACATCTGTTCAGGTAAATCTCACCTTCCGGTGTGATATTAAAATGACGGGTACTGCGGTTAAGTAAGCGAACCCCAAGACGGGCTTCCAGCTGTGCCAGCCTTTTACTAACAGCCGGCGGTGTTAAATTAAGTTCTCCGGCAGCAGCAGAAAGACTCCCGGCGTTGATCAGGATTGAAAAAAACTCTAGTTCTGATGTGGCACACATGATCGGGTTCCCGCTTGCCGTTGATATACCATTTATATGGTCATTATATCGTCTTTCAAATAGCCGAAATGTGATCATATCATGTATTAAGTCGATCTAATCTGTGCATGCTTGTAATAAACTGCATAAAAAAACACCAGAAAGTATTTGAATGTTAAATCGCAACAGAAAACATAATGGAAATATTTAAATTTTATTTATCAGAGCTTGAAAAACATAAATATCAGGATTCATCAAAAGCCTTATTAAATAAAAATCAACTGCTATGAGTGTGACCGTGATCTCATTTGTTGTTCCACAATATTTTCATTTTTCCCATTAATAACTTTTAAGAAAATATTCATTAAGTTCTGGTGAACTTTAATTAATGACAAGCCGGATATACTCCTTACATCGATTATTCAGAAGCAAAAATTCTGGATCCGATTTACCAAAACAAATCTTTCCGATTGTGTAATGCGCAGAGGAGGTTCGAGTGAATAAAGAAGTAGCAGTACAATCGCTAACTGATGTCATGACCAAATTTACCGGGTATGTTGGAAAACATTTACCTACGGATGTCAAAGAAAAGCTGACTGAACTACGGGCTAAAGAAACCAAACCGTTAGCAAAAGTAGTTTATGACTCAATGTTCCAGAATCTGGATGCTGCTGACGAATTAGATCGTCCATGTTGTCAGGATACTGGTGTTATTCAGTACTTCATTACAGCTGGTGCCAAGTTTCCATATCTTGGCGAGCTGGAAAGCATTCTGAAAAATGCCACTCTGGGTGCGACCAAAAAATCGCCGCTGCGCCATAACGCGGTTGAAACCTTTATTGAGGTAAATACTGGTACCAATACCGGTTCCCGGATCCCATGGCTGGATTGGGAAATTATTCCTGATGATGAAAACTGTACCATTGAAGTCTATATGGCCGGTGGTGGTTGTTCTTTACCTGGTGCAGCCAAGGTATTGATGCCAGGCCAGGGTTATGAAGGCGTCAACCAGTTTGTTTTTGACGTTATTACCTCTTACGGTGTAAACGCTTGTCCTCCTTTGTTGGTTGGCGTTGGTGTTTCTACATCCGTTGAAACCGCTGCACGTCTGTCTAAAAAAGCCATTTTGCGTCCGGTGGATTCCCGTCATCCAAATGATGATGCCGCCAAAATGGAAACCTTACTGGAAGATGGCCTGAACGCTGTTGGTCTGGGTCCACAGGGTCTGTCAGGCAATTCAACAGTTATGGGGGTCAACATCGAATCGTCAGCCCGCCATCCATCAACCATCGGTGTAGCTGTATCTACAGGATGCTGGGCTCATCGTCGCGGCACTATCAAATTTGCACCAGATCTCTCTTATGAAATCATTTCGCACAAAGGAGCCGAGCTGTGAAAAAAATTCTGACAACACCAATCAAAGATGAAGATCTGGAATCTCTGAATATTGGCGATGTAGTTTATTTGAACGGTACTTTAGTTACTTGCCGCGATGTAGCGCACAGACGTTTAATCGAACTGGGTCGTGAACTACCGGTTGACCTGAAAGGCATGGCGATTTTCCATGCGGGTCCAATTGTTGTTGAACAGGAAGATGGTTCATTCCAAATGATTTCCATCGGCCCGACAACCAGTATGCGTATGGAAAAGTTCGAAAAAGAGTTCATCGAACAGACTGGCGTGAAACTGATTGTTGGTAAAGGCGGTATGGGGCCGAATACCGAAGCCGGCTGTAAAGAGCATAAAGCTGTTCATGCTGTATTCCCTGGTGGTTGTGCTGTATTGGCTGCAACTCAGGTGGAAGAAATCGAAGATGCACAGTGGCGTGATCTTGGTATGCCTGAAACATTGTGGGTAAACCGGGTAAAAGAATTTGGTCCGTTAATCATTTCGATTGATACCAAAGGTAAAAATCTGTTTGAGCAAAATAAAGTTTTCTTCAATGAAGCTAAATTGCCAATCATTGAAGAAATAAACAAACAGGTTCGTTTCATCAAGTAAAACCGGCATGGTCACTTATATAAAATAGGTGGCCATGTTAAAGGGTTAAAAATTCAGATTCACCCGTAACGTAGTGTATTTAACAGAGCGTTTTATTCGTTTGTTTGTGTGCCCAACCGAAAGCTGGATGTAAAGTTTTCTGCTAAATAAGATTAATGGTGCTTTTCGTTTTGATAGTCGTAAAGCTGGTTATAAATAGTTTTGGAGTTGATACTATGAAGTTGGCTAGTTATATTCACCCGGAATTCCATAGAAAGAGTTTTGGTTTAGTTGATAAGCATGGGATCATTGATCTTGGGCGACATATGGGACCCAAACACTCTGATCTAAAATCAGTTTTAAATGCGGGAATGCTATCAGAGATCAATCGTTATTCCTCATTCCCTACAGATTATAAGGTTGATGATGTAACATTTTTACCTGTTATAGACAGACCGAATAAAATAATTTGTGTTGGCATGAATTATCTCGAAAAGCGCAATGAATTTAATGAAACAATTAATGCGCCCACATTGTTTATTCGTTTTGCCGACACATTAACGGGTCATGATTGTCCACTGGTGAAGCCATCCAGTACAAACGAATTTGATTATGAAGGTGAGCTGGCTGTCATTATTGGTAAACCAGCCATGAATGTGAGTAAGGAAAATGCCTTATCATATGTTGCCGGGTATAGCTGCTTCATGGATGGTTCTGTCCGTGATATGCAGTATTCCTGGTTTACTTCGGGTAAAAACTGGCTGAATACCGGCGGTTTCGGTCCATGGCTGGTTACTACGGATGAGATCGAAGATCCGCAGCAGTTATCAATCCATACGTATTTGAATGGTCAACAGGTTCAGAGTGACAATACCGCGAATATGGTACGTTCAGTACCGGAATTGATCGCCTATATTTCAGCATTCAGCCCATTATCACCAGGTGATGTGATTATTACCGGCTCACCGGGCGGGGTTGGTAAAAAGCGTAATCCGCCTCTGTTTATGAAAAGTGGCGATCTGATTGAAGTTGAAATCAGTGGCATTGGTCGATTGAGTAATCCGATAGTCCAGAATCGTAATACCAGCGCACAGATGAATGTCTCCCCAGTTTAATGGGGAGATTGACCGGTATGGTTTTTAAAGTTTTATTTTTATTAACACCATACAAATGTAATTAAATAAGTTTTAAATAAAATAATAAATTTTAATTTATAAACTCTTCGTGTGTATAAATGAAGCTTTCAGTAACATACAACCAGAAACAAACACATCAAACGTTTCATTCAGATTGAACGTGACTTCATTTATTAATAACAAACAATGTCTTTATATAGACGCATTCATACACAGATTATTAGGTGGGTGTTTTTAAATGTCCTATAGTGAATCGGTTAAAAAACATATTCGTGACCTTGGCATTACTGATGTTGCTGAGATTATTTACAACCCTGATTTTGACACGTTATTACGCGAAGAAACAAAACCAGGTCTGGATGAATATGAACGAGGTGTGGTCACGCAATCTGGCGCTATCGCGGTTGATACGGGAGTTTTTACAGGACGTTCGCCTAAAGATAAATACATTGTCCGCGATGATTTAACGCGTGACACGTTGTGGTGGAGTGACCAGGGGAAAGGTAAAAATGATAACCACCCGATATCCCAGGAAACCTGGGGGCACTTTAAGTCTCTCGTTACGAAACAGCTTTCCGGCAAACGCTTATTTGTGGTTGATGCCTGGTGTGGTGCAAATCCTGAAACTCGTTTAAGCGTCCGTTTTATTACCGAAGTCGCCTGGCAGGCCCATTTTGTAAAAAACATGTTTATTCGTCCTGATGAAAAAAGTCTGGCTACTTTCGAACCTGATTTCATCGTGATGAACGGTGCTAAATGCTCAAATCCTGATTGGCAGGAGCAGGGGTTAAATTCTGAAAACTTCGTTGCCTTCAACTTAACCGAGAAAATGCAGTTAATTGGCGGCACCTGGTATGGCGGAGAAATGAAAAAAGGCCTGTTCTCGGTGATGAACTATCTGCTGCCGCTGAAAGATATTGCATCCATGCATTGCTCTGCAAATGTCGGCGCTGCTGGTGATGTTGCTGTCTTTTTCGGTTTGTCAGGTACGGGCAAAACAACGCTGTCTACCGATCCGAAACGTCAACTGATTGGCGATGATGAACATGGCTGGGATGATGACGGTGTCTTCAACTTTGAGGGTGGTTGTTATGCCAAAACAATTAAACTTTCAAAGCAGGCTGAACCCGAAATTTATAACGCTATTTGTCGCAATGCGCTGCTTGAGAATGTCGCTGTCGACGCTCATGGTCAGGTCGATTTCGACGATGGCAGTAAAACGGAAAATACCCGTGTTTCTTACCCGATTTATCACATCGAGAATATTGTAAAACCGGTCTCGAAAGCTGGTCCGGCGAAAAAGGTGATCTTCCTGACTGCTGATGCTTTTGGTGTATTGCCGCCGGTATCCCGTTTAACGGCAGAACAGACCAAGTATCATTTCCTTTCTGGTTTTACCGCCAAGCTGGCAGGTACAGAGCGGGGCGTAACTGAACCAACTCCAACGTTTTCTGCCTGTTTTGGGGCTGCATTTTTGACTCTGCACCCGACGCAATATGCTGAGGTACTGATAAAACGAATGGAAGCAGTTAATGCAGAGGCCTACCTTGTAAATACGGGCTGGAATGGCACCGGCAAGCGCATTTCTATCAAGGATACCCGAACCATCATCAATGCGATTCTGGACGGTTCTCTTGCCAAAGCGGAGACACACACTTTACCGATCTTCAATCTGGAAGTGCCGGTCGCGTTATCCGGGATAAATAACCATATCCTCGACCCGCGTAATACATATGCTGATAATTCTGTCTGGAAAGAGAAAGCAGAAGATTTGGCAACCCGGTTTATTAATAACTTCGAGCAATATACTGATACACCAGCTGGTGCTGAGTTGGTAAAAGCAGGACCAAAGTTAGGTTAATAGGCCGTTAATTTTGATAGTTATTCACTTTGATTGTCATTCGCTTCAGACGCTGATTGGAGAAATTCATAATGAATTATGAGGATGTGATTTCTTGTATTTCTAGCAATCCAGGAGCCTCTTTTACCGGGATAAAGTTCTCTGAAAGTGATAACTATCTTAGCGTATATACAATCTCATCCGATAAAGATGACCCGGAGTGGATAACTATTTTCTTTGAGGGCGGAAAGCTATTTTCTACTTCAGGGGAGGAAGGTTGTTACGTCATGGAAGATGCTCCCGACGAGCTGACTACTCTGCATTTCAAGAATACAAAAGCGCTGCCTTTTATATCGGAATATACTTCGGAATATGTCCTTTATGAATTATTTCCAAACTTACCAGATCCTGATGATATCTGTTCGGAACAGGAAAAATTGCTGTTTATAAGCGAAGCCAAAAGACATATTAATGAACTATGGTATGCATCTAAATAAAAAACCGCCGGAGGTTTCCCATCCGGCGGTTTCGTTAGCAGGGTTCAGCTCACTCAGATATGTTTTACCCGGCGTTTCACTTCTTCCTGTTTACCCGCGTTGAACGGGCGGGAATCAGGGCTGCCGAGGTAACCACAAACACGGCGGATCACAGACACCTTGTTCGAATCGTGATTGCCGCATTTCGGGCAGGCAAAGCCTTTACTGGTACAATTGAATTCGCCGGTGAAGCCACATTCATAGCATTCATCAATTGGTGTGTTAGTGCCGTAGTAGGGCACCCGCGAGTAGCTGTAATCCCAGACGTTTTCCAGCGCTTCCGGATTATGCTGAAGGTTCGGATATTCGCCGTAACAGATAAAACCACCGTTCGCGATGGCCGGATAAGCCATCTCGAAGTCGAGTTTGGCGTAAGGATCGACCTTCTTCTCAACATCCAGGTGGAAGCTGTTGGTGTAATAACCTTTCTCCGTCACACCATCAACCAGACCGAATTCTTTGGTGTCCAGATTACAAAAACGGCTGCACAGGTTTTCACTTGGCGTGCTGTAGAGACTGAAGCCGTAGCCGGTTTCTTCTTTCCACGCATCCACGGCATCACGCAGTTTCTGTACGATCCCAATCGCTTTCTGACGCAGCACTTCATCATCGAATACATGCACTTTATCGCCATACAGTGCGTTGATGGTTTCATGCACGCCGATATAGCCCAGTGAAATAGAGGCACGGCCATTTTTAAAGATCTGAGAAACATCATCATCTGCTTTCAGACGAACGCCACAAGCCCCTTCCATATACAGGATTGGTGCGACACGTGCTTTCACACCATTCAGGCGTTCAATACGCGCCATCAGGGCTTTCTTGCACAGACGCAGGCGACTGTCGAGCAGGTCATGGAAGTGTGCTTCGTCGCGGGCTTCCAGTGCAATACGCGGCAGGTTCAGACTGACCACACCCAGGTTATTACGGCCTTCGTGATACTGTTTACCATCTTCTTCATAAACACCCAGGAAGCTGCGGCAGCCCATTGGTGTCTTGAATGAACCGGTTACCTTCACAACCTGATCGTAGTTCAGAATGTCCGGATACATGCGCTTGGTGGCACATTCCAGCGCCAGTTGCTTGATATCGTAGTTTGGATCGGTTTTCTTGTGATTCAGGCCATCACGGATCGCGAATACCAGTTTCGGGAATACCGCGGTCTTGTGGTTTTTACCCAAACCGGAAATACGGTTCTGCAGGATCGACTTCTGGATCAGGCGGGATTCCCAGCTCTCACCCAGACCAAAACCGAACGTCACAAACGGTGTCTGGCCATTCGCGGTATGCAGCGTGTTTACTTCATATTCCAGTGACTGGAAGGCGTCATAGCACTCTTTTTCAGTACGTGCATGCGCATAGGCTTCCACATCCGGGATCTGCCACTCTTCCGCAACCTTACGGTGTTTCTCGTAGCTTTTGGTCACATAAGGGGCCAGCACTTCATCAATGCGGTTGATCGTGGTGCCACCGTAGATATGACTGGCTACCTGCGCGATGATCTGCGCGCTGACGGCGGTCGCGGTAGAGATAGATTTTGGTGTATCAATCTCGGCGTTACCCATCTTGAAGCCGTGTGTCAGCATACCTTCGATATCGATCAGCATGCAGTTGAACATCGGGAAGAAAGGAGAATAATCCAGATCGTGGAAATGGATTTCGCCTTTTTCATGTGCCTGCACAACATCGCGGGGTAACAGATATTGTTTGGCGTAGTGTTTCGCCACAATACCGGCCAGCAAGTCACGCTGGGTCGGGATCACCTTGCTGTCTTTGTTGGCATTTTCATTCAGCAGTTCGGCATTGGTCTGCTGGATCAATCCCTGGATCTCTTTATTCAGACGTCCCTGTTTTTCACGCGCTAAATCACGGTCGTGACGATATTCGATGTAAGCACGCGCAAGCTTCTTGTGCGGACCTTCCATCAACAGGTTTTCGACCAGTGTTTGTACCTCACTGATATCGACTTCATCGCGTCCTGCTAACAGGGAAGCGATCTGACCAGCTACTGAGGCGCAATACGCGTCGTCTCTTACGTTTACAGCTTCAGCAGCTTTTGCAACTGCCTGCCATATGCGTGAGCCATCAAACGATACGCGGCATCCGTCGCGTTTGATTACCAGCGGTTTTGCTTGCATTTTTTATAGCCCTCGTGCTAATCCGACATTGTGTGTCGTTGTGGTGGTAATACTATATATAGTTCATCTTGCGGTGGATTTAACTATATATTGCGATTTTATGCAGGAACATAGTTAGTGGTTTTTTGATCTAAAACAGGGAATTGGAAGATTTGGATAACGCGGCAGCAGGTAAAAAAAAGTGATTTTCTGTGACGGAAATACTTGATAATTCTGCAGCCCTTGCTGCATAAGGGCTGCAGAAAAAGCAGCAAATTATACTCAAAAAAAGAGCCACGCAATGTGGCTCTTCTCTATGATGCACAATAATTGTTACTTTAGCCGGATAGTTGATCAGGGTAATTGCGGACCCGCCGCGATCAGCCGTTTACCTTGTTCATTATCGGTGTACTGCGCAAAGTTTTTGATGAAACGTTGCGCCAGATCTTCCGCTTTGCGTTGCCATTCCGCCGGATCCGCATACGTGTCACGAGGATCGAGGATCTGCGGATTCACCCCCGGCAAATCGATCGGCATCGCCAGATTAAAGATTGGCAGTGTTTTCATGGGGGCCTTATCGATCGAGCCATCCAGAATCGCATCAATGATGGCTCGGGTATCATGGATGGAGATACGTTTCCCGGTACCATTCCAGCCGGTATTTACCAGATAGCAGTCGGCACCTGCAGCTTCCATCCGTTTGACCAACACCTCGCTATATTGTGTCGGATGCAATGACAGGAATGCCTTGCCGAAGCAGGCCGAGAAGGTCGGCGTTGGTTCTGTCACACCTCGTTCGGTGCCTGCCAGCTTGGCGGTAAAACCCGCCAGGAAGTGATATTGGGTCTGATCGTGCGTCAGTTTCGATACCGGCGGCAGTACGCCGAAGGCATCTGCGGTCAGGAAGATCACTTTTTTCGCCGGACCAGCTTTCGAGACCGGTTTTACAATATTCTCGATGTGGTAAATCGGATAAGAAACACGGGTATTCTCAGTCAGTGAACCATCATCAAAATCGACGTTACCTTCCGCATCGACAATCACGTTTTCCAGCAATGCATCGCGGCGGATCGCGTTATAGATATCCGGCTCTGCCTCTTTGCTCAGTTTGATGGTCTTGGCGTAACAACCGCCCTCAAAGTTGAAGACACCGTCATCATCCCAGCCATGTTCATCATCACCGATCAGCAGACGTTTCGGATCAGCCGACAGTGTGGTTTTCCCGGTGCCTGACAGGCCGAAGAAGATCGCCACATCGCCGTCTTTCCCGACGTTCGCAGAGCAGTGCATGGATGCAATACCCTTCAGCGGCAGCAGGTAGTTCATCACCGAGAACAACCCTTTTTTCATCTCGCCGCCATACCAGGTGCCGCCGATAACCTGCATTTTCTCGGTTAAGTTAAAGGCAACGAAGTTTTCTGAATTCAGGCCCTGTTCTTTCCAGTTCGGATTAACAGTTTCAGCACCATTCAGAACAACAAAATCCGGCTCAAAATTGACTAATTCCGCTTCACTGGGGCGAATAAACATATTCTTGGCAAAATGCGCCTGCCAGGCAACCTCAGTAATAATTCGTACACTGAGACGGCTGTCGGGGTTAGCGCCGCAGAAACCATCAATCACAAATAGCCGTTTGCCGGAAAGCTCTTCTGCTACCAGTTTTTTCAGTTCAGACCAGATAACCGGCGTGATTGGTTTATTGTCATTCTTACCGCCTTCTGACCACCAGACGGTGTCGCGGGTCATATCATCCATGACAATGTATTTGTCTTTTGGTGAACGCCCGGTAAATACACCGGTATCCACTTTTACTGCACCCAGTTTGGTCACGACACCACGTTCATAGCCAACCAGATTGGGATTCAGCTCTTCTTCATATAACTGATCGTATGATGGATTACGGATAATTTCTTTTACGTTACAAATACCGTAGCGTTCCAGGTCTAAACCAGCAGTCGTCATAATTTTGCTCCTGTGCGTGACCAGTAGGGGAGTCAGTATCACTGGATTCAGTTTAGGGACTTCTGCCGTTATTTATGCCGGTTACTTCAAATTCTGTGGATGAACTTACAGTTTTTAGGGATTAAATGCATTTTGCGATCAGAGCGGCAGAATGTAGCCATTTGAGATGGGAATATACGCAGTTAAAACAGATAGCAGAAAAGCCGGCTAGCGGTTAAAAAAACGCTAGCCGGTGATTTATCTGGAAAAATACTTAGTGCAGTACGCCTTGTGATGTTTCCGGTGGCGTCAGCTGGTCGTTATAGATTTTCTCTACATCGCTGGCAGAAAAATGATATTCAGTACCGCAGTAATCACAGTCCATTCTGATTTCATCATGCTCTTCCAGTAACGCATCGACTTCCGTTTTACCTAACTGCAGTAATGCGGCTTCACAACGTGAGCGTGAACAGGTGCAGACAAAACTGACGGCCTGCGGGTCAAACAGACGGACTTCTTCCTGGTGATACAGACGATAGAGCACTTCTTCGGCCGGCAGATCCAGCAGTTCTTCACTCTTGATGGTATCGGTCAGGGTCACGATATGTTCAAAATCCAGCGCATGCTGTTCGCTGTTACTGTTTGGCATGGCCTGGATCAGCATACCTGCCGCTTTCGGCTGTTCTTCATTCAGTCCGGTTTTGAGCCAGATACGGGTTGGCAGCTGTTCAGACTGTGCGAAGTAACCTTCCAGACAGGCGGCCAGAGTGTCGCCATCCAGCGCGACGATCCCCTGATAACGTTCACCTTCATCCGGGATCACGGTGATCATCATATGACCTTTACCGATCAACTCATGCAGACCGGCATTTTCAGCAATCACACCTTCATAGCGGGCCACACCGCGTAGCCGCTGCTGATGATCGCCATTAATTACCGCAAACCGTACCGGGCCATCGCCCTGCAGTTGCACAGTAATCGATCCTTCAAATTTCAGCGTCGCGGTCAGCAGACTGGTGGCGACCAGCAATTCACTCAGTAAACGCTGGATTGCCAGCGGATAGTGGTGACCACCCAATATATCCTTAGTGGTCTGGTTCAGCTGAACCAGCTCGCCACGCACTTCATAATTTTCAAATATAAAACGATGCAGTTGATCCGGAATTTGGCTCATGTCAGATATTCTCAGTGTTAAATTCGGAACGACGCCGGAGCATCACTCGCCTTGTTTAAAACGCATCAGGTCGCGTCGTTGTTTTTTGTCCGGCTTAGTGTCGGGGTGCGGTGCATATAACGCATTCAGCCGGTGAGCTTCGGCATTCCGCTCCCGCTTCACAATACTTTCGTCCGTTTCGGCATAAAGTAATTGTGCCTGCGCCGCGGATAAGCGCTGCACACTTAATGCCAGCACCCGGACCTCTTTTTCATCATGTCCCTGACGGATCCGGAGCATAGCACCGACTTCGACCAGTTTTCCCGGTTTAGAGCGCTGACCGTTATAGTGCACTTTGCCACCTTCGATCATGCTGCGTGCCAATGCACGGGTTTTGTAGAAACGAGCAGCCCAGAGCCACTTATCAAGGCGGATCGCGCTGTTGTCAGTTGCTTCCGGCATGGCATTCTCCCGGGGATAATGGTGACGGTTAGTTTACCAGAAGCGAAGATCAAGGCGAACAACTCACATAGTTCTATCCTCAAACTGCTGAAAATTTGATATACTAGCTAGCCTGCTTGTGTTACCCACGTAATACACCCCGGATTAATGATGGCGCTGCCATCGTATTTTTCTTGTTCTGAATGGAGGGAACAATGGCTTTCGCTGCCAACAAGCGCTCCGTCATGACCCTGTTCTCCGGCAATGACATGTTTAGTCACCAGGTACGTATCGTCCTGGCCGAGAAAGGCGTGACCTTTGATATCTGCATGGTAGATGTAAACGCTCTGCCAGAAGAACTGCTGGAGTTAAACCCGTATAACTCCGTTCCTACTCTGGTTGATCGTGATCTGGTGCTCTACACCTCCCGTATCATCATGGAATATCTTGACGAGCGTTTCCCACATCCGCCGCTGATGCCGGTTTATCCGGTGGCTCGTGGTAACTGCCGCCTGATGATGCACCGTGTTGAACTGGACTGGTACACACTGGCAGACAAGATTCTGAACAATGCACCGGATGCAGAAGCAGCCCGCAAGCAATTGCGTGAAAGCTTGCAAGCCATGGCACCACTGTTCCAGGAATATCCTTACTTCATGAACGAAGAATTCAGCCAGGTAGACTGCTACATGGCACCATTGCTGTGGCGTTTGCCGGTAATGGGTATTGAATTTACGGGCAAAGGTGCTAAAGAGCTGAAAGCTTATATGACCCGCCTGTTCGATCGCGATTCATTTCAGGCTTCACTGACTGATATTGAACGCGAAATGCGTAACGGACCACTGTAATGGTACCGAACATGACGCCCAGTCGCCCTTATCTGTTAAGGGCGTTCTATGAATGGCTGCTGGACAATGACATGACACCGCACCTGCTGGTGGATGCCAATGCCAGAATGGTACAAGTACCGCAGCAGTATGCACGGGACGGGCAGATTGTTCTGAACATTGCACCGCAGGCCGTGGTGGCCTTCACGATGGACAACGAAGCGATCAGCTTTAATGCCCGTTTTGGTGGTGTTCCACAACAGCTCTATATCCCGATGGCTGCCGTATTGGCAATCCATTCACGGGAAAATGGTGCCGGTACTTTCTTCCCGCCAGAGTCAGCCTATGAGGCATGGCAGGAAGTTCAGCCTGCACCAGCGGAAAAAACGGATGTTACCGATGGCGATAAATCACCATCGCCCCGCCCTGATGGCCGGCCGACGTTGCGGATAATCAAATAAATAAAAAAGGGAATCGATAGATTCCCTTTTTTATTGCATAAATTTTACTGCTGAACGTATTCAAACACCCGGATGACTTTGGTGACACCGGAGACATTACGGGCAATTTCCACTGCCAGTTCGCCTTCATCACGAGTCACCATGCCCATCAGAAAAACCTGACTATCTTCGGTCACTACCTTGATATGACTGCTATCGAAATTTTTCTCGGCAATCAGTCGGGTACGGACTTTTGACGTGATCCAGCTGTCATTGGTGCGGATATCATAACCAGTCGGTTCAGTGATCTTGATTTCGTTATAAACTTTGCGCACACCGTTCTGACGCTCGGCCATGGCTTTCACTTCATCGCTGTGTTTGCGATACGGCGTTTGTCCGACCAGCAGCACAATACCGTTATTGCTGTTTATCGAAATGTGGCTGATCCGTGATATATCGGTGCGATCAGACAGCTCATTCCGGGTATTTAACTCGATCTTTTGATCATCCATCTGCGCGGTCACAGAGCGTCGGTCTTTGGCTACAACGACACCGGTGGCGGCACCTCCCGCCAGTAACACACCAACACAACCTTGCAGCAGTAATAAACTGGCCAATGATAATGGGAGCAGTTTACGCAACATAACAATTCCTCAACAGTTATTGGGGGAACAGCGTCTGGTCAATCAGATCACTCAGACAATTCAGGACGAGTAAATGGACTTCCAGAATGCGGGAAAACCTCGCGGAAGGACAGCGTATTTCAACGTCACTCGGCCCGAGTAAACCGGCCAGTTCACCACCATGGCCGGTATTTAATATCACCATCGTCATATCGCGTGATAACGCGGCTTCTGCCGCATGAATCAATTCCCGGTTGTCTTCTTCAGTGGTGATCAGCAACAGGATGTCGCCCTGCTGACCGAGCGCGCGGATCTGATGCGCGTAGACATCCTCAAATTTGCCGTAATGACTGAGCGAGCTCATCAGATTACCATCGCAGGTCAGCGCAATGGCTGGCAATGACGGCCGGGCAGTCTCAAAACGACTCATCAGGTGAGAAACAAATATTTGTGCCAGTGCTCCGGAGGCTCCGTTACCACAGGCGAGGATCTTATTACCGTTCAGCAGACAGATCGCCAGCATCTGCGCTGCCGTCTGGATACTTTCGGAAAGTACTTCGGCAGCCGCGATTTTTGTCTGAATACTTTCGGTAAAATTTTCTCTGATCCGATCCAAACCGCTTCTCCTAAAATGCGTTTTTTAACCAGCTACATTGCCCGTCATCGTACGATACTATGTCAAAACGGCAAGCCTGATGTGCTTCGTTGATGTGCTGACTCATTAAATAATAACGGGCAGTATGCCGGATCTTATGTTGTTTGGCGGGAGTGACCGAAGATAACGCGCCACCATAGTCACGCGAAGCCCGGAAACGGACTTCAATAAACACCAGTGTGTCCCGTTCCCGCATGATTAAATCTAATTCGCCCTGACGGCAGTGATAGTTGGCGCAGACAAACAGCAGCCCCTGCTGCTCAAGAAAGCATCGGGCCTGCTGTTCGTAGTGTTGACCTTTACTGCGCCGGTTGCTGAACGGCGGGTTGAGCAAGTGCTGGTTCATTGGTTGTTAATTGCCCGTTAGTGTAACGAGTCCAAACCAGATCATGGAGGATGACGCCATCGGTGGTGACATGCAGTACGCCTGTCAGACCATTCAGCGTCATATCCGGATTCTGGCGCAGTTCACTCAGCTGATTCACCAGATTACCGGCATCATAGCCCATGGCATATAAGCGTAACTGATCGCCACTGGCCTGAGGCAGCGCGGCGGTTGCTTTGGCTAACTCCTCCGGCATACGGTTCAGCATCCAGGGCATATCACCCAGTTGCATACCATTTAATGCCAGCGCCACATCGGCTCTCAGACCGCTGCTGTTACTTTTCGAACCCAGATAGTAGGTCGGCCGTACCGGTGAGTCACCCAGCATCATATCAACACTGGATTTGATGTTAGATGCTTCAAATGCCGATGCCAGCATGAAAATGGCGTCAACCCGATTCGGATCGCTGGCCGGATCATCCGCCAGTGACTGGATTTGACCGGCCTGCAGCGCTGTTCCTGTTCCGCCTAATTTCTGACGTAACAAGGTTAACAGTTCATCCCGGCTGCGGAATTTGGCAACAGTAGCCTCACCGATTTCCAGCGATTGCCAGTAGCTGTTAAAGCCAGCGGCAGTACGATCGCCAAGCGCGTTGGATGGCAGTAATAACAACGGATTTTTCAGACCATCTTCATGAATTTTCTGTGCAATCTGGGCCGCTTCATCTTCCGGAGACAGCGAGAAATAGTAGAGGTTATCGGCTGCAGGCTGATTACCCAGCTGGTTCAGCGCCAGTACCGGTACCGTTACATTGCTGGCTGACAGCTGCTCTACTTTATTTTTCTGCAAAGGTCCGATAACCAGTTGTGCACCGTTCTGCTGTGCTTTGGTTATTAATTCCGGCATCGACAGGCTGTTTTCATCGTAATACGTGAAAGTGAACTTGTTGCCTGCCGCGATATTGGCTTGTTCCAAACCGCTTTTCAGTGCATTTGCCGGTTCAGCCAGTTTGCCGGACAGTGGCAGGAAAACGGCAATTTTCTGAATGCCTGCGGTTGGCGTGATACCCGTGCTTTCAGCAATGACTGGCTGAGCCGAAGTATCGGTTGCCGGGGTAAAAAATGCGGCAGCCGGATGTCCCGGATAACGTTTCTGCCAGTCAGCAAATAACTGGCTCTGATTTTTCGGCTCTTTTGCTATCAGTGTCAGCTCCAACCAGCCTGCGGCTTTTTCCCGCTTCATGCGGTTAGCTGCACTGACATAGTTCTTCAGGGTATTGCTGTTGCTGTCTTGCAATAACAGCCAGATCTGTTGCTGGTTTTTACTGGCAAGATCCCCCTTCAGATAAGGATCCAGTGAGATCAGACTATTCGCAGCTGCCGTTTTCTGACCGGTTTTTAACAACAGTTCAGATTGCAGGCGATAGTAAAATTGCACGGTATTGCTGTCTAACGGGCGCAGGTCAATCCCGGCAATCCGGTTCAGCGCTTTGCTTGACTGTCCGTCTTTGCCCAGCTGTAAGGCATTTAACAGGCGCAAGGCAACTGTTTGCCGCGGAGTCGTCGCTTCTCTGGCCAGCTGTTGCTGCACCGCATTCGCCTGGGAACGATCGCCATCGGCAATCAGGCGGCGGGTTGCAAGCACCTGTAATGCAAAGCGATCTTCGGGGGAGGCACTATCAATACGTGACAGATACCACTGACTATCGTGTGTTAATGGACCGAAAGCAGACAACGGCGCGTTATCCACGCTACTATCGCGATTTCCGGCAGCACAACCTGACAACAACAGGACAATGGCAAACAGCCACCAGAAATGTGGTACAGTGCGCAACTTGCTAATCCGGCTCAAGATTTATCTCCAAGCTACCAACGTCTGGCCTCTAGTGTAATCGTCACACCGGAACGACACAAATTTTCGACAGGAGTTTTCATGACTATATCACCTTGTCTGTATATCGTACCGACCCCGATTGGTAACCTGTCGGATATTACGTTACGGGCCATCGAGGTTTTAAAGTCCGTTGATTGTATTGCCGCGGAAGATACCCGGCACAGCGGTATTCTGCTGCAGCATCTGGATGTAAAGGTGCCGATGCTGGCGTTGCATGATCACAATGAACAGCAGCGGGCGGGGGTGCTGATCCAGCGTATTCAGCAGGGGCAAAGCATTGCGTTGATCTCCGATGCCGGTACGCCGCTGATTAGTGATCCGGGCTATCACCTGGTGAAAGCCTGTCGTGATGCCGGCGTTAAAGTCGTGCCACTGCCAGGCCCGTGTGCCGCTATCACCGCACTGAGTGCGGCCGGTTTACCTACCGATCGCTTTGTCTTTGAAGGCTTTCTGCCTGCCAAAGAAAAAGGCAAGGATGATCGCCTGCAGGCACTGGCTGATGAAACCCGCACCATGGTGTTTTATGAATCGCCGCGCCGGGTGATTGATACCTTGACTGCGATGCTGCAGGTATTTGGCGAGCGTCAGATTGTCATCGCCCGCGAACTGACTAAAACCTTTGAAACCCTGCACAGCCTGCCACTTTCTGAAATGCTGGTGTGGCTGCAGGAAGACGATAACCGTACCCGTGGTGAATTTGTGCTGATGCTAGCAGGTAAACCAGACAACAGCGATGAGTTACCGGCGGAAGTATTGCGTACGCTGACGCTGCTGATGAGTGACTTACCGCTGAAAAAAGCGGCCGCGCTGACGGCGGAAATCTATGGTGTGAAAAAGAACGCACTGTATGCGTGGGGCTTAGAAAAGCAGAATTCTGAGAGATAGTTTGCTGTGTGGGCGTAACCTCCCTATAATGCGCGCGGGGTTGGCCGGGCAGTCGCCGTCTTGTTGTTGTGCCTTCGGGTAGACAAACAGGAGGGAGGAAAGTCCGGGCTCCACAGGGCAGGGTGCCAGGTAACGCCTGGGAGGCGTAAGCCTACGACCAGTGCAACAGAGAGCAAACCGCCGATGGCCCGCAAGGGATCAGGTAAGGGTGAAAGGGTGCGGTAAGAGCGCACCGCGCGACTGGCAACAGTTCGTGGCACGGTAAACTCCACCCGGAGCAAGACCAAATAGGCTTCCATGTCGCGGCCCGCGTCGGAAGCGGGTAGGTTGCTTGAGCCTGCGAGCGATTTCAGGCCTAGAGGAATGGCTGCCACCGCGCAAGCGGAACAGAACCCGGCTTACAGGCCAACCCCACTAATTATCCCGTTCACTTCACTGTGGCGGGATTTTTCGTTTCTGCCAGTCGTTTAAATTCCGCCCGCTGTATCTTAAGTTGTCCTGCCGGTAATTCCGGCCAGTCCAGCCATTGTTTCGGCAGCATGTAGGCGGGGAGGTATTGGCGCAGCCAGTCGGTCAGTTCACTGAATGAGATCGCTGATTGTTGCCAGTCGATAAAGCAGGCACAGCGCATACCCCATTCCGCATCCGCTACCGGTACTACGATGGCCTGCGCCACAGCAGGATGTTGCAGCAATTGCTGTTCGATCTGTTCCGGCTGAATATTTTCACCACCGCTGATGAACTGGTTGTCGATGCGCCCGGTGATCACCAGTGAGTCGTCCTGCCAGTAGCCGGCATCGCCTGTGTGAAACCAGCCATTATCATCCAGTGGTAGTAGCAGCGAACCGTCCGGCTGATAGTAACCGGCAAACAGGGTGTCACCCCGAACACAGATTTCGCTGTTCTTGATTGCCACTTCACGGCCAGCCAGCGGCTTTCCAACCCGTCCGGCTTGACCGGCCAGTGTGGTGCAGACCTGAGAAGCCATTTCGGACAGGCCATAACTGACCCACGGTGTCAGTTGCTGTTCACGGCATGCAGCGATCAGACTCTCTGGTAGTGGAGCACCACCCAGTAGCAGGTGGCGTACCCGGGTGGCAGAAAAATGAAAATCCGCCTGTTGCAGCAGCCGGTATAGCTGCGTCGGCACCAGTGACAGATGAGTGACGGGGGCTTTTTTCAGCAGTTCAGGCAGTGAAAGTGCAGGATCGGGCAGCACCACACAGGCGCCGGCCAGAAAGCAGCGGAACAGGATCGCCAGTCCGCCCACGTGAAAAAGCGGTAAGGATAATAACCAGCCATCATGTGCGGTGATCGGCACGAGACTGCCTTGCGCGTTCGCCAGATGATTCCGTAACCGGTGCGCGACGATTTTTGGTGAACCGCTGCTGCCGGAAGTAAAAATCAGATCACTCAGTTGTTCTTCATCCAGCTGACAGTCGCCCGATGCGGCGATTTCCTGTGAAAAATCGAAGATCAATCCGGATGAGGGCCAGCAATAAGTGGCATGAACCTGCTGCTGTAACGCCTGCTGTCGTGCAACAGGAAATGCCGGATTCACCGGACAGCAGACGATCTGCTCACGCCAGCAGGCCCAGAACAGCATGACCAGCTCTGTGCTGTTTTTACTGCAGAAAAAAAGATGATCACCTGCACGGAGTCCGGCATGTCTGAGTTGCTGTTGCAGCGCATTGAGCCGGACGTCCAGTTGCTGGTAGCTGAGACTGACGCCGGCATTCCATAAGGCGGGTTGAGCGGGTTGCCGTTGTGCGTGTTGCCGGATCGGACAATTTAACTTTGCCATACTACCTGTAACTTTGAGACGTCGACCTGTTGTTTATCATCCAGTACTGAGCCGTTGAAATAGCGCAGTGTATCCAGCCCCGGAGCCTGTTCCGGAGACCATTCAGTGGCCAGCAACGCCAGCAAGCGGTTGCCGAGTTGTGATTCATGGCTGGATGAGATCACCACTTTGACGCCATTCGCTTTGGCTTTTACCACCAGATCATGACATTTTTCCAGAGAACCAATCAGCATCGGTTTCAGAATCAAACCTTTAAGCTGGGGGAAAAAGTCCCACTGGCCCTCACAGCAGAGGATCTCATCCAGTGCCACACCGATGCCGGTATGTGTGGCGACGGAACGGATATCCGCATAGGAGGGGCAGGGATCTTCGACATACTCGATGTGTGATGGATCGAGGTGATTCATGAACGTCCAGGCTTCTTCCCGGGTCCACTGCTGATTGGCATCAAGGATCAATTTGGTTTTCGGCGCTAGACGGATCAGCTCGCGAACCATGGACAGTTCATCCCGCATCGGATAACGAGCCACCTTCAGCTTGATCCGGATCGGGTAGTCATACAGCCACTCTTTCCAGCTCCAGATGATGTCATCGGGTGAGCCTTGCAGCAGCAGATAAGGTGGCAGTGGCGTATGTTTCAGTATCGGCCAGCTGCGGCGGGCACAATCCAGACCGAACTGGACCGAAGGACAAGAAACCGGGATGGTTTTGCCCTGTTTGAAGGCGGTTAAAAAGGCAATGGCTTCCTGTTCTGCTTCCGCCAGAGTTTCGCGGGAAAATCCGGGTAAGGGAGCGATCTCACTCCAGCTACTCCCCCAGTGCAGTAATAATCCTTCACGCTGCGTGATTGTCTGATCATGAAACGTCAGTGGCTGGGTGAGGGGCAGTTGATAACGGTACAGAGTGATATCCATGATGGACTGTCCTTATCCGCGGCAAAATTAACTTTGTTATATCATCATATATCAGATCCCGATGCAGAGATCTGCATCGGTCTGTTATTGCTGTGTTACGGATTACGCGGAAATTTATTGAAGTCAGGTTCACGTTTTTCGTTAAAGGCATTCCGTCCTTCCTGACCTTCTTCCGTCATGTAGAACAGCATAGTGGCGTTACCGGCCAGTTCCTGCAGACCGGCCTGACCATCGCAGTCGGCGTTGAGTGCCGCTTTCAGGCAGCGCAGCGCCATCGGGCTGTGCTGCAGAATTTCACGGCACCAGCGCACGGTTTCTTTTTCCAGCTCGGCCAGTGGTACCACGGTATTTACCAGCCCCATATCCAGCGCCTGCTGTGCATCATACTGACGGCAGAGGAACCAGATCTCGCGGGCTTTTTTCTGACCGACCAGACGCGCCATGTAGGAAGCGCCCCAGCCACCATCGAAGGAACCGACTTTCGGGCCAGTCTGACCGAAGCGGGCGTTGTCTGCGGCAATGGTCAGATCACACAGCATGTGCAGTACATGGCCGCCACCGATGGCATAGCCGGCAACCATCGCGACAATCGGTTTCGGACAGGTGCGGATCTGACGCTGGAAATCGAGCACGTTCAGATGATGTGTACCTTCGTCATCCTTGTATCCGCCGTAGTCACCACGCACTTTCTGGTCACCGCCAGAGCAGAACGCCAGCTCGCCTTCACCGGTCAGAATGATCACGCCGATGCTGGCATCGAAGCGGGCATCCTGCAGTGCTTTCATCATTTCCATCACAGTTAACGGGCGGAACGCATTACGCACCTGCGGGCGGTTGATGGTGATTTTGGCGATACCGTCCGCGGATTTGTGGTAACGGATGTCCTGATAGTCGGCACTGCAATCCTGCCATTCAACCGGGGCATACCAGCGGGCGTCGTCATCATGATGTTGCATAATTTTCTCTCATCAAAAGGTGAAGGCGTTCAGCCACTGCCGGATGACAGCGGCCATTGAATCGGGGGTTGCGCGGTGCAGGTTATGACCACCGGCGAGACAGGTTAACTGTAACTGCGGGTTTGTTGCGGCCAGTTGTTCGCCGACAGTCCGGAACTTCAGATCCTGCTCACCGCAAAGATACAACATTGGCAGTGAGGTCGTTTTGATCCAGCCCTGATAGTCGGCCTGCCTTGCCAGCGAACAACGGCAGAGCATGCGGGCTAATGACCGGCCGGTGTTCTGACTGCGTTCTGCAATCAAAAGTGTTCGTTCTTGTGGGCTTAAATCACTGAACACTGGTTGCTGATACCAATCCGCCAAAACATCAGGTAACGCTTCCCGATAAAAACGACGGGCCCATTGTGCATCGGCTTTGGCCCGGTTCTGACGTTCCGCGGGTGAGTTTAAACCGGGATGTGCATTTTCCAGTAACAGGCTTTGCAACCCGGCCGGATGTGTCGCCGCGAACTGTAACGCCAGACGTCCGCCGAGCGAATAACCCAGCAGATGATATTGGCGGATGTCGCGCAGGGTTAACTGTTGCTGCAGCCACACAGGGAAATCAGCCATATGCCGTAATTGCTGATTTTGTGCATTACCATGACCGGGGAGATCCAGCGCGACACAATTGATTTCCGGCAGTAAGTCGCTCAGCGGTTGCCAGTCACTGGCCGCACCAAGAAAACCATGTAGCAGAACAATATTCGGTTTGCTCACGCAGGCAGGCTCCGCACCTGCAGGGCGAAATTCTTCAGCCAGTCGGCAGCTTCTCCGGTCGCCACTTTGCATTCCAGCAGGGTGGCTCCGGGGTGTGACAGTGCTTGCTGATATGCCTGCCGGAAGCTGATGGCACCCGTCGGGGCGGCGTAAGCGAGCCGGAACTGTTCAGCGCTGGCCCGGAAATCCAGACCATGCGGCAGTTGATAGAACCGCTCACGGATCTGATTCTGCTCCGGCACCGGCAGCATATGAAAGATATTGCCGCCATCATTGTTGATGATGATCAGCACGAACGGGGCCGTCAGTTCGCGTAATAACGCCAGGCTGTTGAGATCATATAACGCAGAACTATCGCCCAGCAGCAGGGTAGTCGGCTGAGAGGTATTGGCCCGGGCAATGCCGGCAGCCGTCGCAATCAGACCGTCAATGCCGGAGGCACCGCGGTTGGTGTAGATATGGGAAGGTTGTGCACCTGAAGTACCGAGCATGTCCAGCAGACGGATCGGCATGCTGTTGCCAATAAAGAGTTGCCCCTGCAGCTGGCTGTTCAGTTGGTGGCACAGCGTGATTTCGCCCCATTCCGGTAATTGCTGTGTAATCAGTCCGGCAAGTTTGCCATCCCATCGCGGCAGCTGATGCCATGGGATCCGGTGCGGTTCACACTGATGCGCCTGACACCATAACTCAGGTGAGGTGACGAAGCGTTGCTGTACTGCCAGACCACTATCCAGACGCTCGCTGCCGGCATCGATCTGCCAGCAGTGCTGCCAGTTGTGGCCGTCTGCAAATTGCTGCAGGCGTTTGGAGGTCAGACGGCCGCCAAACAGGAGCAGTGTTTCTGCCTGCGCTAATTCCTCACGAAATGCCGGATGATGCAGTGCCAAATCGGCATAGGTCATCGCTTGCGGATGGAAACGCAGCTGCGACTGGATATCAGCCAGTAATGGCCAGCCGGTCTGTTGTGCCAGTTTCAGAATGGCACCGGTATCCTGCTGGCGGGACAAACGGCCTGCGATAATAATCCCTTTGCTCTGACGCACTTCCGCCCAGAGCGGGTGAGTCTGGCAAATCGGCTGGACGGCATGGTATTGCGTCCAGGGCTGAGCGCTGCGCAGCCAGTGAGTTAAACCGCGTAAGGCATTGCCCGGTATTTGCTGACCGGCCACCGGATACAGCGGTTCGCGGAACGGGCAATTCAGATGTACCGGTCCCGGCGTTTGTTGCTGCTGAAACGCAGCCTGATCAACGGAGGCAAGCAGCCAGGATGGTGTAATGTCATGATCCGGCGCGGGGAATAACTGCTGGTAAACCGGATAATTGGCAAAGATATTCGCCTGCGTGATCGCCTGATTAGCACCACAGCCGAGCAGTTCGGCCGGCCGGTCAGCCGTCAGCAGCCAGAGCGGGATCCCGGACTGACGGGCTTCCACCACCGCGGGCAGTAAATTTGCCACGGCACTGCCGGAGGTAACAATCACCGCAACAGGGCGCTGACTGCCTTGCGCCAGCCCCAGCGCAAGAAACCCCAGGCCGCGTTCATCAAAATGCAGATGTGTGCTGATAGCCGGATTGGCCGCGGCCGCCAGTGTCAGCGGGGTGGAACGGGAACCGGGGGCGATGCAGATATCGCGGATCCCCAGCCGGGCCAGCTCTTCAATCAGTAACGCACTCCACAGGGCATTCAGACTATCCAGTGATTGCCACTGCTCAGTCATGCCAGGCACCGAGCATACTGCCGAGCTTGGTATCCAGCTCCTGCCATTCGGTATCGGCATCAGAGCCGGTCAGAATTCCTGCACCGGTATAGAGATGCAGTTGCTGGTCATGCCATAAGCCACTGCGGATCGCGACCGTGAACTCCGACACATCCTCACTGATAAAGCCACAGGCACCGGCGTACCAGCCGCGCTGGTGTTGTTCCAGAGCGCGGATCTGGGCGAGGGCTTTCCGGCGCGGTGAACCGCCGACAGCCGGTGTCGGATGAATGCTTTTCAGTAATTGCCAGTCGGTTGTGTCTGGCCGCAAAGAGGCTTCAATTTCACGTTTAATATGCTGGATATGTTGCAGCGGCAGGATATGCGCATCCGACACAACCGCGGTCTCGGCTAACCCGTCCAGACGGGTCAGAATATCGGTATGCACGAAGCGGTTTTCCAGCCGGTTCTTGCCATCCTGCAATAACAACGTAGCCAGTTCGGCATCCTGCTCCGGATCGCCGGTGCGCGGGGTACTGCCCGCCAGTGCTTCACTGAGCAGCTGACGATCCTGACGGCGGTAGAGCCGCTCCGGTGAGCTGGCGATAAAGCAACTGTCAGGAGAAAACTGGAAGCCGATATGAAAGCAGGCCGGTGCGGCACACTGCCAGCTGGCCAGTAACGACCAGGGTTCCAGCGGTTCATTGAATGTCAGCGTTGAGCGACGCGATAACACCACTTTCGGGATCGTTTTCAGTGCTTCCGGTTGCAGGACCTGAGAGAGCCATTGCATCCAGCGTGGTTTGTCGGGGGTATCCTGACGTTCACGTTGCGTCGGTAAATATTTACGCAGGGTTTTTTCCGGTTGTAACTGCTGCAGCGCTGTCCGTGCTGCCGCCATTTCCTGTTCTGCATTAGCGCCTTCAAACCAGAGATTACAGACCAGCTCCGTCTGATTTCCCTGCCGGATCAGCTCGATCCGTGGCAACACAAAACGGCATTGTCCGAAGTCCTGCCATTCCCCGGTCACCGGCTGCTGATAATCAAACGCCAGACCGCCGTAATAGCGTGGATAGCTGCCGGCGTTCGGGCGCTGTTGTCCGGTCAGTTCGGCCAGCTGAGCCGGATCGGTCAGTTCCCTGATCGCGCCTAAAACTGCAAATTCACGGTCGCGTTCACGCGCGTGCCAGTAAATACGCGGATACAGTGGCTGTGCTTTCAGCCAGCCAATCAGTGAGGTGACATCCACAGGTGCACGCAGACGAACAAAGCCGTGTTGATCTGTTTTAGCAAGTGCGTTCAGTTGTTCCAGTAAACGAATTTGAGCCAGCATGGGAATAATCGCATTATCAGGATGCCATCAGTCGCGATAGGGGCGGGAAACTGCCAAAAGGCGTTGGCATCCGGTATAGTACGCCTTTGCAGGAGTGGCGTCCGCCCGCAGAATCGTATCAGTATAGGGCTGAGCGCTCCAAGGGTAAACCCACCTGTATCAGTTGTGGCATATAGTCGCCGTGGAATGAAAGGAAATGAGTGGTCGGATGAATAAACCACGTTGGAAAATCTGGTTGCAGGCGGCTCGTCTGCGAACTTTGCCGCTGGCTTGTGCCGCGGTGTTGCTGGGCAGTGGTCTGGCTGCCGGCGCTGATCAATTCCGGAACAGCGTTTTTGTGTTATGTTTGCTGACGGCGATTGGTTTGCAGGTTTTATCTAATCTGGCGAATGATTACGGTGATGCTGTTTCCGGTGCGGATAATGAGGATCGGGTTGGTCCGCAGCGCACGGTAGTTAGCGGACTGATTACCCGTGAGCAGATGCAGCGTGCGATGTCGCTGGTGGCCGGGTTGACCATTGTCAGTGGCTTGAGTCTGTTATGGACGGCGTTTTCCGGTGACTGGCCGGCGATCCTGACGTTTATTGGTTTTGGTACGCTGGCGCTGGTAGCGGCCGTGACGTATACCGTTGGCCGGCGGCCTTATGGTTACCGGGGATTAGGCGATTTGTCGGTATTCCTGTTTTTCGGTCTGCTCGGGGTGCTCGGAACCTATTATCTGTTTACCCGGCAGTTTGATCCGCTGTTGATCCTGCCCGCGGCAGGCTGTGGTTTTCTGGCCACCGCCGTGCTTAATATTAATAATATCCGTGATATGGATACCGATATTGCCACTGGCAAGCGGACATTTGCAGCCCGGATTGGCCGTTCCTGGGCCCGCCGTTACCACTGGTTTCTGGTGCTCGGCGGAGGTCTGATGGCGATGGTCTATATTGTATTGCGTGCACAAACCGCCTGGCCCTGGCTCTGTCTTCCGGCCTGGGGACCGTTAATTCTCTCCGCCTGGGTGGTGGCGACCAGTCAGGATCCGGTACTGCTGGATAAGCAATTAAAACGAACCGCCATCAGTAGCCTGTTATTTAATCTATTGCTGGCTATCGGTTTTGCGCTCGACTAATCTGTTTTCTTCGGATTTGTTTTAAGCATGTTCTACCGGAGGGAAAAATGGATTTTCATGTCTGGCTTACTTATCTGGCGACCACCATTGTATTCAGTATTTATCCGGGTTCTGGTGCAGTAAATACCATCAGTAATGCCATCCGTTACGGGGTGCGCGGTTCGGTACCGGCTATCGCCGGATTACAGCTGGGTTTGTCGATTCATTTAGCGCTGGTGGGTGTCGGGCTGGGCACATTGCTGGCGCAATCCGCCACTGCATTTGCCGTGCTGAAATGGCTGGGTGTCGCTTATCTGGTCTGGCTGGGCTGGACGAAATGGCGTGAAGTGCCGCAACTGATGAAAAATGGCGTAGGTCAGGAAGATGGTCCGCGTCCGGCGCTGTTCTGGCCCGCGGTATTCGTGAATATTACCAATCCGAAAAGTATCGTGTTTCTGGTCGCTCTGTTCCCGCAGTTTCTGCATGCTGATTATCCGCTGTGGTCGCAGGCGCTGATTTTGTCCGTTACCTGTGTGCTGGTGGATATCATTGTGATGCTGGGGTATGCCTCACTGGCCGCCCCACTGACACATCTGGTACAGAACGAAAAAGGCATGCGCACGCAGAACCGCATCTTTGGTTCACTGTTTATTGCGGCCGGAGCATTGCTCTCTGGCGCATCCCGCTAAGTTAAAACAGGTACCGCCGGGTATGTTTTCCGGCCGGAAATAATATTTCTGAGCGAATCATGCCGAAACTTGAAACGTTGCTACGCGCAGTCCATGCTGTTATGTAGAATAGGCAATCAGATAACTGATCGAATTTTTGGAGTAAATCATGGCTACTAAGCCAGAGAAATCAGCCGGGAATGCAAAACGCCCGGACAACAAGAAGAAAAAGCCAGCCTTTAGCGCACAAGAAGCCCGCGAACAGAAAAAACAGGCTAAGCGTAAAGGTCTGCGCCCGGGTGCCCGTAACAGTGCTGAAACCCAGGAACAGAAAAACCAGAGCGTTAAAAATAAAGATGCCCGTGTTGGTTCCCGTAAACCTGTAGCACTGGTGGCAGAAGCACCGGTGGCGGTTGTTAAAGCGCCGAAACCTGCTGCACCGAAAGCAGAACCACAGATGCCGCCGGAACAACAGCTGGCCAAGTGGGAACGCGAGCTGGAGAAGCTGGAAAACGACGATCGTCTGAATGCACTGCTGGACAAACTGGAACTGGAACAGCCGATTTCTGAAGAAGATCAGGAATGGCTGGATAAAAAACTGGCCCGTCATCAGGAACTGCTGAAGTTGCTGGGATTGAATGAAGAAGAAAAAGTCGCCAGCGATCCGGATGAATTGCTGCAGCGCTTTATCGAAAGCGATTTTGATCCCAACCAATTCGACAGCCGCTATAAAGAAGACTGATTAAGTCTGCCGCCACACGGCACTGTCCGTGTGGCTCTATCCTGTGCCGCCCGGGCGAATCACCCGATGGTTATATCAGCAGTGCGGTATCGTTTTGAGCCAGGCTGAGTGAGGTGTAACTATGGATAGCGAGCTGGAACTTTTAGAAAAATATATCCGTGCAAACTTCGAATATGACAGTGCAGGCAGTTTAATTGATCCGTTAGATGCGGTTGTGATCAGCCCGGTTAATGAGTCACAGCTGACTACGTCACCCTTCAAAGAAGCCGGCGCCCGAATGGGGGATTATTGGGTGGATGATTCTGTTTACGGGTTCATTTTCCGCATTGAAAACGGTGTGGTAACTAAATTGTGGTCTAATGATTAACACCGGAATAGAGATCTGCCTGATCGTAAGATGCTGCAACTGCATTTATTTGGATTGACACATCAAGTGTGCATCGACCAGGTAAACAGATTGGTATTGGATCTGTTTTTGATCCTTTCATCGATATACAAGGTGCCTGACAGTTCAGTTTCCAATACCTCCATGTTTTCCCCTAAGACATAGCTTACGGCATTGGCAATTAATTCCCTGAGCGGAGTATAGACAGTCACCAGTGATGGATAAATCTTGTTGATCAAGGGATCGGCGCCAATGCCAACAATCGAAATATCGCTGTGAGCTATTTCGTTTATTTCTGATAAATATTTTACGGCGCCCAAAGCCATGGCATCGTTAAAACAAAGTAATCCGGTAAAGTCTCGGGTTTTTCTGAACAAATCTCTGCAAGCTGAATAGCCGCCATCAATATCTCTGGTGCCCTCTGAAAAATGGGTGGGCAGAAAGGCTTTGTTATGTTTTTCTATTGTATTTTTAACGCCTGACACTCGGGTTCTGGCTGTTTCTTCCGATAGCGGGGCTGACAGATAAGCAATTTTTTCATGTCCGTTAGATAACAGATATTCAGCCGCCAGGGAGGCGATTTTCTCGTTATCAAACCAGAAATATTTTTCTGCCTGTTGTTCGCCTTTTTTATTCAGTATGGCTATCGGCTTACGCAAGTTATCCAGAACAGTTCTGATGTTTTTGCTATTGAAATCGACGTTTATAAACGAACTGTGGTAATAGATGATGCCATCACATTGATGAACCATCAGTTTATTTATTGAATCAATAAATGACGATGCTGAATCATCCATTTCAACGACTATTGCGACCTTTCCGCTTTCAGCCAATAAATCTATACAGGTAGTAATAAAATCATAGGTGTTAATATAATAGTTGCTTCTGTTCGGTATAATTAGGCCGATCACATTCGTCGTTTTTGTCGTCAGAGACTGAGCAATCAGGTTTGGCTGATAATGCAGTTCATTTATTATTTTCTCAACCCTTTCCCTGATTGCTGGTGAAACGGCCTTATTATTTATGACCCGGGAGACAGAGGCTTTTGAAACACCCGCTAATTGTGCGATATCGTCCATTTTAACCATCTTAAACTCCTCATTTATCCTGATGCTCAATAACCTGAATGATGTCGTTAAAATGTGGTGAAGACATCTCTCTTATCTAAAAAACACGAACAAATGAAACCGGTTTCAGCTTGTGAAAATAATAGTATCAGTATGGTTATTAAGCCAAGCACTATGAGTGTGACATCAATCACAAATGCACGAATGTGTTAGTTTGCGTTGATCGTTTTAGTTCATTTGTGTATGTTTTTAGCTGTTTCTTGTCTGAACTGACAGATCTGGATTGATAGATCCGCACAAAACACCAAACCTGCTTTTTTGAATTTAGATATTGAGGTCACGAAAAGTGGAAAAACTGGCTCCTGAAGAGCGTCAGCAAATCATTCTGGATTTATTACAATCGGAAGGAAAAGTCCTGGCGATTGATCTGGCTACGCGGTTAAACACGACGGAAGCGACCATTCGCAGGGATCTGCGGTATTTATCTGACAATGGATTATGCAAACGCATCCATGGCGGTGCTTTAGCAAAGTCGGCGATAATCGCGACGCCGCTTGAACGTAAATTAATTAGTTCAGATGAAAAGAAAGCATTAGCTATTGCTGCGTTACGTCTGATTAAAAATAATCAGGTTATCTTTTTAGATTCCAGTACCACGCATTTACTTTTAGCAGATTTGCTTCCGCAAGATAAAAATCTGACGGTGGTTACCAATAGCATCAATATTGCAGCCCATTTATTAGATCGCTCAGGAATACGAACTATTGTGTTGGGTGGCGAATTAAATAGTCTTATCGGTGGTGCAGTTGATAGCAAAGCGATACAGGAACTGGCTATTTTAAAATTTGATCTGGCATTGGTCGGGGTTTGTTCCTGGAGCAGTGAAAGCGGTTTTTCTGCCGTGGATTATCAGGATGCGCAATTCAAGCGCATATTGGTTGATCGCGCCGGTGAAATCGCAGTGTTATGCACGCAGGATAAAATAGATAAATTTGCACCATATAAAATCATGGATACAGAAGATATTGATCATCTGATTTTGTATGAAAACAGCGACTCTCAACTGGAAAAACAGGTGACGGATGCCGGTGGTGCCATTTTTTATAATGAAGGGACAGTCTGAGCGATGATCTTAATGCCTATGTGAGGCGTACACAGGATATAACCATCTGCACGATACGTGATTTTTTGCTATAGCTATACCATGCGTGTGACTTAACTTTTTAAGTCTCTCTATTCAATCAATTAGGTTGCTTACATTCATGTCGACACAGCATGTGATCTGGGATGACGCCCTGATCCAGAAATACAATTACAGCGGCCCGCGCTACACCTCCTATCCGACGGCACTGGAGTTTTCCGAGTCCTTTGATTATCCGCAGTTTCTGCGTGCCGCCCAGCAATACCCGCAGCGCCCGTTGTCGCTGTATGTGCATATCCCGTTTTGTCACAAGCTTTGTTACTACTGTGCCTGTAACAAGATCGTGACCCGGCAGCGGCATAAGGCAGAGGAGTACCTTGGTTATCTGGAAAAAGAGATCCGGCAGCAGGCGAAACTGTTTGCCGGTCGCGCGGTGACGCAATTGCACTGGGGCGGAGGTACACCAACTTATCTGTCGCATGAACAGATCGCCCGTCTGATGACCATGCTGAAAACCAACTTCAACTTTGCTGAGGAAGGTGAGTTCAGTATCGAGATTGATCCACGCGAGATCACGCTGGATACGCTGGATGTGCTGAAACAGGCCGGCTTTAACCGCATCAGCCTCGGTGTGCAGGATTTTGATAAACGCGTGCAGGAAGTGGTGAATCGTGAACAGGATAATGACTTTATCCGTGCCATGATCCGCCATGCGAAAGAACTGGGTTTCCGTTCTACCAACCTCGATCTGATTTACGGTTTGCCGCTGCAAACGCGCGAAAGTTTCCGCCACACGCTGGAACAAATCGCCGAGTTACAACCGGATCGTCTGTCGGTGTTTAACTACGCGCATCTGCCGAGCCGGTTTGCCGGACAGCATAAGATCAAAGAAGAGTTGTTACCGTCACCGGCAGAAAAACTGGCGATGTTGCAGGAAACCATCGAATACCTGACTTCGCAGGGTTATCTGTATATCGGCATGGATCATTTTGCCAAACCGGATGATGAGCTGGCGCAGGCGCAACGTGCCGGTGTACTGCACCGCAACTTCCAGGGGTATACCACGCAGGGTGATTGTGATCTGCTGGGGTTAGGGGTGTCTGCCATCAGTATGCTGGGTGATGCCTATTCGCAGAACCAGAAAGAGCTGCAGGTATATTACGAGCAGGTGACTCAGCTTGGTCATGCGCAGTGGAAAGGCTGTGCGCTGCAGCGGGACGATCTCATCCGCCGTGATGTGATCAAGCAACTGATCTGTAATTTCACGCTGGATCCGAAACAGATTGAAGCGATTTACGGGATCTCGTTTGCGGAATATTTCGCCGAAGATCTGAAACTGCTGCAGCCGTTTGTGAATGATGGTCTGGTCGAGGTGGAGGGGCAGTGTCTGCGGGTGACCGCGACCGGGCGCTTGCTGATCCGCAATATCTGCATGTGTTTTGACGTCTATCTGCGCCAGAAAGCGCGGCAGCAGCAATTCTCCCGCGTGATTTGACGCGGTAACCGGAAAAGGGCATTCCTGCCCTTTTTTGTGCCTGTTATTTCCCCGTAATCAGCCTTTCAGGTTTCTATTCGGAATAATGCTGCGTCATTACTATGATTGATAACGCATTATTCTGATTATTCCGGTTGGCATGTTATTTGTTTCTTTCAGATGCGCTATCTTTAGCGCGTTTCTCTGAATTTAAAGTAATAACAGGATCTGTAATGACGCTTAGTTTGTTTGATCTCTTCAAAATCGGTATCGGCCCCTCCAGTTCGCATACGGTCGGCCCGATGAAAGCCGGTTATCTGTTCAGTCAGTTATTACAGCAACTGGAGTTATTACATCATGTTGCACGGGTGCAGGTCATTTTCTACGGCTCGCTGGCCGCTACCGGTAAAGGCCATGGTACGCCGCCGGCACTGTTGCTGGGCTTAGAAGGCGCACTGCCGGAATCGGTGGATCCGGACTGGATCACGCCCCGCTATCAGGCATTACAGGCCGGCGCTGAATTACAGCTGGCTGGTCAGCATGCCATCGCCTTTGATGAAGCCCGTGATGTGTTATTGCGCTGGGAATGTTTGCCGCGGCATACCAACGGCATGCAGTTATTCGCTTTTGATGCAGCCGGAAACACGTTGCTGGCGAAAACCTATTACTCGGTGGGTGGCGGTTTTGTGGTGGATGATGACGAGGCAGATAACGCCGCATCAGTGGATGCTGTCAGTGTGCCGTATCCATTTACTTCTGCTGCCGAATTGATTGCTCTCTGTCATCAGCATCAGCTATCGGTTGCTGAACTGATGCTGGCGAATGAGAAAGTCTGGCGTAACGAAACGGAGATTGCCGTCGGGATTGAGCAAATCTGGCACACCATGCAGTTGTGCGTACAACGCGGTATTCAGCAGCAGGGCATTCTGCCGGGTGGTTTGAACGTTCGCCGCCGTGCGGCGCGCTTACATGACAGCTTGCTTAAACAGCTCGGTTCACCGGGCTGGAATGCGATGGAGTGGGTGAACCTGTATGCACTGGCGGTGAATGAAGAAAACGCGGCCGGCGGGCGGGTGGTGACGGCACCGACTAACGGTGCTGCCGGTATTATTCCGGCGGTACTGCACTATTACATGCAGTTTTGCCCGCAGTTCAGCATTCAGGCATCGGCGGCCAAAGTGCAGGAATTTCTGCTGACGGCTGCAGCGATTGGTATGTTGTGTAAGCTGAATGCGTCGATTTCCGGTGCCGAAGTGGGGTGTCAGGGCGAAGTCGGTTCGGCCTGCGCCATGGCGGCCGCCGGATTAGCGGCCGTGCTGGGCGGTACGCCGGATCAGGTAGAGAATGCCGCGGAAATCGGCATGGAACACAATCTGGGATTAACCTGCGATCCGGTTGCCGGATTGGTACAAATTCCCTGTATTGAACGCAATGCCATGGCATCGGTCAAGGCGATTAATGCGGCCAGCATGGCGTTACGCGGTGACGGTCAGCATTATATTTCGCTGGATAAAGTGATCGCCACCATGCGCGATACCGGTAAGGATATGCTGGATAAATATAAGGAAACCTCGCGCGGCGGGCTGGCGATCAATATTACGGAATGTTAAGCATCACTATTTTTTGATCTGCTGATGAAGTCGGCAGATCATGCTTCCTGTCTGTATCTCATCTGAAATTTGTGAGTACAGAATCACCGGACTGGAAAGCTGATCTCAGTCACAAAGCCCTATTTTTGTTACAAAAATCCAGTTGATGAGCGCTTTTTCCAATATCTTCATGGATACAGACTGGAATAATGACCTGTTTATAAGAATAACAACATACCACGCACACGAATGGAGCCAGATATGAAAGAACAGCTGCAGCGCTATAAGCAGTATCTGCTTACCGGCGTGTCCTACGTGATCCCATTTATCGCCAGTGGCGGGATATTGATTGCGTTGGCAGTGGCGTTTGCTCCTATGACCTCGCAGGGACCTTCGTTTAGCGACTCTCCTTTATTAAAACTGATTGTGGACATCGGCAATCAGGTCTTTGCGCTGCTGTTACCGGTGCTGGCCGGTTACATCGCCTACGCACGGGCCGGTAAACCAGCACTGGTTGCCGGTATGTTGGGCGGGCAAATTTCCTCCACTATTCATGCCGGGTTTATCGGTGCGCTGGTAGCGGGTTTACTGGCCGGCTGGGTGGTGGAATTACTGAAGAAAATGCCGGTACCCAAGGCGTTCCGGCCGCTGACGCCGATCCTGATCATTCCTATTTTATCGGCACTGATTGTCGGTGCGCTGATGTTTGAAGTGGTCGGCGTGCCACTGGCAAACCTGATGGTTTTTCTCGCAGACTGGCTGAAAGGAATGGGGACCGCGAATGCGGTGGTATTAGGTGCGTTGCTGGGCGCGATGGTGGCGTTTGATATGGGCGGTCCGATCAATAAAACCGCCTTTTTCTTTGGTTCTGCCATGATTGCAGAAGGCAATCCGACCATTATGGGGGCGGTAGCCACGGCGATCTGTATTCCGCCGCTGGGGCTGGGACTGGCGACCAAACTGAATAAAAAACTCTGGTCGGCACAGGAACAGGAAGCGGGTTCAGCGGCACTGGCGATGGGCTGTATTGGTATCACCGAAGGGGCGATCCCGTTTGCCGCGGCCGATCCGCTGCGGGTCATTCCGACTATCTGTTTTGGTTCAGCACTCGGCAGTGTCATTGCCATGCTGTCCGGTGTTGCCGATCACGCCCCGCATGGAGGCCCGATTGTGTTGCCAGTCATCGATAACCGGCTGATGTATCTGGTGGCGATCACGGTCGGTGTTGTCGTAACTGCGTTACTGATTAATTTTCTGAAAGCCCGTTCCGGCGCACCGGTCGTGGCTGATCATGAATAAGGATAAGAGGACGTAAACAATGAGAATCGTTGCTGTGACAGCCTGTCCGACCGGCATTGCGCATACCTATATGGCGGCGGAGAAACTGTTCGCTACCGCGAAAGCGCTCGGGCATGAGATCAAGGTGGAAACACAGGGGGCGATGGGTATCGAGAATGAACTCTCGGTGCATGATATCAAAGCGGCAGACAGGGTGCTGATGGCGATTGATATCGTCATCGAAGGTGAGGAACGTTTTGAGAATCAGCGGGTGCTGAAAGTACCGATCCAGGATGTACTGAAAGATCCGAAAGCCGTATTCAAACGACTGGAAGACTGATGATTCGTTGTCCGGGGTGGCCGGGAGCATGCTATGGGTAGTCACAAAATTGAATATCGTTGTAGTCTGCTGCATGGGTTGCATGCGCGTCCGGCCACACAATTAGAAGCCTTTTGTAAGCGTTTCAGCTCAACAATTGACTGGTGTAATCAGCGTAACGGTCGTTGTGCGAATGCGAAGAGCGTACTGGCGTTACTCGGCACGGATACCTTATATGACGATCTGTGCGAAATCACGTTGTCGGGTAAGGACGCCGGCCCGGCTGCCAGTGCGTTGCTGCATTTTTTGCGGCATGAAATGTGCGAAGAAACGGATGCGGAACCAGAACCAGAGAGTTGCAGCATCCGGGTGCCGCGCAGTCTGCGGGCGACTCAGAGTCTGCTGGTCCATGGCACAGCGGTAAGTCCGGGTATCGGTCGTGGCCAACTGGTGGTGCTGGATACGATAGCGCCGGTTCTGCCTGCGGATCTGCGACCGGAACGACTGAGCCGGCGTCAGCAGCTGTTACAGAATGCGCTGACCCGGTTGCAGCAACAATTGTTGTTACAGCTGCAGCAGGCAAAAGCGCAGACAGCACAGGTGCTGCAGGCACATCTGTCGCTGGTGAGTGACTGCGAGTTTCAGCAGGCTCTGCAACGATTGTTGCCGGCGGTTGCTACCGTTGCGCAGGCTATTCTGCAGGTACAGCAGCATTTTCAGACACAATTTCTGGCATCCGCAAGTGGCTATCTGCAGGAGCGTGAACTGGATCTGCGCGATGTCTGTCAGCAGTTGCTGGCACTGCTTTATCCCGAATGGGCACAGAAAGCGTCACTTACCTTAAATACCGCCAGTGTGGTGCTGGCCGATGAACTGACACCGAGTGAGTTTCTGCAGCTGGATCAACGCTATCTGCAGGCATTACTGCTCACTCATGCCGGGCAAACCTCACATACCATCATCCTGGCCAGAGCCGCAAATATTCCGGTATTAACCGGGCTGGCGGACAGCCGTGTACAGCAAGCGGCCGGACAAACTGTGATTGCTGATGCTGAACTGGGAATATGTCTGCTGAAACCTGACGCGGTCGCCGAGCGTTACTATGCATTGTATGCGCAGGTGAAACAGCAGCGCTGGCAACAGTTGCAGCAGCAAAGTCTGCTGGCCGGCTGTAGTGCCGATCAGCAGCGGCTCGAAATCGCCGCCAATATTACCTCGGTTACTGATGCACAAAATGCGTTTCAGGCCGGCGCGGAGGGGATCGGTCTGTTCCGTACCGAAATGCTGTTTATGGAACGGGATGCACCGCCGGATGAGGAAGAGCAGTATCAGGTTTATCGCGCTGTATTGCAGGCGGCAGAGGGGAAGCCGGTCATTATCCGCACCTTTGATATCGGCGGGGATAAACCGCTGGATTATCTGCCGTTCACCACCGAACGGAATCCGTATCTCGGACTGCGCGGTGTCCGGCTTTATCCGTATTGTGAGGCGCTGTTTCGTACCCAACTGCGGGCGTTGTTGCGCGCAGCTTCTGATGGCCCGCTGAAAGTGATGTTGCCGATGGTATCGCAACCGGAAGAACTGCTCTGGGTGCAGCAATTAATTACGGAAGAAGAGTCAGCGTTACATGCCGCTCTTATTCCTCATGCTTCATTTTCACTGGGCATCATGCTGGAAGTACCGGCTGCCGCATTACAGGTCAGCACGTTCTGCGCACTGGCCGATTTTTTCAGTATTGGCAGTAACGATCTGACGCAATATCTGCTGGCGGTCGATCGCAATAATCCACGAGTTGCCCGTTACTATCACTATGCACATCCGGCGTTGTGGTTATTGCTGCAACAGGTTGTCATTCAGGCACATCAACATGGCCGCTGGATCGGGCTCTGTGGTGAGCTGGGCAGTGACCGGCGTTTTTTGCCGTTGCTGCTCGGACTGGGACTGGATGAAATTAGTCTGTCATCAGCCCGGATCACCGAGTGTAAAACGCAACTGTCGCAACTGCATGCCGGACGGTGCCGTCAGTTGCTCCGGCAGGTTTGCGGGTGTGAAAACAGCGAGCAGGTGTTGTCATTGCTGGCAAGCAGCCAGGTCAGCGAACCCCGTCCCATTCTGAGTACGGAAAATATGATCTTGCAGGCTGACTGGCTGAACAAAGAAGAAGTGCTGAAAGGCATGGTGGATCATCTCTGGCTGACCGGCTGGACATCGCAGCCACTTCAGCTGGAAGAAACGCTCTGGGCGCGGGAAGCAGCCTATTCCACCGGGCTTGGGCATGGGATTGCCATTCCGCATGCGATGACAGATGCGATTGATCATCCGGCGATCTCAATCTGCCGGTTAGCACACCCCGTCGACTGGGGATCTCTGGATGGTCAGCCGGTGGATCTGGTGATCATGCTGACACTCAGCACCCGGCTGGGGCGGGAGCAGCATTTGCGCATTTTCTCCCGGCTGGCGCGCCGCATTATGTATGAGGAGTTTTGTCAGCAATTGCGGACCGCAGGTGATGAACAGGCGTTGTGCGCATTACTGCAGCAAGAATTAAATATGTAAGACTCCATGGCGTGTGCGCTATTTTTCCAAACGGTATTCGGTCGGTGTCCTGCCGGTTTTTTTCTTGAATACCCGGCAAAAATAGTTGGTATCACGAAAGCCACAACGATGCGCAATTTCTTCCAGATGCATCGGGTACCGACGCAGCATAAACTTCGCGCGATCGATCCGCACATACACCATATAATCAGCAAAATTCATGTGTCCCTGCTGGCGGAACAGGCGGGAGAGATGATTCGGGCTGATATTAAAACGCCGGGCAACGGTTTCCCGGCTGATCGCCTTGTGGAAATTCTCCTGCACATAAATACAGATCCGCTGGAAGACACTCTGCGCGCGTTGATATTTTTCCGGCTGCGGTTGATGCAGCAGTTCCTGTGTGAACGTCAGCACAGTCATGAGTTGCAGCTGCAGACTCCGCGGTGTCTGCAGTTCCGAGGCCTGTAAATCGATGAGTGCCTGCAGCATGCTGTGCACCGGACTTTTCGCCGACAACGGATAACTGTGTTTTTGCACATCAATAAAATTCTGCTGTTGCTGGCTCCAGCTGACCAGACTGAGCCCCAGTTGCCGGCGGCCAAACAGCAGGCTCAGCACACAGACATCCTCCTGCCATACCGGTTTATTCCAGCAGTTGGCCGGGACAAACAGAAACTGCCCGGTCGTCAGCCGTTGCTCAATTTTATCGCCCTGACTGTCACAAAGGATGTTCTGATAATTGCCGGATAACACCCATTCCAGACGGGGAAAGGTCACCTGAAAAGCGTATTGCGGTGGTGGACAGGTATCATGGGCATACACCAGTTGATGCGTGTGCTCCGAGAGTTCCTCTTCGGTAATGACGCTGAAAATATCCTGAAATACCTGCTGCATGATCTATTCTCAAATAAGGGCGTACATATTGTAACGCAACAGATTTGACGCAGATTGCGTCTTGTCCGAGAAAGTTATATTGTTGCCGCGAATATTGCGTTCATCATATGAACTCCAAGTTCAACTGCAATAAGTGTCAGTATTTCCGTGGTAAAGCACCATACTTTTTATTAGCTGCGGTGCGATGGTAAATTGATGTCAGGAAGGGCTCGTATGAAATTTAAAGCGTGTGTAGTGTTGAGCGTTGTTTCTTCAATGTTCGTCGTGGCGGGATGTACCAATCTTCATTCTGGTGACGTGTATCAGGGAAATCGTGCCGGTATCGTACAGAACGTCAGTTACGGTACTGTAACCAGTATTCGTCAGGTTACTATTCAGGATGACAGTAGCAATATGCCTATCGGCGCTGTAGCCGGTGCCGTCGTGGGTGGTATTTTAGGTCATTCTGTCGGTGGTGGCACAGGTAAGCAACTGGCTACCGTGGGTGGTGTAGTTGCCGGTGGTCTGGCAGGTAATGCTATCCAGAATCAGGCTAACAAAACCACAGGCATGGAAGTCGAAATTCGTCTGGATAATGGCCAGACCATCGCGGTGGTTCAGGCTAATGACCCTAACTTCCAGGTTGGTTCCCGCGTGCGTTTAGTGGATGCCGGTGGTCGTACTACAGCCGCACTGGTTAGTAACGTGAACTCTGGTGCAGCCCCTGTGGTTGTGCAACCGGGTTATACCCCAGTTCAGTAATCTCTGCTTTATACTTATCTTATTATCTTAAACCCGCCAACTGGCGGGTTTTGTGTTTTTACAGACCGGGTAACCAGGCGGCTCCGCGGACACCGCTGCTATCGCCGTGTTTTGCTTTCACGATCCGGGTATTACAGCGATCGGAAAAGATATAAGGCAGCAATGCAGCGGGAAGATCCCGATACAGCGAATCGACATTCGACAAGCCACCACCCAGCACAATCACATGCGGATCAATTACATTGATCACGCTGCCAAGACTGCGGGCAAGCGCATTGACCAGATGCTGATAATGCTCTTCGGCTTTGATATCTCCGTTTTCCTTGGCGGCAATAATCTCGGCTGCAGTGAGCTGAGTGTCGTAACGCTGATTAAAACGGGTTGTAAAACCGGTGCCGGAAACAAACCGTTCCAGACAATTGTTGCGACCACAATAACAAGGTTGTGCCGGGCCGTCCTGTTCCGGTGAATGACCGGGTAGCGGATTGTGCCCCCATTCACCGGCAATGGCATTCGGACCGCTCAGCAGCTGTTTGTTCACCACCACGCCGCCACCGCAGCCGGTGCCTATAATGACGCCAAATACTGTCCGACCATCTTTGCCGGCGCCATCGACTGCTTCTGATAACGCAAAACAGTCGGCATCATTGGCCAGTGCGACGGTCTGACCGAGCCGTTGTTCCAGATCGGCGCGCAGATCCTGTCCGTTGAGGATCAGAATATTGGAGTTTTTGATCCGGCCGGTATCCGGACTGATTGCACCGGGCAAACCGATACCGACAGAAAAAGAGTGATTAAATTCGGTACGGTATTGCGTAACTAATGCAGTCACGCTGTTCAGAAATTCGCAGTACTGCTGATTTGGAGTGGCAATGCGGTGCTTTTTCAGACATTGTCCCCGGTCATCTAATAACTGTGCCTCGATTTTGGTACCGCCAATATCCAGACCTAATCGCAACATAATGTTCTCCGAAGAGGAAATAAAAGACGGTATTCCGGCGGGAATAGAACCGGAATACCGAAGGACGCATTTAATTAAATCCGGGCTGCGTTTTGCTTATACAGATCAACCAGTTCCGTGATCAGCTCTTTGGCCAGAATCGAGGTCATCAGGTGATCCTGTGCATGCACCATCACCAGTGTCATCCTGGTTTTGCCTTCACCTTCATCGGCTTCGATGAGCTGGGTCTGTACCGCATGCGCTTCACGGGCAAAGGTATTGGCTTCTTTTAGCAGGGAATCTGCTTCAACGAACTGTCCTTGTTTCGCCTGATGCAATGCTTCAAAGCAGAGACTGCGTGATTGTCCGGCATTTACAATGATGCCCATGACTGCTTCTTCTAAATCCATCATCTTTTTTCCTTAAAAACCATTATTGCGGGAGACATCGGCGAACCATTCGCCACTCTTTTTAATCGTGCGTTTTTGGGTGGCCAGATCGAGCTGTACAAAGCCATAACGGTTTTTATAGGCGTTGCTCCATGACCAGTTATCGATGAAGGTCCACAGGTGATAACCCTTACAGGCGCAATTTTCACTGATGCCTTTATGCAGCCATTGCAGATGATCACTAACAAACTTGATGCGGTAGTCATCCTGGATCTGACCTTCCACCAGAAATTTTTCTTCGCCTTCGACACCCATGCCGTTCTCAGAAATGTAAGAAGGAATGTTGCCGTAGTTGTCCCGCAGATTGATCAGAATGTCGTAGATGCCTTTTTCGTAGATCTCCCAGCCACGGTGTGGGTTCATCTTGCGGCCCGGCATTTCGTAATAATCAAAGAACCATTCCGGCATGAACGGACTGGCCGGATTCACTGCATTGGCGCGGGCTTTCACGCGGCGTGGCTGGTAGTAATTCACGCCCAGTAAATCAACTTTTCCCTGTGCCAGCAGCTCGGCATCGCCGGCTTCGCAGTGCGGCAACTGATCGTATTGCTTGAGCAATTCCACCAGTTCAGCCGGATATTCGCCTTTTACCGCCGGGTCGAGGAAACTGCGGTTAAAGAACAGATCGGCAATTTTTGATGCCTGCAGATCTGACGGATGTTGTGAGCGCGGGTAAGAGGGGGTCAGGTTCAGCACAATGCCGATCTGGCCTTCCTGCTGCAATGCACGGTAGCGTTGCACTGCTTTGGCATGTGCCAGCATAGTGTGATAGGCCACAGTCGCGGCGCGGCGGAAATCAACCACGTTCGGGTAATGGAAGTCGTACAGATAGCCGCCTTCCACCGGCACAATCGGTTCATTGAAGGTGAACCAGAATTTCACTTTGCCACCAAACAGACGGAAGCAGGTTTCCGCAAAATCGGCGTAAGCATCGACCACTTCACGACTTTCCCAGCCGCCTTTTTCCTGCATGCACAGTGGCATATCGAAGTGGAACAGGTTGATGAATGGCTCGATGCCATTGGCCAGCAGCTCATCCAGCATGTCGTTATAAAATCTGACTGCTAACGGATTTACCTCTCCGGTACCGTTCGGGATCAGGCGCGCCCAGGCAATGGAGGTGCGGAAGGTATTGTGATTCAGCTGTTTCATCAGTTGGATATCACTGCGGAAGTGATCGTAAAACGTGGAGGTATCCTGCGGGCCAACCTGATTGAAAAAGCGATTAGGCGATTCGTCAAACCACTTGTCCCAGATGGTGGCTGACTTGCCATCCCGCAGGGTGGCACCTTCAGATTGCGGGCCAGAGGAGGCGCTGCCCCACCAGAAATTTTCCGGAAAACGATACTGCATCATCATTATCTCATTCAAAAATTCAGAAGGTGTGCAGATGACAGGGGGGCTGCCATCCGCACGGTTTTACAAGGCGTTAAGCAGTGGCTGGTTCGCCAGCATGGGCTTCAGCCGCAGTTTCTTCTTCCTGTTTCAGTAGCGTACGTTCGTAAGCTTTCAGGAACGGATAGTACATAACTGCCGACATCACCATACAAATCAAACACATAACCACCGGGCTGAATGACCAGTTGGCCGCCCAGGAGGCACCCAGCGGCGCCGGGCTGGTCCATGGCGTCATGGAGACGACACGAGCGACTAGACCCATGCTGGTGGCGACATACGCCAACACGGCATTGACCATTGGTACCAGGATGAATGGCAGGAAGAACACCGGGTTCATCACGATTGGTGCGCCAAACAGGATTGGCTCGTTGATATTAAACAGGCCCGGAACCACCCCCATTTTGCCGATGGTACGCAGGTGGATCGCTTTACTGCGCAGCAGCAGGAAGGCCAGCGGCAATGTAGATCCGACACCGCCGATCAGCAGGTAGTGATCCCAGAAACCTTGCAGATAGATATGAGTGAGTTCACCGCCGGCGGCCAGTGCCGCCTGGTTTTCGGCCAGATTGGCCATCCAGAACGGGTTCATGATCCCGGTGACGATCAACGCGCCGTGAATACCGGCAAACCACAGGATCTGACAGATAAACAGTGAGATCAGAATGGCTGGCAGGCTGTCAGAAGCAGAAACCAGCGGTTTCACCATCGACATGATCGCTTCCGGCAGGATCATGCCGGTTTCACTTTCAATAAACAGATTCAGCGGATGCAGCGTCAGAATGATCACCATCACCGGGATCAGAATTTCAAACGAACGTGCCACACCGGTCGGTACCTGCTCCGGCAGACGGATGGTGATATTTTTCCGCTTCAGGAAGGCATACACCTCAGTGGCATAAATAGAACAGATCAGCGCAGTGAAGATCCCCTGACCGGAGAAATACTGAGTGGAAATGGCGCCATCTTTAATCGGCGCGGCCACTAACAGGAAGGACATCAGTGACAGCAAACCGGTCGTGATCGGGTCTAATTTGTAGTGACGTCCCAGACTGGCTGCAACACCCACGGAAATAAACAGCGTCATCACCCCCATGCTGAGCTGGAAGGGCAGCAACAACTGGTTCTGGTAAGTTTTGGCAAAATCCAGCCACGCCCGGGCAAAGCCCCATTTTGTTTCCGGATCAAATGGCGGGAAAATAAACACCAGCATGAAACTACCGACGATCATGAACGGCAGTGCGGCGATAAACCCGTCACGGATGGAGGTGACATATTTCTGTTGTCCCAGTTTTGCTGCCAGTGGCGTGACCGTATCTTCAATCATCGTCACCATTTTGTTGTATGCACTCATTGCATCATCCTTTGGCCAGTCGTGTGTTTACTTGATCAGAGACAAAGCGAAATCGAGCACTTTGTCCCCGCGTTGCATGCCGTAATCCGTCATTGCGATAGGTTCTACCGGAACGCCATACGGTTTCGCCCGCGCCTGCAAATCGGCGAGCATGTATTTCACCTGAGGGCCCAGTAATACCGCCTGATATTTGGACACCTGTTCATCAAACTCCGCCGCACCAAAGGCTTTGATCTCTACTGGTAACTGACGTTTTTCCGCTTCAGCCAGCATTTTTTTCACCAGCAAACTGGTCGACATTCCGGCTGAACAACACAACATAATTTTTTTCATGGTTAACTCCTCAACAACATCCAGTGACATAACTATAGACCTCAGGAAACAAATGGGAAACCGGTTACCCATTGTTGCATTATGGCTCTGTGAGTTGGATCACCGTTATCGGCAAGGATCCGGATAAAAGTGTGATCCATCTTGGATCTTGCGAGATGTAAACGGTTGCCGAAGAGAGCAAGGATTGCTTTTGGAGACGAAGCGGTTAGTCTGCAGCGGAATAAGCAGAAAAAGAGGCAGTAATGGGTTCTTACTGGATGCAGTTAATGGTATCGGCGATTGAGCAGTGGATGACACCGCTGGCGCGTTACCTGACAAAAAGCCGCTATCTGATCGCATTGCGGGATGGCTTCCAGCTCGCCATGCCTTTCGTTATCGTCGGTAGTCTGTGCGTGCCGTTGCTGTATCCGCCATTCCCGCCGGACAGCACTAATTGGTTGGCAGTACTCTGGAATCATGTTTCCACGGATCTGCGTGTGGTCTGGCTGGCCCCGTATCAGATCACCATGGGGCTTATTTCGCTGCTGGTCTCGTTTGGTATGGCCGCGAGTCTGGCCAAGAGCTATGGCTTACCGGAACGCCTCTCCGGTTTGACCGGTTCGGTCAGCTTTATGCTGCTTGCAGGGTTTTACCAGAATGGCGGTGTCGATGCCCGCTATCTGGGTGGGATGGGGTTGTTCACAGCGATCATTGCTGCAATCTATTCCATTGAAGTTATTCGTTTTTTCTATCAGCGTAACTGGACGATCCGCGTGCCGGAGGAAGTACCTAAAATTACATCCAGTGGCTTCCTGCTTATTATTCCGCTGTTTTTTATCCTGATCAGCCTGACGCTGATTAATCTGTTACTGCAGCAGCATTTCGGTGCTGTGTTTCCTGAGTTGGTGGAAAAACTGTTCCGGCCGATGATCGTGGCATCTGACAGTCTGCCGGCCGTCTGGTTATCCCTGCTGGTGTGTAATCTGCTGTGGTTTATGGGGATCCACGGCGCCCTGTTGATCACCGGCATCATGTACCCCTTCTGGATGTCGAACATACTGGACAATCAGGCGGCACTGGCTGCCGGACAAGTGTTACCGCACATTTATGTGCATGCATTCTGGGATTTTTATCTGCTGATTGGTGGTGTGGGCTCGACGTTGCCGCTGGCTTTTATGGCTTTGCGCAGCCGTTCGCAGCAATTGCGTAGCGCCGGTAAACTGGGATTATTTCCTTCCTTGTTCAACATCAATGAGCCGATCCTGTTTGGTTTTCCGGTAATAATGAATCCCTTGTTTTTATTACCATTTTTGTTGGCGCCGTTGGTGAATGCGACTTTGGCGTGGTATCTGACAGAATGGGGCTGGCTGGATCGGTTTGTCGCAATTCTGCCCTGGTCGATGCCATCACCGATTGGTGCCGCCTGGTCAGCCAATGGCAGCTGGCGTACCGCATTAATGAGTTTACTGGCACTAGCGAATGCCTGGATTATTTACTATCCCTTCTTCAAGGTACATGAACGGATGTTATTGGAAAATAAACGCGCCATGATGCAGAAAAAAGGCTACTAAGCTGCATTTGTGGCTATAATAATGAGTAATTTGGAAATCGGTTTCCAGCGTAAACTTTAATCAGGGCGCATAGTTTGGCATACTGTGAGCCGTATTTTCAGAGGCAAGAACATGACCACAATTCTCGATGTATGCAGATTGGCCAATGTATCTAAAGCAACCGTATCCCGGGTGCTGAGCGGCAATCGCAAGGTGAAAGAAGATACCCGGGACGTGGTAATGCGAGCCGTTGAACAACTGAATTATCGCCCTAACCAGCTGGCGCAATCACTTGCCACCAAAGTCAGTAATACGGTTGGTGTGCTCACCAATGGGTTGACCGACAGTCAGCTTGGGCAGGTTTTACGTCAGCTGGATTCGGCACTCTGGGGACAGGGACGTAGTTTCATTCTGGCGAATGGGGTTGATGGTGCAGCCTCGCTGGCCGATAAACTGAGTTTTCTGGCCTCCCGACATTGTGATGCCATCCTGTTACTGGGCAAAAATTACGACCATCGCTGGTTTGATGATCTGGATGTCAGCGATTTGCCGCCGCTGCTAACCATGAATCAGACGCTGGATGAGATTGATGGTGTGCAGTTTGATCAGGCACTGACCGCTGAACTGGCCTGCAATTATCTCTATTCACATGGTCATACCCAGATCGCGGTATTACTGGAGTCAGGCAGTGGTGGTGAACAGATGTTGCAGGGCTACCGCCACGCACTGGAAAACCGTAGTCTGCCATTTAACAGACAAATGGTGGCACAACATGCAGATGGTGCTACTGCAATCAGTATGCTGATCAATCGTTATATTCCGTTTACCGCAGTGCTGGTGCCTGATGATCATCAGGCTATTGAAGTGATCCGCACACTGGCGCAGTACAACATTCAGGTGCCACAGGAAGTCTCGGTGATCAGTTTGATGACCGGTATTGAAGGGGAACGCTATACCCCGGCGATCACCGGTTTTGAAGTCCCGGAAGAAAAGATGCTGCAGTCATTGTTACGTCTGCTGGACGATGTGATTAAAGGTGGCGGAGAAGGCGGTTCCGATGTTACCCGCGAGTTTATGGGAAAATTAATAATCAGGCAATCGGTCAGAACGATGGAATAACGACCGCTCTCTCCGATTGCCAGGGGGTCATCGCTTTTTATCGTATTCACTCTGTTTGAGCATTCTTTCAATAGTCTGAAGAATACGGCGTATCTGTTGCTCGTGATGAGGGGGCAGCCGATGCGGAGTCAGAATTAACTGTTTCATCTCACACCTTCCAGAATCGTTTTATCGATACGTTCTTCCTTGGTTCCTTATCTCTATTATCGTTCATGAAAGGACAAGTCGCCGGAAATTGTTTCAATAGCGGCTTAATTGCGCAATAAAATACTGCTTATCTGCAAATTGACCTGAAATCGTTCGAATCGCTTCACTGGCCGTCTGATACCGTGCTATCCCGGAAAGGGGATTTGGTGGAGCCGAAATAAAAACAGCGCCGGCAAATGAATGACGGCGCTTTTCAGACAACGTGCAATTTGAACTAGTTCATGTCCAGTTCTTTCAGTTTCCGTGTCAGGGTATTGCGACCCCAACCCAGCAGGCGGGCTGCTTCCTGCTTATGGCCGTGCGTGTGCTGCAGCGCGGTATTCAGCATGATGCGTTCAAATTCCGGCAATGCTTCGGAAAGAATATCCACTTCGCCGCGCGCCAGTTTCTGCGCGATCCATTGCTGCAGCTGTTCTTGCCAGCGCAGTGATACCGGCTCTTTACCAGCTACCGGACGTTCTTCCACCGGATTCAGCAGTTCAGGCGGCAGATCAGACACCAGCACTTCCTGACCGGAAGCCATCACTGTTAACCAGCGGCAGACGTTCTCCAGCTGACGCACGTTTCCCGGCCATGGCAGACGGCTGATATAGGCTTCGGTATCCGGATGCAGCATTTTCGCTTCCACATTCAGCTCTTTTGCTGCGCGCAACAGGAAATGCTGAGCCAGCTTCGGAATGTCTTCCCGGCGTTCACGCAACGATGGAATATGAATACGAATGACGTTCAGACGGTGGAACAAGTCTTCACGGAAATCGCCCGCAACTACGCGTTTTTCCAGATCCTGATGGGTCGCGGCAATAATACGCACATCCACCTGAATAGATTGATGACCACCGACCCGATAAAACTGGCCGTCAGCCAGAACACGCAACAAACGCGTCTGTACGTCCAGCGGCATATCGCCGATCTCATCGAGAAACAGCGTGCCGCCGTTCGCCTGTTCAAAACGCCCCTGACGCACACTGTTTGCGCCGGTAAATGCGCCTTTTTCATGACCGAACAGCTCTGATTCAATCAGATCTTTCGGGATCGCAGCCATATTCAGCGCAATGAACGGTTTCGCTGCGCGTGGGCTATGGCGGTGCAGAGCATGGGCAACCAGCTCTTTACCGGTACCGGACTGACCATTGATCAGTACAGAAATGGAAGAGCGGGCCAGACGACCAATCGCACGGAACACCTCCTGCATCGCCGGTGCTTCACCGATGATTTCCGGTGCCGTGGTGGCAACCTGCTGGCGGGCGCGACGCTTGTTTCTTTGCTCATGCAGATGACTTTCGGCGCGTTGAACCAGTGCGACAGCTTCATCGATATCAAACGGTTTCGGCAGATATTCAAATGCCCCGCTCTGATAAGCATTTACGGCACTGTCCAGATCCGAATGGGCGGTCATAATAATGACCGGAATATCCGGCTGTTTATCCTGGATCAGCTGTAATAAGGAAAGTCCGTCAATGCCAGGCATACGAATATCCGATACGATCACGTCCGGAATAGTCTGGTTATTATCCAGAGCCGCCAGCAGACTTTCGCCATCCTCAAATGACTGACACTCGAAATGTTCTGCACTCAGGGCTCGCTCCAGAACCCAGCGAATAGAGCTGTCATCATCGACAATCCAGACTTTGGCTGCCATGGTGTATATCCTTATTACTTACGAAGCGGTAAATAGATGCAAAATTCAGTGTGTCCCGGCCAGCTGACACATTCGATGCGGCCTTTATGCTGATCAATTAAATTCTGTGCGATGGAAAGTCCTAAACCGGTGCCGCCATCCTTACCCGTAACCATCGGGTAAAACAAGGTATCCCGGATGTTTTCCGGTATGCCCGGGCCATCATCGATAATGCGGATTTCAGCCGCCAGCCGGTAACGTTTCCCGTGGATCGTGATCTGAAATACGGTACGGGTCTTCAACTTGATCGTGCCATGACCGTGCATGGCTTCTACGGCATTACGCACTATGTTCAGGAAAGCCTGTTGCAGCTGTTCCTGTTCCATCTCGAAATCAGGAATGCTGGGGTCGTAATCCCGTTCAATTTTTATTCCCGGCGGCAGTTCCATCTCGACCAGACGGCGAACCTGCTCCAGAACGGAATGCACATTATGTACCTGATGTCGTCCCGGACGCTGGGGCCCGAGCAAGCGATCAACCAGATTCCGTAAGCGATCCGCCTGCGCGATGATAATGCCGGTATATTCTTTCAGCTGTTCATCCGGCAGGGCTTTTTCCAGTAACTGTGCCGCACCGCGTAAACCACCCAGCGGGTTTTTGATCTCATGCGCCAGTCCGCGCACCAGATCACGTGCTGCCAGTTGCTGTGAATGCTGTTGCTGTTCCTGGCTGATGCGTTTTTGCTGGTCAATTTTGCGTAACTCAACCAGTGCCATTTGTTCCTGATGGTCATAGACCGCAATGACGCTGACTTCCACACTGCGCGGTTCGTTTTCGACGACCAGCGTTACCTCATTATCGGTAAATCCCTGGCCTTGTATCAGGCAATGCCGTAAGCGTTCCAGATCCAGCGAAATGTAATCAACCACCTGCTCCAGCGCATGATCCAGTAAACGACGGGCACTCACGCCCATCAGCTGCTCTGCCGCCGGATTGACATACCGGACAATCAGATGCTTATCCAGCAGAATGACGGCTGTCAGTAAATTATCCAGCAGCAATTTTGGTAAATCAGGACGGCTATTCAAGTGTTGATCTCCCAGACACTAATCGCACCAATCCGGTGCTTAGTCTTGTTATCTTCTGGTGCGCCTGAACCAGAATGGTGCCGGCACTTCGGATCAGGTTACCTGACGGCTATGACCCGGAACAGATAAACCGTAACTGTTCCAGATGATGCAAGTATCTTGCCGCTTTTTGATACCAATTCAGTTCTTAGCTGATGGGCACCTCGGTCGATATCACTGACCTGACAACTCAAGCTTGCAGCATCACACGGATACCGGTTTTCGTCTACGTAGAGGAACAGCTCTGCGGGATCCTCTTCAGGAATAGCGGGTGTGAGCTGATTTTGTACGGTGATGCGGCCTTCATTATCGCGGATCGTCTGTTCTGTCAGCGGGGAGGAGATACTCAGACTGTAAGCAATGGTGGGGGGAGTTTCTTTTTGATCCTGCGCTGATGTATCGATAACCGGATTGGGGTTGCTTGCCGGAGGATTCGCAATCTCAATCTGCATACGTTGCATTTGTTTGCCGGGTACCGGTCTGTCACTGAAGTGCATGACACCCTGTGCATCAGTCCAGTAATAGACGTTTGCATTTTCATCTGCGGCTTGCACCGCCCAGGATAACCCGAGCGCTAACCATATACCTGATATTCTTTTCATAGTGCGGTTCCCTGCCCGTTGTTATTAATAGAGTACAAATGAAAACATCAGGTTAAATCATAATCAAAAAAAAACCCGCCGGAGCGGGTTTTTTCAGAAACATGAACTCTTATACAGAATAATACATTTCGTATTCAACTGGGTGCGGAGTCATGCGCAGGCGATCTACGTCGATATTTTTCAGTTCGATGTAAGCATCGATGAAATCTTCGGAGAATACGCCACCACGAGTCAGGAACTCACGGTCTGCATCCAGCGCTTTCAGAGCTTCGTCTAAAGAACCACAAACTTGTGGGATCTGAGCCGCTTCTTCTGGTGGCAGGTGATACAGATCTTTGTCTGCAGCATCGCCTGGGTGGATCTTGTTGATGATACCATCCAGACCAGCCATCAACTGAGCGGTGAACGCCAGGTATGGGTTAGCAGCTGGATCCGGGAAGCGAACTTCGATACGGGCAGCTTTCGGGCTTGGTACTACTGGAATACGGATTGACGCTGAACGGTTACGTGCAGAGTAAGCCAGCATTACAGGCGCTTCATAACCTGGAACCAGACGCTTGTAAGAGTTGGTTGATGGGTTAGTGAAAGCGTTGATTGCTTTAGCGTGTTTGATGATACCGCCGATGTAGAACAGTGCCATTTCTGACAGTCCGCCGTAAGCGTCACCAGAGAACAGGTTCACACCGTCTTTACCCAGAGACTGGTGGCAGTGCATACCTGAACCGTTGTCACCAAACATTGGTTTTGGCATGAAAGTTACGGTTTTGCCGTAAGCGTGAGCTACGTTATGGATAACGTATTTCTGCACCTGAACTTCGTCAGCTTTCTTGGTCATGGTGTTGAAACGGGTAGCGATTTCGTTCTGACCAGCAGTTGCCACTTCGTGGTGATGCGCTTCAACTACCTGACCCATTTCTTCCAGGATCAGACACATTGCAGAACGCAGGTCTTGTGAAGAGTCAACAGGAGCTACTGGGAAGTAACCACCTTTAACGCCTGGACGGTGACCTTTGTTACCACCTTCGAAAGACTTGCCAGAGTTCCATGCAGCTTCAGGATCGTCGATCTTGAAGAAAGAACCACTCATGGTGTTTTCGAAACGAACGTCTTCAAAAATGAAGAATTCTGGTTCTGGTCCGAACAGTACGGTATCAGCAATACCGCTGGCTTTCAGGTATTCTTCAGCACGTTTGGCAATAGATCGTGGGTCACGATCGTAGCCTTTCATGGTTGCAGGTTCCAGGATGTCACAACGAATGATCAGAGTAGATTCTTCGGTGAACGGATCCATCAGGGCAGTGGTTGCATCAGGCATCAGAACCATGTCTGATTCGTTGATACCTTTCCAGCCAGCGATAGAAGAACCATCGAACATTTTACCGTCTTCGAAGAAGTCTTCGTTAACCTGGTGTGAAGGAATAGAAACGTGTTGTTCTTTACCTTTAGTATCAGTGAAACGCAGATCAACGAATTTAACTTCGTTTTCTTTGATCATATTCAGAACATTTGCAGCGGACATGCTAGCTAACCTCCGGTGTCATTAAAATCAGATAGCGATATTAAAAATACTTTCATCGCTATGGAGCAAAAAACGCGCCAACTTAAAAACTCTTTAGTTAATAAGGATTAACTGCTAATTGCCCAAATTTAACAGCGCATCGCTGTAATATTATGGTGCAATAAAGCACTAATTTGGTGCGCTCTTGTGGTGCAGCAATGCACGCACAATCTGCCGAACATGATTATACAGAGATCCTGTAAAAATATGCTCTTCGTTTTTACAGCAAATTTGCTATGCAGATCACGTTGGGGTGGGTAGAATGAGCGTCCGATTTTTAGTCACTTTTTATATCTCGAGGCGAGGATGTTAGAGAATCTCCGCAATATTGCCATTATTGCGCACGTTGACCATGGCAAAACAACACTGGTTGACAAACTGTTACAACAGTCTGGAACCCTGGACCGCTCTTCGGATGGTCAGGAGCGCATTATGGACTCCAACGATCTGGAAAAAGAACGCGGGATCACTATTCTTGCCAAAAACACAGCGATTCGCTGGAAAGATTACCGTATTAACATCGTTGATACCCCCGGCCATGCTGACTTTGGCGGTGAAGTAGAGCGTGTTATGTCTATGGTTGACTGTGTACTGCTGCTGGTTGATGCGGTAGATGGTCCGATGCCACAGACTCGTTTTGTTACTCAGAAAGCGTTTGCCCGCGGTCTGCGTCCAATCGTTGTCGTCAACAAAGTTGACCGTCCTGGCGCGCGTCCGGATTGGGTTGTCGATCAGGTATTCGATCTGTTCGATAACCTGGGCGCGACTGATGAACAGCTGGATTTCCCGATTGTGTACGCTTCTGCACTGCAGGGCTATGCAACCATGGATCTGTCTCAGCCATCTGACAACATGGATCCGCTGTTCCAGGCAATCGTTGATTTCGTTGAACCACCAAAAGCTGATCCGGCTGGTGAGTTCCAGATGCAGATTTCTCAGCTGGACTACTCTTCCTATGTTGGCGTGATCGGCATCGGTCGTATCGTGCGTGGCAGCGTGAAGCCAAACCAGCAGGTGACTGTGGTTGGTGCTGACGGTAAAACCCGCACCGGTAAGATCGGTCAGGTACAGGGTTATCTGGGTTTGCACCGTACTGAAGTTGCTGAAGCGCAAGCTGGTGACATCATTGCGATTACTGGTCTGGGTGAGCTGAAAATCTCCGATACCATCTGCTCTAACTCTTGTGTAGAAGCACTGCCACCACTGTCTGTGGATGAGCCGACTGTGACCATGACTTTCCAGGTAAACACTTCTCCGTTTGCTGGTAAAGAAGGTAAGTATGTGACTTCCCGTAATATTCTGGAACGTCTGCAGAATGAGTTGCGTCACAACGTGGCACTGCGTGTTGAAGAAACCGAAGATCCGGATAAATTCCGTGTATCAGGCCGTGGTGAACTGCACTTAGGTATTCTGATCGAAAACATGCGTCGTGAAGGCTTCGAGCTGGCGGTATCCCGTCCTGAAGTTATCATGCGTGTGATCGACGGCGTTAAAATGGAACCAATGGAAACACTGACTGTTGATATTGAAGAACAGAATCAGGGTTCCGTCATGGAGAAGCTGGGTGAGCGTAAAGCTGAACTGCGTAACATGGTTCCGGATGGTAAAGGTCGTGTACGTCTGGATTATATGATCCCGGCACGTGGCCTGATCGGTTTCCAGACCGAGTTCATGACGCTGACTTCCGGTACTGGTCTGCTGTACCATACTTTCGAAGAGTACGGTGAGTTCAAAGGTGGTGCTATCGGTCAGCGTCAGAACGGTGTTCTGATTTCTAACGCGACTGGTAAAGCACTGGGCTTTGCTCTGTTCAACCTGCAGGAACGTGGCCGTCTGTTCATTGAACATGCGACCGAAGTTTATGAAGGTCAGATCATTGGTATCCACAGCCGTTCTAACGATCTGACAGTAAACTGTCTGAAAGGTAAGCAGCTGACCAACATGCGTGCATCCGGTACTGACGAAGCAATCGTTCTGACAACGCCGATCAAGATGACGCTGGAACAGGCGATGGAATTCATCGACGATGACGAACTGGTGGAAGTAACGCCACTGAACATCCGTGTCCGTAAGAAACTGCTGACCGAGATGGATCGTAAACGTGCTAACCGTGGTAGTGGTAAAGAAGAGTAATTCTTACCATCTCCATTGTTATCAGGAAGAGCCTCGCATTTGCGGGGCTTTTTTTTAGCTGTATGCTAACGATGTCATGAAATGAAAAGAAGGTGAAGATGACACAGGATCCGCGCAGATTACTGGCGTTGCGTAACCAGCGCTGGGCGAAGAGTCGCTTGTTTTGTCTGCGCTCACGCCGTTTTTCTGCTTTTTTCTGGCGGCGGGTCTGGCACGACCGTTTGCCGGTGCTGGCCGGTCATCTGGCGTATGTTTCGCTGCTGTCGATTGTACCGTTGCTGGCCGTGGTGTTTTCGGTGCTGTCATGGTTGCCGCGTTTTTCCTATTTCCGCCGTCAGTTTGAACTGTTTATGTTCAGCAACTTTGTGCCGGAAACAGAGATAGCGTTTCGCTATCATTTCTCGTTGTTTGTTAAAAATGCCTCCAAGACCACTTCCATCGGTCTGTTAATGCTGGTGCTGCTGGCTTTGTTACTGATTGCCGCGATTGATGAAAACATGAATCATATCTGGCGTTGTCGTGGTCAGCGTAAATGGCTGAAAACTATCACTATGTACAGTATTGTGCTGGGTGTTGTCCCCTTGCTGGTTGGCGGTAGTCTGCTGCTTTCTTCGCAGATACAGGGATGGGCATTGTGGCATTACGAGCTGGTATCCTCACTGGGTGGTGGCCTGCTGGAATTACTGCCTTATCTGTTATCGCTGGGCGGGATTCTGCTGTTATACAAAGTGGTGCCCAATATTTATGTGCGCTGGCAACACGCATTGCTGGGAGCAACACTGGCGGCACTGCTGTTTGAAGTCGCTAAAGAGGGTTTTGGCTATTACATTGCCCATTTCGGTACGTATAAATCCATTTACGGTGCGCTGGCGGGCATTCCGATCCTGATGATCTGGCTGTATATGAGCTGGCTGGTGGTGTTACTGGGAGCCGAATTTACGGCCACACTGGGTGAATGGCAGTTAAACCGGACATTGCGGGGCCGTAAACCCCGTCTTCCCGGCTGATTTGCCTGCAGTCAGTGCTATGAACCCGGCATAACGGCGACGCGACCCCTTTACGCCGGGTTCTGTATCAAAAGAGGCTTATTCTGGTTGCCACAGAATATGACATTCCTGACTTTCCGGATCCCGGCTGATCAGCATGCGGGCAAACAGATAATTCAATTCATCGTCTGAATTGAGCAGGCCAACACGCACTTCCAGCCACTCTTCCGGACGGACTTCTGCCTGGATTTCTTCTTCCCAGTCTGCTTCCGGCTCACAATCACCTAAACCGCCGTGTTCCGGGAATTCCTGGTTGAAGCGGGCAATGGTGGCTTCATCCAGATTATCAGCAGCCAGCTCCAGAAAAAGCTCATAGGCCTGATCGATTAATTCATCGGTATTCGTATGCTTATCTGTCATTTCGGATCCTCGTTTTTATTGCCACTATTACAGCACGATCGCAGGCGGGTAGCGAGAGCCGGTCGCGGTCCGTGACTGCAAATATCGCGCTGCAAAGCAGTGATTATGATAGGCTAGTGACCAGTAATCAGAGAGATACCAAGAGAATAATTAACATGAGTGATGCTGAACTGAGTCTGGAAGGTGTCGAGCGCCAGCCGCTGCGTACCTTCACTGAGCAGGCTTATCTCAACTACTCCATGTACGTGATCATGGATCGCGCTTTACCGCATATTGCCGACGGTCTGAAACCTGTCCAGCGACGTATCGTGTATGCCATGAGCGAACTGGGCTTATCGGCGCTGTCGAAGCATAAAAAATCCGCACGTACTGTCGGTGATGTACTCGGTAAATATCACCCGCACGGCGATTCAGCCTGTTATGAGGCGATGGTGTTAATGGCACAGCCGTTCTCTTACCGTTACCCGCTGGTAGATGGGCAGGGGAACTGGGGGGCACCGGATGATCCGAAGTCCTTCGCGGCCATGCGTTATACCGAAGCTCGTTTGTCACGCTTTTCTGAGTTGTTGCTGAGTGAGCTGGAGCAGGGCACGGTTGAATGGCAGCCGAACTTCGATGGCACCATGCAAGAGCCGCAGATCCTGCCGGCGCGGTTACCGCATATCCTGTTAAACGGGATCACCGGGATCGCGGTGGGTATGGCGACGGATATTCCGCCGCATAACGTACGCGAAGTGGCTCAGGCTTGTATCACTCTGCTTGAGCGTCCTGATGCGACGATATCTGATTTGCTGGAGCATGTGCAGGGGCCGGATTACCCGACCAAAGCCGAGATCATCACGCCACGTTCAGAAATCCGTAAAATCTATGAATCCGGTAAAGGCTCGATCAAGGCGCGTGCGGTTTATCACATGGAAGATGGTGATATTGTCATTACTGCGCTGCCGCATCAGGCATCCGGTGCCAAGATCATCGAACAGATTGCCAACCAGATGCAGGCCAAGAAATTGCCGATGGTGAGTGATCTGCGTGATGAATCGGACCATGAAAATCCAACCCGGCTGGTGATTATACCGCGTTCCAACCGCATTGATGTTGAGCAACTGATGCAGCATCTGTTTGCCAGCACCGATTTGGAGAAGAGTTACCGCGTTAACCTGAATATGCTGGGGATGGATCACCGGCCACAGGTGAAAAATCTGCTGACCATTCTGACTGAATGGCTCGCTTTCCGTCGTGAAACGGTGCGTCGCCGTTTGCAGTTCCGGCTGGATAAAGTGTTGAACCGTTTACACATTCTGGATGGTTTGTTGATCGCTTATCTCAATATTGATGAAGTGATTGCCATCATCCGGAATGAAGATGAGCCGAAAAAGGAACTGATGCGCCGGTTTGGTCTGTCAGAAATCCAGGCTGACGCAATACTCGATCTGAAACTGCGGCATCTGGCCAAACTGGAAGAGTTCAAGATCCGTGGTGAGCAGGATGAACTGGCGAAAGAGCGTGATCAGTTAGAAGCGTTACTGGGTTCAGCGCGCAAACTCGGGAATCTGCTGAAAAAAGAAATTCAGGCCGATGCAGAGAAATACGGTGATGATCGCCGTTCGCCGCTGGTGGAGCGTCAGGAAGCGAAACAACTGACCGAGAAAGAGCTGACACCGAGTGAACTGGTTACCGTTGTCGTTTCAGAGATGGGCTGGGTTCGTGCGGCGAAAGGTCATGATGTTGATGTGCAGGGACTGAATTACAAGGCCGGTGATGGTTATCTGGTGAGTGCTCAGGGGCGCAGTAATCAGCAGACAGTATTTATGACCAACTTGGGGCGGACCTACTCGCTGGAAGCGCATACATTGCCTTCAGCCCGAGGTCAGGGGGAGCCGCTTACCGGTAAACTGAGTTTTACTGCCGGTGAACAGACCCGCTATGTGCTGCTGGGGAATGAGGATGAGCGTTATCTGATTTGCTCGGATGCCGGCTACGGATTCTTGTGTGAATATAATGATCTGATCAGTAAAAACAAAAACGGTAAGGCTTTGCTGACGCTGCCGGAAGGCGCGCAGGTTCTGCCACCACAACTGACCGCAAAGCAGGATGATGATGCATTATGTCTGGTGATCAGTAATGAAGGCCGCATGCTGCTGTTCCCGCTGAATACTTTGCCACAGTTAGGCAAGGGAAAAGGGAATAAACTGATTGGTATTCCGGCAGACAAAGTTGCCAGCCGGGAAGAATTTGTCACGCACGTTGCGGTTGTAAAGGCCGATCAGGCGGTGACCTTGTATGCCGGCAAACGTAAACTGACGTTAAAACCGGCTGATATGGTGTTATATCACGGTGAGCGTGGTCGCCGTGGCGCCAAATTACCGCGTGGTTTACAACGCGTGGATCGGGTTGAACCGGAGCAGAGTGCATCTGCTTCAGATAATGCAGTTTAAAAGGTTATTTCAATGCTGAAAGTATTACGTATTCTGGTATTAGCGGTGCTGGTACTGATCTGGTTTGTGATTGGATTAGTGATTTGTCTGGTTCGTCCGCGTCATCGCAATAATGTCTACCTGCTGGCTCGTATGCTGAACTGGGGCTGCTGGGTGTTCGGGGTTAAAGTCAGACGGGTGATTCCGGATGAATGCCGGCACATTGAGTCTGCGGTCTATGTGGGTAATCATCAGACCAATTATGACATCATGGTCATGACCGGTTGTGTGATGCCGGGTGTGGTTGCGGTCGGCAAGAAGAGTCTGGCGTGGGTACCGCTATTTGGTCAGCTGTTTTACCTGAGCGGTAATATTCTGATTGATCGGGCCCGTCGTAGCCGCGCGGTAGATACGATCCGTCAGGTCGTCGCTAAAATCAAGCAACGCCGGATCTCCGTCTGGATGTACCCTGAGGGTACCCGTTCCCAAGGTCGTGGCATGATCCCGTTTAAAACCGGCGCGTTCCATACCGCTATTCAGGCGGGTGTGCCGCTGGTACCGATCATCTGTTCCAGTTATGTCGGGCAAATTGATCTGAATCGCTGGGATAACGGTGAAATTCTGATTGAAATGCTGCCACCGGTGGATTCTCAGCAATGGAACCGGGCAACAGTGAAAGAGTGCAGTGATACTATCCGGGCGCTGATGGAAGCCAAACTGGCTGATCTGGATGCCCGCGTGAAAAAACCGCAATAACCCTTCAGTAAAACCGAGTAAAAATCTCTCATCGGGGCGATTGCCGCCCCGAATCGGATCGCTTAGACTCTGCACAACTTTTTGAGCGGGATCTCATTTATGGAATGGTTACATCTGATCGTCGATTTTGTGCTGCATATCGATGTGCATCTGCAAGAACTTTTCACTACCTATGGCATCTGGGTCTACGGCATTCTTTTTCTGATTATTTTCAGTGAGACCGGCTTTGTTGTGACGCCGTTCCTGCCAGGTGATTCTCTGCTGTTTGCGGCCGGGGCGCTGGTTGCTGCAACACAGGGCACACCGGAATCGATGGACATCCATGTCTTGGTGTTCTTACTCATCACCGCTGCGGTAACCGGTAATATCCTTAACTATGCGGTGGGGCATTTCTTTGGAGAGAAGTTGTTCCAGAACCCGAACTCCAAAATCTTCAGAAAAGATCAATTGGATAAAACCCATGCGTTTTTTGAAAAACACGGCGGTAAAACTATTATCATCACCCGTTTCATCCCGATCATCCGCACCTTTTCTCCGTTTGTCGCGGGAATGGGCGCAATGACCTACAAACGATTTATGGCGTTCAATCTGATCGGTGGTGCGTTATGGGTGATGTCATTTGCTTACGCCGGATTTGAATTCGGTCAGCAGGAGTTTGTGCGTAAAAACTTCACCCTGCTGATGATGGGTATCATCGTTGTGTCTCTGTTGCCTATGGTTATTCACGCAATCCGCGCTAAATTTGCGCCGCAGTCTAAAGCTTAAGCTATTCAGCACTGCTTCTGAAACGCCCGGCAGGTTTCCTTCGGGCGTTTTTTATTCCTCTGATATATGTTTTTTATTTGCGGTAATTCAGTTAAAAATGAGATTGAAACCGGTTTCTTTTGGTGTTCGTTCCCGGTAACTCTGTGAGCTGCCCTGCAAATATTCTGTAAACTCACCCTGACAAGATGACGGGCAATTTGTTAATCTCTTTGCCATTAATCTTTCCTTCAGTAGTTCCATGTCTCCTTATCCTTGGTTAGCGCTGAATTTGTCAGCCATCTATTTAGTTCTTGGTATCTTTTCGCCGTTCTGGGGCGTCTGGCTGGAATCAGTCGGTTTGCAGTCAGAACAGATTGGTCTGCTGCTGGGGATCGGATTCGCGATGCGGTTGTGCGGTAGTCTGGTGATCATGCGGCAGGCTAAACGTGCTGAGCGGCTTATTCCGATTGCCCGCTTGCTGGTTTGGGGCGGGTTGCTCAGTTTTGCTGGTTTTTATCTCTCATCGCAGTTCTGGGTTGTGCTGCTGTTCACGCTGTTGATCAATTTTGTTTATCCGACATTGTTACCGTTAAGTGATGCAGTGGCGGCCAGAATGGTCATTCAGGTAAATCTGGATTACGGTAATGTCCGTTTGTGGGGTTCCGCGGCGTTTATCGTCGGGGCAACCCTGATCGGATTTGTGATTGAACATCTCGGGCCGGCGTGGATCCTTCACTGTATTGTTCTGTGCTTACTGCTGGCCGGTTTTTGTATTCATGCACCGATGAGTCCGGCACCGCGTACGATCGGTGAAGAGAATGAAAGTCATGGCTATGGCATGTTACTGCGCAATAAAGCGTTCCTGAATTTTCTGGGTATCGAAGCGCTGATTTTTGGCAGCCATGCGGCTTATAACAGTTTCAGTGCGATCTACTGGCACTCGCAGGGATTTGCTGCTTCGACCATCAGTGTACTCTGGACCACCGGGGTGGTGTTTGAAATTATCATGTTTGCTGCCAGCCGTCGTTTACTGGCCAACTGGTCACCGGAACGGTTGCTTTGCTGGGCGGCTATCGGGGCGGTGATCCGCTGGGTAACGATTGGTACCACGCTTGACCTGTGGTTGCTGTTTCCGGCGCAGGCTCTGCATGCATTCACCTACACACTGGCTCATTTGGGTGCAATGCGGTATCTGGCCCAACGATTGCCGCGGGAAGCGATCATTTCCGGCCAGACGCTCTATTCGGCGATTGGCCAGTCATTGTCTCTGGCGCTGTTCACGGTATTGAGCGGGATCATGTACCGCCATATGCAGCAAGATGTTTTTCTGGTGATGGCAGTGATTGTTCTGCCCGCGTTTTATCTGATTTGGCGGGTACGGCATACGGCCGTTGCCTTGCCTGCACAGTGAGGCAAAGATGCAACCTGCTGACGTTAACCAACAGTTCCTGCTTTCTATCTGTATTATTTTGCTCGGTTATCTCGCCAAGCGAACCCGTTATCTGACCGAGAAAGAAGGCGAATCGATAGCCAAGCTGATATTCAATATCACGCTGCCGGCGCTGGTGATTAATGTCTTTTCTACCTTGCCACTGCAGCCGCAGTTAGCCTTACTACCGGTATTAGGCTTTGCGGCTAATGCCGTGCTCTGTATCTGTATTCTGTTTATATTCCGCAATCACCCGCGGAATATTCGCGGCATGATGGGGATGTCACTGGCGGGGGCGAATATCGGCTTGTTTGCTTATCCTCTGGTTGAGGCTATCTGGGGTAAACAGGGGCTGACCTATATGGCCATGTACGATCTGGGTAATTCGTATATGGTGTTTTTGGTCTGCTATACCGTCGGTGCTTATTTCTCGGGAGAAAAGCCCTTAAGCTGGCGTCAGTTGCTGCATTCGGTTGTGCGTTCCATACCGGTGATGGCCAGTCTGCTGGCGTTGTCGATTAATCTCTTAGGGATCCCGCTGCCGGATCTGGTCCTGGAAACGACAGGTGTCATCTCTAAGGCGAACATGCCGTTGAGTTTGCTTTTGCTGGGCATGTATCTCAATTTTTCCTTTCCGGCAGACCAGCGCAAACTGTTGCTGCAGGCGTTATGCAGCAAATATATTATTGGTGGTACCTTAGGCGGCCTGTTGTTCTGGCTGTTGCCTTATGATGCCTTATTCCGGCACTCCTTGTTGCTGGCGGGTGTATTACCATTGCCGACGATGGTGCTGACCTACGCGGTGGTTTTTGGTTATGACCGCCGGATGACCGGCGCCATGCTGAATGCTTCAGTGATTATCAGTATTTTATTAAGCTGGCTGGTGTTTCATTTTTCGACCCTGAGTTAGCTTCAGGGTACAATAGCGCAACAGGATGTATCAGCTGCATCCTAATTACAGTGAATGAGGCATCATGGCGTTAAAAATTAGTTACAGCTACAAAGGTCAGCCACGTTTGATTCAATACGCGAATGACAAATACCACGATATTTATGAAGCTATTGCCGCGGAAGAGGGCGTTGATCTGCGCGCTTATCTGGCGATGGAGCGGCAGCTGGCCTCTTTGACCAAAAAAGTCGGTGCAGTGAAAGATTTTCGTGATAACAAATTCCTGGAATTTGGTTTCAACGATATCAAAGTTATTAAAGAATAAACTTCCGATAAAAAAAGAGCGCCCCTGTTGCGGAGCGCTCTGATAGTTCAGTGTTGCCGTCGCTTTACAGAATAAAACGACTCAAATCTTCATCTTCGATCAATGCACCGAGGTAGCGGTTAACATATTCAGCATCAATGCTGAACAGTTGCCCGGCATTATCGGCCGCATCATAAGAAATATCTTCCATCAGCTTTTCCAGCACGGTATGCAGACGACGGGCACCGATATTCTCTGTGCGTTCGTTAACCTGCCAGGCCGCTTCCGCAATGCTGCGAATACCTTCCGCGGTGAATTCAATTTTCACCTGCTCGGTCGCCATCAGTGCCTGATATTGCTCAGTCAGCGAGGCGTTCGGCTCAGTCAGAATGCGTTCGAAATCATCGACGGTCAGGTTTTTCAGCTCAACGCGAATTGGCAGACGACCTTGCAGTTCCGGGATCAGATCGGATGGTTTCGCGATCTGGAATGCACCGGAGGCGATAAACAGGATATGGTCAGTACGCACCATGCCGTGTTTGGTGTTAACGGTACAACCTTCGATCAGCGGTAGCAAATCGCGTTGTACGCCTTCACGGGAAACATCCGGGCCGCTGCTTTCGCCGCGTTTGCAGATCTTGTCGAACTCATCGATAAAGACGATACCGTTGTTTTCCACGGCATGAATGGTCTTTTCTTTCAGCTCTTCCGGGTTCAGCAAACGTCCGGCTTCTTCTTCCACCAGTTGCTTCAGCGCATCTTTAACTTTCAGTTTGCGTTTATGGGTATTGCCAGCCGACATATTCTGGAACAGACCCTGCAACTGGTTGGTCATCTCTTCCATACCCGGCGGCGCCATGATTTCTACGCCCATCTGCGGTGCCGCGACATCAATCTCGATCTCTTTATCGTCCAGTTCGCCTTCACGCAATTTTTTGCGGAAGATCTGGCGGGTATGCGTACCGGTTTCGGATTTCTCGGCTTCACCCCAGTTAGAACGCGCAGGTGGCAGTAATACATCCAGCACACGCTCTTCAGCAGCTTCATGGGCACGGAAACGAACCTTCTCCATTTCCTGCTCACGCATCATCTTCAGTGCCATATCGGTCAGATCACGGATGATGGTATCGACTTCTTTACCGACATAACCGACTTCAGTGAATTTGGTCGCTTCGACTTTGATAAATGGCGCATTGGCCAGTTTGGCCAGACGACGGGCAATCTCGGTTTTACCAACCCCGGTCGGGCCAATCATCAGAATATTTTTCGGTGCGACTTCCTGACGCAACTCATTACTGAGCTGCATACGGCGCCAGCGGTTACGCAGTGCAATCGCAACGGCGCGTTTGGCTTCGGCCTGACCAATGATATGACGATCAAGCTCGTGGACAATTTCTCTCGGAGTCATTTCAGACATCTGGGTATCCTTGGTCTGCAATCAGTTAAACAGGTGTAACGGTAGGGTATTCCAGTACTTCGATAGTATGGAAACTATTCGTAAAGACACAGATATCACCCGCGATAGTCAGTGCTTTTTTTACAATCTCTTCAGCAGAAAGCTCGGTGTTTTCCAACAGTGCACGGGCGGCAGATTGCGCGAACGCGCCGCCGGAGCCGATGGCGATCAGATCATTTTCCGGCTGCACAACATCGCCGTTACCGGTAATGATGAAAGAGCGCTGTGCATCAGCGACAGCCAGCAGTGCTTCCAGCCGGCGTAATGCGCGGTCGGTACGCCACTCTTTGGCTAATGCGACCGCAGCACGTTCCAGATTTCCCTGATGCGCCTGCAGTTTGGCTTCGAAACGCTCCAGGAGCGTAAAGGCATCGGCCGTACCGCCGGCAAAACCAGCCAGTACTTTGCCGTTATAGAGACGGTGAACTTTGCGGGCATTGCCTTTCATGACGGTGTTGCCAAGAGAAACCTGACCATCGCCACCAATTACCACCTGGCCATTGCGCCGAACAGAAACGATTGTAGTCACATAAACCTCGATTACGGGTAGCCGGCTGTGCCGACGAAGATTCATGAGAAAGGAGATAGGGGCGGGGAGCCCCTATTTCAAGGTTAGATATGCGGGAATTATGCGGAAAAGAGTTATTACGCGCAGAAAATGGTTATTGCGCGTAGATAGCTATTGCGCGTAGATCGTGCAGCTTTGCACAGTCCCGGCACCTTTCAGGCGGGAAAGTGACTGTTCAGCGGTTGCACGGCTGCTGTATGGACCCAGGATAACGCGATGCCAGGTCCCGGCGGCACTACTGCCTTTACGGACCTGTGCGTTCTGACCCTGTACGGCAATACGCGATTGCAGCGTGCTGGCCTGATCTGCAGTACGGAAAGCACCACACTGCATCATAAAGCGTTTGTTCGTGGTCGTTGTGGCAACATTACGGCTTGCTGTCACGGTGCTGTCAGCAGCGTAAGGGCGCGGTTTACCGAACATGGCCAGTGCTTCATCACGTTCCTGAGAAGCGGTTTTAGTGACCGGCGCTGCGGCTGGTTTGCTGTTTCCGGCTGATTCCTTCGCGATCACATCGGCAAAAGAGCGTGGCTTCCGCGGATTCGCTGCCTGAGCCGGCGCATCTGTGGCGCGTTGGGCAGTTGTTGCTGTGGTGCCGTTTGCAGTTGTCTTCGCCGGGGTCTGGCTTCTGACTGTCGGTGGTGCCTGTGTCTGACTCATGGCCATTTGTGTCAGCGCCGTACTGTCAGCCGGTAGCTGCCCGGCAGGTAACTGGCCATTTTGTTGCTGTGCCAGTAGTTTTGCTCGTTCCTGCTGCGCCCGCAGCATTTCCTGCATTTTTTGCTGATACTGCAACAGTTGCGGATCTTTACTTGGATCACTGATCACCTGGCCATCAGGCAATTCGACCGGCACTTCCTTGTTTTGCAGGATTTGCATGTAGTCAAATTCTTCTTTGGCCGGCCGTTGTTGTTCAATCGGAACAGGTGCCTGCGCATCGGCCAGTGAGTTTGCTGCTGTATCCGTTTCACCGGATGAACCGCTGATATGGTACAGAAAAACCCCAAAGCCAATGACCAGCGTCAGTGCCAGCAGCGCGCGCACCAGAGGGAATGGTGCGCTGGTGTTATGACTGCTTCCCCGGCCTGTACCGGTGCCCCTGCTTGCCGGTTTGCGTTTGGCAGGTCGTGAGCTGCGTACATAATCCCGGGTCATTGTTTACATGCGCTCCAGTGTCTCAATACCCAGCAAAGACAGACCCAGCGTTAATGTTTTCGCTGTAGCCTGGCACAAAGTCAGGCGGCTGCCTTTTTCTGCAGCGGTTACGCCTTCTTTGTTGATTGGGCAGGCTTCGTAGAAACTCATGAAACAACCAGACAGTTCATACAGGTAAGTACACAGCAGATGTGGCATCCCTTTCTGGGCCACGTTATGTACGACATCATTGAACTGCAGCAGTTTCTGCGCCAGTGTCTCTTCCGCTGGTGCAGTGATTTGTACCGGGCCTGGCTGCGCTTCATCACCAACACGGCGGAAGATCGACTGAATACGGGTGTAAGCGTATTGCAGATATGGCGCAGTATTGCCTTCGAAGGTCAGCATGTTGTCCCAGTCGAAGATGTAATCTGTGGTCCGGTTTTTCGATAAATCGGCATATTTCACCGCACCCATCGCGACCGCATGAATCACTTTCGCTTTTTCAGCTTCCGGCAGGTCAGCTGATTTTTCCGCGATCAGGGCACCGGCGCGAAGTTCTGCTTCGTCCAGCAGTTCTGACAATTTAACGGTGCCGCCTGTCCGGGTTTTGAATGGTTTGCCATCTTTACCCAGCATCATGCCGAAGGCGTGGTGTTCCAGAGAAACCTGCTCCGGTACATAACCGGCTTTACGCGCAATCATCCAGGCTTGCTGCAGATGCTGGTGCTGGCGGGAGTCGATGAAATAGAGGACGCGGTCGGCTTTCAGCGTTTCAACACGGTATTTGGCACAGGCTATATCGGTTGTCGCATAGAGGAAACCGCCATCGCGTTTCTGTATGATAACCGCCATTGCTTCGCCGTCTTTACCTTTGATTTCATCAAGATAAACAACGAGTGCGCCTTCACTTTCTACCGCGAGCCCTTTTGCCTGAAGATCTTCAACGACCGTTCTCAGCATCGGGTTATACAGGCTTTCACCCATCACATCTTTTTCGCTCAGACTGACATTCAGGCGATCATAGATGATCTGGTTTTGTGCCATGGTAATGTCGACCAGTTTCTTCCACATCGCACGGCAATATTCATCACCGCCCTGTAGCTTCACCACATAACCACGGGCACGTTCAGCAAACACTTCATCTTCGTCATAGTGTTTCTTGGCTTCACGATAGAACGCTTCCAGATCGGACAGTTCCAGTTCACTGGCCTGCTCATTCTGTACTTTTTCCAGATAGGCGATCAGCATACCGAACTGGGTACCCCAGTCGCCGATGTGGTTCGCCCGGATCACATGATGGCCTAAAAACTCCATCGTCCGGGTAACGGCATCACCAATCACCGTCGAACGGATGTGGTGCACGGCCATTTCTTTGGCCACGTTCGGTGCTGAGTAATCCAATACAATGGTTTGTGCCGGAGCAGCCGCTTTCACTTCGGCTTTCGGGCTGGCGGCGATCGCTTCGATCTGTTTTGCCAGCCAGGCGCTGTCCAGGAAGAAGTTGATAAAGCCCGGACCTGCGATTTCAGCTCTTGCGACCAGGGTAGAGGCCGGCAGATGTTCAATGATCAGTTGTGCCAGTTCGCGCGGATTTTTTCCGGCGGGTTTCGCCAGCAGCATCGCCAGATTGGTGGCCAGATCGCCATGCGCCTTGTCTTTGGTGTTATCGACCTGAATGCGCGGTTCTAATTCAACCGGAATTAATGCGGCAGCTTTCAGGCTGGATACGGTTTGTTCAAGGAGTTGTTGGATCTGTGCTTTCATTATTTCTGACGGTTCCTGACTCGAATACGGATAGCCGATCGGCTGAGCCGGAAATTTTACTCGGAATGCCGCGCACTGACTACCTTTTCAATCGGCTTTCAGGAAAGTTGGCGCTATACAGCTACAATTAAAAGAAGAACAGAATAATTAAAGCACAGCGGTAAAACGGTTAGTTGTGGTTGCTGATGACAGAGACAAGTCAGGAATCAAAAATCAGTCTCGATGCGAGCTCCTGTTAAGGTTGAGAAAGGAGGCTGCTATGCAACTGGCTATATTTCCTTTACGTATCAACATATTACCTGATGGCGTGTTGCCGCTGTGCATTTTTGAACCACGCTATGTACGCATGATTGCGGAATCATCCCGGCGTGGAATGGGCTTATGTCTACTGGGTAAAGCGCTGGATGGTGGTTTTTCGCTGTTGCTGACGGTTGGTACCCGGATCGAAATCATCGATTTTGATCAGCTCACAAATGGCCTGCTCACTGTCACCATGAAGGGTGTGGAGCGGTTCCGTATCCACTCGATGGAGGTGGAACCAGACGGTTTGCTGTGCGCAGAGGTACAGGTTTTACCTGAATGGCAACATGCGCCGTTGCAACCGGAACAGCATATTCTGGCGGAAAAGCTGGGGCAGCTATTTCATGAACATCCGAACTATGCGGCCTACTATCCAACGCCACATTGGGCCGATGCCTGTTGGGTTGTGCAACGCTGGCTGGAGGTGTTACCACTGGAAGCCGAAGAGAAATTCAATCTGATGGTCAGTAATGATTATCACGATGCCCTGCATTTCCTGTTGCAGGCAGTACAGGAAGAAGATGCGGCAGTGCGCCAGCACTGAACTGAATTATCCCTGCGAATGATCCGCCTTTTGACTGGTTGCGTAATAAGCAGTTATACGATTTAGTCAGGGCGTTTCAGTATGGGATGGGGAAACATGGGATATACTGCGGCTATTCAGTCGTATCGACTGCCCCCGCAGAGGATGTTGATGGAAACCGCAAACCTCGATCTCACCGCATTACTGTTACAGGTGGCGACGCAGCGCAGTAAAGCTGCATATAGCCAGCTGTTCCACTATTTCGCTCCCCGTATCCGGCATTATGGTCTGCGTCATTTGCGTTCTGAAGCCCGGGCGATGGAACTGGTGCAGGAGACGTTGCTGGCTGTATGGCAAAAAGCAGCACTTTATCATCCGGAAAAAGGTGCGCCGACGACCTGGATTTATACGGTCATGCGTAATCAGTGTTTCGATATGCTGCGTCGTCAGCAGGTTTCCAAAGAAGATCTCGTGGCGGAAGATATCTGGCCAGTACTGGAATATCAGGCTGTTGAAGACGATAAAAATGATCCCGGCGAGAATGAAATTCTGACCCGTCAGCTGGCGCATTATCTGCACTTATTACCAGCTGCGCAGCAGGAAGTGGTTCGGAGTGTTTATCTGCAGGATCAAACGCTGCAGGAGATTGCGGATCGGCTGCAGATTCCGCTCGGTACGATTAAATCAAGATTACGGTTAGGGTTAGCTAAATTACGTGAACAGATTGAGCAGGAGCACGAGCATGATTAACTTTCATCCTGATAATGCTCTGCTGGCCGCGTATGCCGCGGATACACTGCCATTAACGATGACACTGGCCGTCGCCATTCATGTGGAGTTTTGTCCTGCCTGTGCACAACGGGTGGCAGAGCTGGAACGTAAACTGGCGGAAAATATATTGCTCGCCGCGCCGGTATCTCCCGCCGACGAACTGCAGTTCGACGATATGCTGTCGTATATTCTGCAGCAGCCGGAATCAGCGGCATTGCAACCGATGACGGAACCGACGATTGAAATTCAGGGACAGGTCTTCTGGTTACCGCGTGCTTTGCGCCGTCTAGCCCGTCAGAACTGGCAGCAGATGGGCAATATTGGCCGTAGCCGTTTACTGCTGGATGAACAATCGACCGGTCGTGCCAGCCTGATGTATCTTTCCGCCGGTGCTGCTGTGCCCCGGCACGTGCATAAGGGCATGGAGCTGACGCTGCCGATCAGTGGTGCGTTCCGGGATGAGTTTGGCGAGTATATTCCGGGTGATTTCATTCTGCGCGATAGTCAGGTTACGCATCAGCCACAGTCGAAAGAGGGTTGCCTCTGCTTCGCGCTGCTGGATGCACCGGTGCAGTTCACGCAGGGTTTGCCGCGGTTACTGAATAATTTTGGTGAGTTGCTGTATTAAGCAATTGCAACATCAGCTGACGTAACCAGATAACGGAAGGATGTTCGCCTTGTGCCGGATGCCAGACACAGTTTAAGTGGTAGCAGGGCATATCATCCGGTAAAGCGACCATACGAAGAGGCCAGTTGCCCGCCAGCATACTGGCCACTTTTTTGGGTAACACCAGAATATGATCGGTCTGACTGACGATTGCCGCCGCAGAAAGATAACTCTGGCTGTTGGCGGAAATCCGCCGCTGCAGGCCATGACTCATCAGATAGCGATCGACCATTGATTCGCGAGTTCCCAATGGTGAATGAAAAACATGGGGCAGGGCGATCAGCTGAGCCAGATCCAGTTTTTCTCCTGCCAGCGGATTGTCCTGCTGTACCAGACCGGCCAGTGGCTCCTGCAGCCAGGTTTCACGGCACAGATAGCGCGGCACATCCATATACTCATCAAAACCCAGTACCAGATCGATCTCCCCGTTTGCCAGTTCGGCTTCCGGTAACTGATCGCGCAGGATGGCAATTTCAATCTGGATCTGCGGCGCGATCTCCTTTAACCGGCGGATCAGTGGCGGGATCAGCACACATTCCACATAGTCCGTCGTGCTGATGACAAAACGCCGGTCAGAACTCAGCGGATCGAACTCTTCTATTTCTTCCAGTTGTTGTTCCAGCAGATACAACGCCTGCTGAATTCCGGCATGCAGTTTTAATGCCCGGGCAGTGGGTTGCATGCCTTGCGGTGTTTTAACTAACAGTGGATCGGCAAACTGTTCGCGTAGCCGGTTCAGCGCATGGCTCATTGCCGGCTGACTGATGAACAATTGCCCGGCAGCCCGCGTGACGTGACGACAGGTCATCAAAGCGTCAAATGCCAGTAATAGATTGAGATCGAGCTGATGTAGTTTCATGCTTATTCGCTCTGTTTATCATTAGATGAATATAATTCATTTGATGGATGATGGTGCATCTTTCTAAACTGCGACTCAGTAAATTTCAGCTATACCTAATACCAGACTGGTGGATCCATCCACCGGCAACAATTTCACACAGAAGGAGCTCGTTATGGCATTAGTTACTGTGGCAGCCACGCAGATGGCGTGTACCTGGGATATCGACGGCAACGTAGCCCGTGCCGAGAAACTGGTGCGTGAAGCAGCAGCGAAAGGTGCGCAGATCATTCTGATCCAGGAGCTGTTCCAGACTCCTTATTTCTGTATCGATCAGAGCCCGGAGCATTTTGATCTGGCACAAACACTGGAAGAGAGCCCGCTGATCCAACATTTCTCTGCACTGGCGAAAGAGCTGGATGTGGTGCTGCCGTTGTCTTTCTTTGAGCGTGCCGGTAATGCGCATTACAACTCACTGGTGATGATCGATGCCGACGGTGAAGTGCTGGATGTGTATCGTAAAACCCACATTCCGAACGGCCCGGCGTATCAGGAAAAACAATTCTTCACACCGGGTGATACCGGCTTTATCGTCTGGGAAACCAAGTACGCCAACGTGGGCGTGGGTATCTGCTGGGATCAGTGGTTCCCGGAAACCGCCCGTAGTCTGGCGCTGCTGGGGGCGGATGTGATTTTCTTCCCAACCGCGATTGGTTCTGAACCGGCTTATCCTGAAATCGATTCACAGCCACACTGGACTCGTGTGCAGCAAGGTCATGCCGCTGCCAATATTATTCCGGTAATTGCCTCTAACCGTATCGGTACGGAAAAGAGCAAGTTTGTGGAAGGTCTGGAAATGACCTTCTACGGCTCTTCTTTCATCGCTGATCAGACTGGTGAGCTGGTGGCGCAGGCGGACAAAACCAGTGAATGCGTACTGGTGCATACCTTTGATCTGGAAGCGATCCGTAAACAGCGCATCAGCTGGGGTCTGTTCCGTGATCGTCGTCCGGCCATGTACGGCACCATCATGACTTCTGACGGTGAAACTTCCTGGTAATAACTGCCGCAATCAAGGACATCAGGATATGACAAGTAAGACAATTACCGGCCTGCCGAAGCAGGACGGTTTTTTTATGCCAGCCGAGTGGGCACCGCAACAGGCGGTGTGGATGATCTGGCCGTTCCGCCCGGATAACTGGCGTGAAGCGGGTAAATTCGCGCAGGCTACGTTTGCCAAAGTGGCGGCAGCGATTGCTGGTGCAACGCCGGTGTATATGGCGGTGCCGGAACAATTCATGGCGCAGGCGAAAGCCATCATGCCGGCTGATGTGACGCTGGTAGTGATGGAGAGTGATGACTGCTGGGCGCGCGATACTGGCCCGACCGTGGTGATCAACGGTAACGGTGAATGCCGTGGCATCGACTGGGGGTTTAATGCCTGGGGCGGACATCATGGCGGGCTTTATTTCCCGTGGGATAAAGACGAGCTGGTGGCGCGGCAAATGCTGGCGGTACATGGCTTTGATCGCTATGAAGCGCCGCTGATTCTGGAAGGTGGTTCTATTCACGTGGATGGTGAAGGCACCTGCATGACCACGGCAGAATGTCTGCTGAATAAAAACCGCAACCCGCATCTGTCCAAAGCCCAGATCGAAGATTATCTGCGCGATTATCTGAACGTCAGCACCTTCATCTGGCTGGAAGAGGGCGTGTATATGGATGAGACTGATGGTCACATTGATAACATGTGCTGTTTTGCGCGTCCGGGCGAAGTGATCCTGCACTGGACGGATGATGAGACTGATCCGCAGTATGCCCGTTCGCAGGCGGCGTATAAGGTGTTGTCTGAAACGATGGATGCCAAAGGGCGTAAGCTGAAGATCTGGAAGCTGCCGCAACCGGGTCCGCTGTACTGCACCGAAGAAGAGTCGGCTGGCGTAGTGGATGGTTCAGGTGTGCCGCGTGATGCGGGTGGCCGTCTGGCGGGTTCTTACGTGAATTTCCTCATCACCAATGATCGTGTCGTGTATCCGTTACTCGATCCGAAAACGGATGATGAAGCGAAAGTGATTCTGCAGCAGATTTTCCCGCAACATACCGTAGTCGGTGTCCCGGCCCGTGAAATTCTGCTCGGTGGCGGCAACATTCACTGCATCACCCAGCAAATTCCGAAAGGTTAAAACAATGAAGGCACGAATATTCGTGCCTTCACTTTTCTTGTGACGTCAGGTTACTTTTCAGAATCTTCGGCCTGAGCCCGCAACAACTGTTCAAATTGATCTGCCGGAACCGGTGGACTCATCAGATAGCCCTGATAGCAGTCGCAGCCCTGCTCTTTCAGGAAGGTCAGTTGTTCTTCGGTTTCGACACCTTCCGCTAACACCTTCAGACGCAAGGTGTGCGCCATGGCGACAATCGCGGCAGCAATTTCCATATCATCTTTCTTGTGCGGAATATCATCGACAAAGCTCTTATCGATTTTCAGCACATCCAGCGGGAAGCGTTTGAGATAAGCCAATGATGAGTAACCCGTGCCGAAATCATCAATTGCCAGCCGGATGCCATATTTCCGTAATGCGCTTAATATTTCCACCGCTTCGTTTTCGTGGGTCATCAGGGCGCTTTCTGTCAGCTCCAGTTCCAGTAGCGATGCCGGGTAGCCTGTCTGCTTCAGCGCGTTGAAAACAGATTCCAGAATATTACTGTTGCGGAACTGTACCGGAGAAATGTTCACGGCCAGATTAATGGCTGGCAGCCCTTTTTGTTGCCACTCCTTGCCCTGACGACATGCTTCCAGCAATACCCATTCACCGAGTTGTTTGATCAGCCCGGTCTCTTCTGCCACCGGGATAAACTGTGCCGGTGAGATCAGGCCATGCGCTGGATCCTGCCAGCGAACCAGCGCTTCGGCACCGATAATCCGGTTACTGCTGATATCTATCTGTGGCTGGAAATAGAGACATAATTCATTCAGCCTGAGCGCCCGCTGTAAACGTACTTCCAGATCCAGACGTTGTTCTGCAGCCCGCGTCAGCTCATCCGAGAAGTAACGGAAACAGCTGCGGCCATGAGCTTTCGCCCGGTACATGGCCGCATCGGCCTGTTGCAGCAGTTCCTTGGGAGTCTGGCCGTGTTCCGGATAGAGGCTGATACCAATACTTGCGCCGATGATGACTTCTCTGCCGTTGGGTAAAGAGAAGGGATCTTTCAGCAATTGCAGTATGTCCTCAGCGAAATGTTCCACATCGTGGAGTGCAGGGTTTCCCTCAATTAATACAGTGAATTCATCGCCACCCAGGCGACAAATCGTATCCGAGATGCGGACACGCCGGCGTAATCGCCGAGCGACCTCCTGCAATAACGCGTCACCAATCTGATGACCAAAACTGTCATTGACGTCTTTAAATCGATCCAGATCCAGCATCAGCAGGGCAATCCGGTGATGATTTCTGACTGCCAGATCGATGGCATGGCTGAGATTAATCGTCAGCAGTGTACGATTGGGTAACTGCGTCAATGGGTCATGATGTGCCAGATGTGCAAGTTTGGCTTCGCTGGCTTTCAGTTTACTGATATCGCTGTAGACACTGACGTAATGCGTCAGCTGTTGCTTGTCATTTCTGACGGCGCTGATGCTGCAGATAAGAGGAATGATGTGATTGTCTTTGCGACGGTTCCAGATCTCTCCCCGCCAGAAAGCCGAGGTATTAAGCGAATCCCGGATATGCTGATAAAACTCGTGTGTATGCTTGCCTGATTTGAAAATGACCGGTGTTTTTCCCTGTAATTCATGCTGGGAAAAACCAAACAATTCAGCAAAGGCCGGGTTGACTCTGATGATCTGAGCATTTTTATCCGTGATCATGATGCCTTCACGGGTGTTATCAAAAACCGTGGCAGATTGTCTTAAGATCGCTTCATTTTCTTTTTGTGAGGAAATATCTTCAATAACGGAAATGATAAAAGCGATATTCCGGTCGGCTGTTCTCACACAACGGGTATCGACATTCACATAAATAAGTTGTCCGTCTTTGCGCCGCAGTTGTTTTTCGCAGAGGTAACCATCACACAGATCCTGAGTCATCTGATACATTGCCGCGATATCAGCTTCCTGATATTCATTCGCAGTCAGTGAAAGCAGGGTATGTTCTGCCATTTCACTGTGACTGTAACCCAGCAAATCGCTTAGCTGATGGTTGAATCGGATCCAGTGGCCTGTTTGTCCATGTGTAATGGCCATGCCAAATAATGGCAGTTCAAAGAAGTGTTTGAGCAGACGATCTTTTTCACTGGTCTGCCGCTGCAGTTCCAGCTGGTTGGTGTATTGCTGCTGTCGCCACAATAATGACACTACAAAGATCACCAGCAGACCGGCAAAGAACACGACCAGCGTTATCCAGTACACGAGATTATGCAGTGGTGCATAGATCTCTGCCCGATCCTGCTGAACCAGAATATGCCAGCCGGAATATCTGACCGGAATATAGCTGGCAACCACATCGGTTGCCTCCGCATTTTTCCCTTCAAAAATATCTGCTTGATCACTGAGAGCCTGTTTCAGCAACGATAGTGAACCGGTGGTAAACCATCTGGTTGTTGCCTGGGTCTGGTCTGCTTTGTTAGCTGGCAGCGCGATATAAGATAACCACTCTGCATGCGGTTGCAGCAGATAGATAAGTCCGGTAGACGTTGCACCGGGCCAGTTTTGTATCAGAGGTAGCAGATTAGCCTGCAGATCCTGACTCATGATCAGCGTGCCAATACGTTTATCATTCCGGGTATCGATGAGTGGCACCTGAATATCCAGATAAACCCGGTTATTTTCGTCCCAGTACCAGCTGGTCTTTAATGATCCATGTCCGGCCTGATGGTCGTGTGAACTTAAAGACAGGTGAGAATGTGCGTTAATCACGGTTTTATGCACCGGGACATGACCAACAATAAATCGTGGTGCATTCTGCTGATCAAGCAATAACAGCGATTGGTAATGTTTGTTACGGGCTAATAATTCCAGTGGATTCCGGATGGCTTCATCGGCGGCATGGCCTCCGGCATTGGCTAATGCCACAGCTTGGGAGAAGGCCTGATCACTTTGAAGCATCAGGCCATCAGCCAGACGCTCCTGCAGCCAGGTTTCCACCTGTTCCGCTTTTACTTTAGCCAGCGTATTCAAGGTATTGTGGCTGTCATCCCTGATTTGTTGACCATGAATACCATACAGCAGTGCCGGAATTAGCGGCATCAGTAATATCTGGAAGGCAAACAGCCAGTATAACCGGCGTGAAGAGGTCTGCTGTTTCTGATTGGTCGTTTTGCGGTGCTGCAGATTCAACAGTAGATAAAGCAGAAAACTGGTCAGGGTTACAAACAGAAAACCTTTGACGATAGAAAGAAAGGTCAGCCATTCGCGATCACTGATCAGCCAGGCCAGCAGTTTATCGGATACTGCAATCCAGAGTGCGGCAAACAAGGCGTAATACAAAACGATGTTTGCAGATGCGAATTCCCGTAATCGCGTGTTCTGTTTCTTTTTCATGTGCGACTCAACCTGAAACCTCGAGAGGATCCACGTCCAGATGCCAGCGTAACGAGTGATGAATTGGCAAATTATCAATCGCTGGCAGTAACTGTTGCAGGTAATGCTGCAGATGCATGCGATGCGGACACTGCAACATCAATAGCATGCGATAGCGCCCGGCCCGGCGTTCCATGACCGGGCTGAGCGGCCCCAGCAACTGCAGATCCGGCGCCCCGTAGTGATGGCAGATTTGCGCGGCTTGCTGCATGAAGAGTTCCAGTGGCTCACGAGCCGGAGCATCCGCGCGTAATACCGCCTGATAAGTGAAGGGCGGCAGCGCCAGTACCTGCCGTTCCTGCAGACAGGTCCGGGCAAAATGGTGATATCCATTATTCAGCAGATCCTGCAGCAGCGCATGTTCCGGATGATGACTTTGTAGCACCACCATGCCTGATTTGCTGGCACGTCCGGCACGTCCGGCTACCTGAACATAGAGTTGTGCCAGACGTTCCGTGGCGCGGAAATCAGAGGCAAACAGCGCACCATCCACATCCAGAATACCTACCAGCGTGACATGGGGGAAATGATGCCCTTTGGCCAGCATCTGTGTGCCTAACAGGATCTGATATTCCTGGTGCCGGATGGCATTTAAATGCGCCTCCAGTTCACCTTTGCGCCGGGTGTTATCCCGATCGATACGGATGGTTTTATACGCCGGGAAGCGCTGTTCCAGAAACTGCGCCAGCTGTTCGGTACCGACCCCGGAGCTGACCAGATTCCGGCTATTACATTCCGGACATTGATGCGGCACCGGCCGCATATCATCGCAGTGATGGCAGTGTAATCGCCGATCCTGCTGATGCCAGGTATAAAAGGCGTCACAATGCGGACACGCTGCCACCCAGCCACAATCATGACACAGCAGGGCTGGTGCATATCCCCGGCGGTTCAAAAACAGCATGACCTGATTGCCGGCTGCCAGCTGTTCATCCATCAGTTGTAATAATTGCGGTGCCATACCTGCCTGCAGCGGCAGATGTTTGACATCCAGCAGATGCTGTTGGGCGGCCTGTGCACCACCGGCCCGCTGTGTCATCTGCAGGTGGTGATAACGTCCTTGCAGGGCATTATGCAGACTTTCCAGTGACGGTGTCGCAGAGCCAAGTACAATCGGGATCTGTTCGCGCTGAGCCCGCATGATGGCCAGATCGCGGCCGTGATAGCGGAAGCCTTCCTGCTGTTTGAATGAACTGTCATGTTCTTCATCCACAACAATCAGTCCGAGCGTTTTAAACGGCGTGAAAATGGCAGAGCGGGTGCCGATCAGAATGGCTGCTTCTCCTGCTTTGCAGGCCAGCCAGGTATCCAAGCGTTCACGATCATTCATGCCGGAATGCAGTGTCAGTATGGGCGCATGAAAACGACGACGGAAACGGCGCAGTAATTGCGGAGTCAGTCCGATTTCCGGCACCAAGACTAAAACCTGTTTTCCCTGCGCCAGCATGGCTTTTATCAGCTGCAGATAAATCTCTGTTTTTCCGGAACCGGTCACACCTTCCAGCAGAAACGGACGCTTATCGTCGGCATGATTGATAGCGGCCAG